>JBFLYM010000050.1:0-2151 GCA_040757035.1 Microcaldota archaeon | reverse complement strand
ATCTATGATGTGCATCTTTATAGAGGAGATACGCGTCTGAAAAAAATGAGTTCTGTAAACGAAGAACAAAAAAAGATCATGGATATATTTGGTTTGTTGTCATAGCACTTAGGTGAAAGTTAGGTAATTCAAGATATTGATTCGGGACAATACAACACACGAAGTCGTTGCAAAGTAAAAGTCATTATAAAGTAATTTTATGTTATCGCACACGCTTTTTGAAAAGTTAGATGAAAAATTCAGGGAAACCTGCAAAATCCTTTTTGGCGACGAAATTGGGTCGCTCGCAGATTTTGCGCAATACTTGGAGGAGCATATACAAAAACCTCAGCGTTTCTATTCGCACAATTTGGGTAAAATCGGATCAGTTTATGTTTCCGGAGAGCATTATGTAGCTTCGGCTAAATTCGTTAATTTCGATGAAATTGACTGGAAAAAGAAATTCTCTGCTCTTTCAATAAACGAAATAAAAGATATAGATAGTATTGTGGAAGCACTGGGTGAGCGCTTCATATACTCTGGCAACATCATTCTTGGTAGAAGTAGTAATGTTGAAAGCTCAGCTAATGTTCTAAATAGTTTCTTTGTTCTGAACTCGAACTTGATATCGCAATCAGAATATGTTGCATATTCGTCATTTGCACGAAAATGTAAATACATATTCGGTAGTCATGATGTTGCGCAGGCGAATTTCGCAATTCGCACACTATGTAGTGGAGGACCGCTTGGAGGAAATCGGATTTTTGAAGGCTTTCTCATAACAGCTTCTTCAGATATATTTTATTCCAGCAATCTTCATGGTTGCCAAAAATGTTGGTTTTCATTTTTTCAGCGAGGTAAAAAACATGTTATTGGAAATCTCCAGCTTAGTCTTGAAGAATACATGAAGATTGAGTCGCACCTACGCGAGCAGGTTCGCGAAGAACTGTCCTCCAAAAAACGGATTATCGGACTTTTTGATATCCTTAAAAACAAAGAGAAGGACGATTTGATAACAGGCGAAGCTGTTTCCGATGGTTGTGATCCAAAAAAAGCAAAAGAAGAAACTGAAAACGCATGGCGCTCCACAAGTCGTATAGTGTTAGGTAAAGAGCTTCAGGACATGGATAAATACAGTGATTGGCTTTCAAAGAACGTGGACTTCTATGATATTGCTACCGAGCAATCTCCGATTACAGGTGCGAATGTTTATATAGCCAAAAAATATTGGAAACTCGAAAACCTGACCGAAGTGTTCGTTGGTATGGAAAAAGAACAGCTCAACTTATTACATCTTGATAAAGCAGTTCTTTCAAAATCGTTTCTTGAAATTGCCAAAAGCGCGAAGCGAATTGCTTTCATATCGCTGTATTGCTCGGAAAAATGTATAAATTTGGATGTGCCTATAGTGTGCATAAACGCAATCAACTCCTATAAGACCATAATGTCTGTTCTTTCCAAGAATGTTGCTTTTTCTTTCTGGCCTCGCGAATCAACGAACATATTTGGAAGCAGCGTCGTTTTCTCTTCAGCGTTCTGCATAAATGCTCATTATGTGCAGGACGTAACTCGTACTTTTGAAGTAGATATGGCAGTCAATTCAAGTGACATCTACTTTTGCCACAATGTGGAAGGATTGAGTGATGGAATGTTCTGCTTCAATGCAAAAAGCATGAGGAATGCAATAGGAAACGTGGAATATTCAAAAGATGATTATGCAAAATTGAAAGGAAATTTGCTCAGACAAATTTCCGAAGAACTGGAAAAAACGAAAAAACTGAAATGGAATATTTACAACCTATACTGATATACTATAATACACGCAAAAGTCAGGTTATGAATTTGTCGCAATTTTTTCCGCTTATTCTTCTTTCAACCCATAGATAACGTAGATAGCGAGCGTAATAGTGAGCGCGCAAAGATAGACGATTCCTAGATTCTGTTGAGTAGGGCAAAAACTGCCACTTCGACAAAACCCGTACACTTGTTGTGTTTGATGGCAAAAAATAGATAGCTTTATAAAGGTTTAATGCGTAATAATATCTAACTTAAGTTTGCCATTTGATAGTGGGCCGTGGGCACGCGATAATAACGCTTAGCTTGCGCTAATTCTATATTCCAAATCAATTTGCCATTTGAGTTTCACCACCGCAAATCCAGACTTTTATCACG
>JBFLYM010000049.1:0-2626 GCA_040757035.1 Microcaldota archaeon | reverse complement strand
ATGAAAAATCTGAAATGTAAAGTCTATGATGAAGAAATCCTTATAAGTGAATTAACAAAAGAGCAGAAGGCCATTATTGAGAAAACTAATGTCATAGTGCCTAAAACCTTGGGAATTTAGGATTTTACTTGCCTCAAAATTCTATTTTTTTTAAGCAGGTTTTTTCCATGGCTGATCGAGTGCTTGTACCTTTGACTTGACTTTACAAAACGCGCGCGCTTTTACAACGTTGATTTTTATACATCCCTAAATAGCGAGTTGAAAAATACTTTAAAGAAAATAGCAGAAAGAGCTAAGAAAAATGGACGGTCAACGGTACAAGTTTACGATACGTAAATCGTGCTTCGATACCTCAGTAGAAAGCCATTTAAATTCCGTACCATTAATGAACTTATGGAGTATTTTTGGTATAGGGGCGAAAAATGTAAGGACTGTGATAGCCCAGTCCCTATTTTTGCACTTGGTCATCACAAACCCCTTAGTGAGGGAGAGGACGATTTCTCCAAAAAATGTATGGGATTTTATAAACATGAATATAGTTTTGCGTATTTTCTTAATAGATTGAGTGAGTTGTTCCAGACGAGAAATGATGTTAAATTTGATTTGGTCTGTTTGTGTCCATCCAGTAGCAAAGGGTCGCTTAATGAAAATATGAACAAACTAATTACTGAATTCTGCAAGAAAACCGGAGTCGAAAACAAGCAGATATTAACCAGGATTAGAGATACAAAAAAACAACATGAAATATTAACAAAAGATGAGCGTATCTTGAATGTTAAAGACTCTTTAGATTTAACTGAGAATATTGAAGGGAAAAATATTTTAGTGATAGATAATTTGAGCAATAGTGGAAGTACTGCGCAAGAGGTACATAGGTTGATTGTTCATAAAAACAAGGCAAAAACCTGCATTTTTTTATGCCTGAGTTTAGGATATAAAGGCAGGAACATTGACTTTGACATAAACCCAAATTTCAAAGGAAAGTTCTCGGATATTATTGCCAAATGGCATTGGCCTAAAGTTCCTATAGAAAAAAGGATAAAAAAAGAGGTTCTGCCCAATTCACAAAAATGAATTTAGCGAACTACTAATTACTTTAAGGAAATGATCTGAACTCTCCATTTGCTGAGCATCATAGTTAGCTATTGCTTCCTTAACACCATCATTAGGCAAAATATTCTGTTCGAGTTTTGGGCAATAGATTAATTTTCTCTGTGAATGAGCAATTTTAATCTGAGTTAGTGAACCTCCAGATTTTGTTGCTGCTACTAAAAATAATGCATCTGATAATCCAGAAGTAATTCTATTTCTCTGCAAATAGGATATCCTACTTCCTTTAAAATTTGGCAAATGCTCACTAACTAACAACCCCTTTTCTTTTATCTGTTCGAACAAATCAATATTTTCTGGAGGATATGGATGGTTAAAACCAGCTCCGAGAATTGAGATCGTTTTGCCGTTATTGATACTTAATGCACCTTTGTGAGCAGCGGCATCTATACCACTGGCCCCCCCACTAATTACAGTTAGTCTATGTTCTGCGATTTTTTTAGAAAGGGAAAATGTATAATCAACAGCTTTTTTATCTGGATTGCGAGTGCCAACTATTGCAATTTTTTTATCATTTATCAGGTTGGTATTGCCTATTAGAAACAACGTTAATGGTGGAGATGATAAATAGTTTAACTGTTTTGGATAATCTGGATCTATAAGCGGCACAATATGTATATCTTTTTCCTTGCACTCATCAATATTTCTTGCAAAGTTTTCATCAGATGCATTTCTGAGTTTGTTGAATTCAGCTAACATAACCTCGCTGAAAATTCTTGTTTGTAGTAATTCAGAATCAGTGGCATTAAAAATTGCAGAAAGTCCATCAAAAAAATTAGATAACTTACGTATTTTTTGTAGTCCTAGCCCGGTAACTTGCCCAAGTTTGAACCACTTTATTAATTCTTCCTTGGTAAGCATATCAATCGCCAATATCCTATTTATAATGGATTTTTTCCATTATAATGGAAACATATAACATTTAAATAGATTTTGATAGGTTCGGACACTAGCCTAGTCGTAATTTAGACCGTAATTTCTTGCCTTAGTTTACGACCTTATTTTAGGTCGTAATTTTCTCAAATCTTAACGAAATAAGCCTTAACTCGCTTGAATTCAAACCTGACTTTACAAAACTCCTACGATTTTACTTCATAAAAACCGTTATACCTAACTCATCTAATTTTTGTGCTCTTTTAAGCAATAATATTGGATGCGCGTTTGACAACAACCGCAAATATTATGAATTTCGCGTATATAGACCAGATTTAAGCGTTGTGATAAAAATTAGTTACAACCACCGCAGCTATAATCTTAATATTACAAAATGTACTAGTGAAAAAGATTCTGATGGCCACACTATCTTAAGAGGATATCATGAAAAAGTATTATCAGAACAGCAAATAAATGATGAACTGGCGCGATTAACGCGCTTATTCGCTTAAATTTCCTAACTTTCACCTAAGTGCTATGACAACAAACCAAATATATCCATGATCTTTTTTTGTTCTTCGTTTACAGAACTCATTTTTTTCAGACGCGTATCTCCTCTATAAAGATGCACATCATAGATACC
>JBFLYM010000048.1:0-3350 GCA_040757035.1 Microcaldota archaeon | reverse complement strand
TAAATCTATCTCTTAAATTAGATTATAAAGTTATGTAGAACAAATCTGGAGCAAAAAAAGCGCTAAACCTCGTCGTGAGCGCAAAAATCTGCAAAAAAAAGTTAGGTCAATTTTTTAAAGTCCAGTTTGACAGTTACTGCGACATTCCAAAGAAAAAGTATTGCAATAAAAAGCGGAATAATGAAAAGTAGCCCAAATACGTTAGGAAGTCTCATTGCTGAAACGGTAAGTGGAGTTATCATTGCTATGAGGAACATGAAAAACATTATTAGACTATCTCTCATAGCAATGTCATCAAGCGCAAGATTCTCGCCCATAGCCGCATGAAATGCTTGTGCGGTATTTCCTATCATTTTCTTCAATGAAAATAGTATACCTATTATTGGGACTATTCCAAGAACTACTCCAAGTATAATAACATATTTTGCGTATTCTTGAAATGAGTTTTGTAACACGCTATGACAGAATGCTACAGAGATCGCAATGGATACAACGATAATAATATTTATCGTAATTTTTCTACCCTCATCAATGAACGTGTTATATATAATACCGCCGCGTTCAAATGCCTTGAATACCTCATTGAAATAGCGTGAAATACCTTTGCCAGATTTTTTTATCTCGTTTGGAAACATTTTTCCTAGTAATGTGTCAATTTCATTTTCTTTCTTTATCAAAATTCCTCCGCTCAGTGCAGTTAAAAAAACCAACGCTGTGGTAACACTGATTATATCAAAAGATGCAACAATATCTTTTGTTTGCGTTGCTATGAGAAGAGAAAATTCTCCAACGGTAAGTATAAGCAATCCTGAGCGCACGGCTACATGACTTCGATATCCAACAAGATAAGAAATAAGAAAAACCGAACCAAATGTTCCGCAACATAAAAAGAGAAATAATATTGCTATTATTGTTATGTTTGCGAATATTCCATTTGGATCAACAAGCATACCTATGGAGATGAAAAAGAACGCTGAAAATAACATCCCAAATTTGGAAAGCGTGTCCTGCGTGCTCTTGAATCCCCTTACTGAAGAAAGAACGCTTCCGGCAAGGAATGCGCCTATGCTTGGTGCGAGTCCGATAGATGAAACAAAAAAACTGAACAGTATTGCGAAACTAAGCGATAAAAAAAGTGTTATTTCATCCGATTTGTATTTTGATAATTTCTCAAATGCCACATGTATTATTTTTCCAAGCACAAAATAGGCAAGAGTAAGTATTAGGATCGCCCTAAGTATAGAAAGCAGTATAATAGATATATCGTCTGCAGTGCTATGCCCAATTCCTGAATAAATTGCTAATAAAAATACTGCGAGTACATCTTCTATAATTAAGACAATAAATACAAGATTTGCTTCCGCGCTTCCGCTTATGTTTTTTTCGCCAACTAATTTTATAAAAAAAGTTGTACTTGAAATTGCGAGCGCAGATGCGAGCACAAGCGAAGTAATCTCATTTAATCCAAGCAAAAGCGATATCTCATAGACAATAATAAATACAAATGCGTCCTTAGCGAGCCATACCACGATAGGACGCAATCCCATTTTTGTTACTTTGTTTATACTAAATTCTATTCCAACAAAAAAAAGCAACAATATCGCACCGATTTGCGAAAAAAGATCAATGTATTCGCTATATGGCACTAATCTAAGTACGTTTGGACCAATTACTGCGCCGGCAAATAATAAACCGACAACTGGCGGAAATCTGAGTTTGAGCGCAAGCAGCATAAAAATAACAGAAGCAAAAAAAATCAATCCGAGTTCGGTCATTATATTCGTCATAGTACAATTATCTTACAAATGTTTATAATTCTAATCTCTATAATATACTCCCCAACTAAGTAATTCGGTGTTTTTCGAGTACCGCCAATGAACAAACGCGCATTATGATTGGTGGATCTAAACCGGAGAAAATCAATAACAAAGCTTTTAATATGTATTAACAAAAAGATTATTTAGTCATTTAATTAATACGTGATAAGAATGAGATATCTCGAAGAAAAGGCCGGAAAGGTGCACTTTGCTATAACTAACCGTGGCTTTAGGTGTGTTTCTTCAAAAGATATCGTTGAGATATGCGGCCTTTTTGGCTTTTCAGCCGCAAATATCCGAGCTATTCTAGTCAGAAAGGGAGCACTGATCCCGTTATTCTTCAAGGGTATCTTTTACGTTAGAAATTCTTCCGAACTACTAACAAAAACACTACCTTCTGATCGTCTTATTCTTGTTGCTTTGGCGTGCAACAAGCACCTCGATAGAAATTGGTATTTTGGTCTGTATACCGCACTACAGCTTAATAATTTGAGTGGTGTGCAAACGCCCACGAAAATATTCATTATTACAAAAAAGCAACTGATTCCACGTAAGAGAAGAACGGCCAACATTGAGCTTATTTTCTCACAGATAAAAGGAATTTCATTTAGCGATGCAATTATGGAAAAAAACGGCGTTCGATATAGCAATCCGGTTAGAACGGCCATGGATTTTTTGCACCTTGGAATAAAGAAAAAAGATACCGAATACGCAGAGGTAATTTTAGACGCTATTCTTGACTTGGATGAAAAGCGATTTGTTTCAAAATACAAAAGGCTTCTACCTTCATATTCAACAAAAGCCTCGATAAAGAAGATAATAGAAAAACACCTGAGCGGTTACCATGCTTTATAATCCAACTACCGTAGAGCAGCTTGCAAAAGAGATAGCAAAAGAGGTTAGCATAAAGGAGGATAAAATTGGCTATGTAGAGAAAGATATTTGGCTAACTTGTCTTCTAAAACAAATTTACAACCTTGAAAACGCTTCAAAGGAATTAGCGTTTAAAGGTGGTACATGTATTGTAAAATGCCATTACACACATTACCGTTTTTCAGAGGATCTGGATTTCACATGGATTGGCAAAAAGGAAAACAAAAGAACAAATCGCAAGTACTTCAAAGAAAAGTATATAAATAAACTCGTATCTACTTTTGGTCTTGGTTTGGAAAGAACCGCTGAAATAAAAGATGGAGTGAAACATAGCCACAGCGGCAAGATACTAAACTATTTTCTTACTTTACCTACCTCAGATACAAGAATTCAAGTGCCTAAAATCAAGATAACCGTTTCATTTGATGAAGTTCTGAAATTCCCGCTGCAAACAACAGAAGTAAAACCACTTTCAATTTCAGATAAAAAGAAAAATGAATTATTTGACTATTTTGGCAACATAGCTATACAATATTTTGAGGGTTTTCCAGTTTCTGCTTATTCAAAAGAAGAGATAGTATGCGAAAAAGTCCGTGCTTTGCTCACGAGAAAGGAAAGAATAAATCGATCTAGAGACATCATTGACATTTTCTATCTGTC
>JBFLYM010000047.1:0-4982 GCA_040757035.1 Microcaldota archaeon | reverse complement strand
AACTGAGGCTTTGAAAAAACCTTAGTGACCGCACTAAACTTATCCAAAACTATTTCTAACACTTCGAGATGGGAGGTTCGCATAAAGGATTAATTCGTCTCGTAAATTAAAAAACGCAAAAGTTTAGTAAGTATATCTATTTATACATTTATCCATTTTTAAACATTTCGTTTTTTAGTCACGCTACACGAGCGCCTATAGTGCGAATTCACCATTTCCGAGAAGTTTTTACCTCCTTTTTATAAGTACTCATACAGGTCTTTTAAATCAAAACAATACACCAATACACTATTTTCGGTTTGTATTATGCGCTTCGAGAATGACTTGGCAAAAATAACTAATGTTGGTTTTCTTGAATCTTTCTTCCAATCCACAAAAGATGCCTTTTCGGCAAGTTCTATAGTTAGATCTACTGCATTTACATTCTCCTGCCATTTACATTCTCCGAAAAGAATATTCCCAGTATTTTCATCAATTGAAACAATATCTATTTCTTCCATTATTCGCTCGTTCATTTTTTTATCTCTTGAATAGCCCCACCATTTACCTATTTTTGAGAACGGGACAATCTTTTTTTGCTCCACATACTCTTTACAAACCTGTTCAAAGACTTTACCAACGTATGTGTTGAAGTCTCTTTTTATCAGAGAAAGAACGCTTTCAATTTGGCCCGATTCCAATTCTGATTTTTTAGGATAGATAAATTTAAACCAAAAACTAAAGAAATTATCCTTGATAAAATAAAGACTCTTCTTAGATTTCTTTTCTGTTATAGGTGTGATTTTATACACTATCTCTAAATCTTCAAGTATCTTCAGGTACTTTGGCATATCTTTTGCAGGAATGCGGGCCGCGTTTGCTATATCAGTTAATTTAGCCGAAGATGTCATGGCTTCAAGAATAGAAAAATAGCTAGACGGATCGCGTAATTCTTCCTTCAGAAGAACTTCTGGTTCGTTATACAAATATTCTCCTTTTGTAAGGATGTTAAATTTTATACTTTCAAAAATTCCATTAATTCCGTTGCTTTGAAAATGCGTCGCATAAGCCGGTATTCCTCCAACAATCGCGTATGTTTTTATCATTTCTTCAATAGACAGTTTAGGATAGAATTTCTTGATTTGTTGGAATGACATTGCTTTCAACATCCAATCTCCGCTTCTTCTACCATAAAGTGGGCTTTCATAACTCAAAGCGCCTCTATACATCATTGAAACACTCGAACCTGCTAAAATGAGTAAGATGTTGGTCTCTTTCAATATTTCGTCAAAAATCAATTGAAATACTGAAGGTATTGATTCGTCCTTTTCAACCAAATATGAAAATTCATCTATTATCACTATGATTTTCTCTTTCTTTACTCGATTCTTAATATAAGTAAAAACATCATCAAAACCCTTAACATCTGGTCGAACGTCATCAAAATGCACAGCACAAATTTCAGCGAATCTTTCTGCATTTTTTACTGTTCCTCGTTTGTCCGCTAAAAAATAGATCGAAGTTTTGTCTGATGAAAAATGAGTTATTAACTCGGTTTTTCCAATACGTCTCCTTCCATAAAGTATTATGAGTTGTTTTCCCTCTTTATTGTAAACGCGTTCTAAGTAATCTAATTCTTTTTTTCTATCAATGAATAAGCTTGTCGGTTTCATAACATTATCTTTATAATCCGAAAAACATTAAAAACATTTTGGTCATACTGTGAACCAATACATAATAATTCCAAGCACTATATCCGTAAACCCTCACGGTTCAGTTCTTGTGATATCAACCACGCCCACAAAGGCGTAAATCTAATCACAACCTCGTTAATCTTTTCTTCACCTTCAAAATCCTCTGTTATAATCAGACCTTGTTTTAGTTTGAACTTTTTTAGCGCTTTTAACAACGATTTAATTTCTCTTTCTCTAGTTTCGTAATTTGTTATATCCCAGCAAACTTGTATAAGTTCTTTTACTTTCATTCCATCCTTTACAATAAAATCTACCTCATAATTTTCTTTCCAATAGTAAATTTCTAGGTTCTTTTTCATCTGCACCCTTCTTAGTGCTATTGCAACAATATTTTCGGCTAACTTACCAAAATTCTCAGAAAATCTGAATCCAAGAGCATTTGATAGACCAACATCAATACAATAAATTTTTCTTGGGCTGTTTTCTTGTTCCTTAAGTGAAAAGGAGAACCTCTTAACAAAGAACATCAAATTTGAGGTTTCTAGATAAGAAGAAAATCTCCTTATTGTTTCTGTTGATAATTTTAAGAATCTTGATATTTTGTTGAAGCTCATCAAAGAGGAAATATTTGACAAATAGAATTTACTGATCGTTCTCAACTTATCTATTTTTCTCACTTTGAATCTTCGTACTACATCTTTGTTTATTATATCATCGTAATAACCATTCAAAATCTTTACTCTAACCTCAGCATCCTTATTTATAACGATCTCCGGAAACCCTCCAAATTTCAAGTAGTCCCTAAAAAGTATTTTTATCCGCTGTGAATTCAGGAGAACATCTTTCCTATCCTTTATTTCTTGAAACTCGAAAGTAAGGAATTCCTTAAAACTTAGTGGAAACATCTCAAAATACAACTGCCTGCCAGTTAAAACGGTTGCCAATTCCTCGCTCGAAAGTTGTGAAGAGGACCCAGAGACAACTATAAAAGCCTCTTTCCTTTCATTTAGACTTCTCACAAATTTCTCCCATCTTCTAACATTTTGTACTTCATCTAAAAATATAAATGGCTTTCCAATTGGTTTTATTATTTCAATATATGCATCATAAATCCTCTGAAGAAAACGAGCATCAACATTCTCAAATTCTGGTTCCTCAAAGTTTATGATAAGCGTATTGTTTCTAGCCTCTTCAGTCTCGATTAAATTTTTCACCATTTGTTTAATTATTGTTGATTTACCCGCTCTTCTAACCCCAGTAATTGAGATTATCTTATCAATTATGGTGAACCTTGACAATTCTTTTAAACAATCCTTTCTTGGTATGCCAACCTCTATATCTTTATTCCAAAAGTTCCATCTATCTAAAATTTGTATTATTTGATTTTTTTCCACAAAATATTATATATAAGATATATTTAAATCTTTTTGTCAAATATATATGATATCCCATCCGTTCAAAATTTCCTCCAGAAGAAATATAAATCATTTGTGACAAAATTAAATAAACAGAAAATCGGTTGGATAATGAAAATCTTAGGTATAAACGCTTCACAACGGAAAGATGGTAATTCATATCAGCTACTCAAATCCGCTTTTGAAGGAATAAAAGAAGAAGACAAATCCATAGAAACGGAGTTATACCGATCCACTAAAAAAACGTGGATCGCATATACTCAACCAATCGAGATAAAACCTGAAAAACAAAATCGGAAAAACTTAGTTGGTTGAGTATATTATATTTAGCTGATCTTGAGATAAAACCGTGCAGGGCTTGCTATTCGGGTGTGCAAAAGGTTGAATATTATGGTTGTGCTCAAAAGCCTCATAAATGTATAATTAAAGATGATGACTTTGAAAAGGTTTTTCAGAAGATGGTAGGGACGGATGGAATAATTGTTTGCATCCCTCTTTACACACCAATCCCTTCAAAGTTTGTTGCCATAATCGAAAGATTGATGATGATCGTGTATTCATCAAGCGAGGTTGATAGGGCCTTTGTCTGGCCATTATCTGGTAAGCCGTTCAGTATAATTGGTACATCCTTTGATAATTCTACTAATTGGGTCTTAAACCCTTTGAGGAAATATGCTTGGCTTCTTAGGTTTTATCAGCCAAGAATAAACAACAAGGTTTTTAGTGTAGATGCAAAAGGTGGAGTGAAGAACCCAAAAAATTTACAAGAAGCAAAAAAGCTTGGCTCTTTGGTTGCCAAAATTTTAATAAAAAGAAGAGAAAGATCTAAAAAGAAGGAGAAAATATGAAATTCGCATTAAAACCAAAAGCACCCTTTAACTTTGATTTGCTTTGGAAGTTCTTCGCATGGGAAAAATCTTCCCCAGAAATTTATGAGAATGGAATTTGGAGAAGGACTTTAAGATTGGATAGTAAATTATTCCCAGTTAAAATAAAATCAATAGGTACAGTGGAAAAACCAAAACTTGATGTTGAGATTCTTTCAGAAGTAAGTAAAACTCAAGTAAAAAGACTAAAAGAAAAAATAAACTGGATTTTTAATTCACAAATGAATCTAAAAGAGTTATACTATTTTATGGAAAGGAATAAAAAACTCAAAACATTGAAAGAAAAACTGTATGGCTTAAAACCAGCAAATTATGCTACGGTTTTTGAGGGGATTGTGAAGACAATAATTCAACAACAAATTTCTTTGATTGGAAGCATGCATGTAACCTCAAGATTAATCCAAAGATTTGGAGAAAAAGTAAAAGTTGAAGAAAAGATGTTTTATGAATTTCCTCCTCCAGACTCATTGGTAGAGGCTTCTTTGACTGAATTAAAGGAATGCGGTCTAAGTAGACAGAAGGCAACCTATATCAAAGAGTTTTCAAAGAGCATTGTAGAAAATGATTTCGATTCAGAGGAAGTAATAAGACTTTCTGTTCCTAAGGCGATTGAAAAGTTAACTCAGATTAAAGGTGTTGGTCGATGGACGGCAGAATTAGTGATAGTTACCTGCACCGACCATAAAGAAGTGTTGCCAGCAGGAGATCTTGGGGTAAGGCGTGCAATTTCAAATTTCTATTCGAGGAATTTGATGACCGAGGAAGAGATTAGAGTATTCACAGAGAAATGGGGGGAGTTTAAGGCGTTAATAAGCTATTATCTAATATGCAATGAAAGGTCGAATAATTAAAATTAAGGAGGTGACAAAAAAATGCTAACTACCTAACTTTCACCTAAGTGCTATGACAACAAACCAAATATATCCATGATCTTTTTTTGTTCTTCGTTTACAGAACTCATTTTTTTCAGACGCGTATCTCCTCTATAAAGATGCACATCATAGATA
>JBFLYM010000046.1:0-4997 GCA_040757035.1 Microcaldota archaeon | reverse complement strand
GTGATAAAAGTCTGGATTTGCGGTGGTGAAACTCAAATGGCAAATTGATTTGGAATATAGAATTAGCGCAAGCTAAGCGTTATTATCGCGTGCCCACGGCCCACTATCAAATGGCAAACTTAAGTTATAAACATAGAAGGATTTTCCAAATTCTTTGATCTCAATTCCTTTTCCGTATTCTTCTCGTAAAGATTCGATATATTTGTTAACCCATGCTTTCATATATTCCCTATAGGGAATAATATTTAAATACTTATCGGTGAAAATGGCTTTTTAGAAAATAATGAAAAAACAGTTATCGACGGATGTATTCCCTAATCAGGCGGAGTTAGAGTTAAAAAGAAAATACAAAGATGTTGGGCGCATTTGTTAAGAAAAGCCAGAACGCTAGAATTTCCTTTTGATTCAGAGGAACAGATACAACAATATAAAGAATTTGTGGAAGGACTGACTAAAATTTACAGGGAAGCGAAAGCTGAGGGGCAGAGAAATAAACAATTGAAAGAATTATATGACAAGAAACTAAAGGAATTCGTGCTGAAACCCAGAAAACAGGAAGATAATCTACTCAAAGTCTTGAATTACATTCTTGAATATGAAGGAGAGTGGTTTACATTTCTTGAAGTAAAAGGAGTAGAACCAACCAATAACAGATGTGAAAGGGCTTTAAGGCCCATGGTCATAAGAAGAAAAATAAGTCAGCATAACTGGAGCCTGAAAGGTCTACATGGTCTTGAAGTTATGCAATCGCTATATGAGACATGCAAGCTCAGAAACAAGGATTTTATGAATTTGGTTAGGAACGAGGTAGAAGCGAATACTCACGAGAGCGGAAATTCTTGAGCGCTTACGATAATCCCGTGCAATTTATAAATTTTTCGTGTCTAGAACATATTGGTGGTAAAATGAGAGGTATGTTATTTGGAATGTTTGTTGTTTTTTTATTAGGATTTGCTATTTTCGCTAATACCACAACTAGTCCTGGTTTGGAAGCAGCAGAAGAGAAATACGGGAACATGAAAGCCCAATATATACAAGCTAAAAATGTATACACAGATGCAAGGCAGGATTGGATTACTGCAAAGGATAAATATATGCACTATAAGAGCGCTGAGAATTTGACAAACGCGCTTGACAAAGCAAAAGCGTTTATGTCAAAAGCGTGTACTGCGATAGAAAAATATCTTAGAATGGTAAGGGCAAAAGTAGAAACAACAACCGGTATAGATGAGACAGAAAGAGCTAAGATTCTTGCTGAATTAGATGCTGATATAGCAGGCATACAGCAGATAAAAACGGATGTTGAAAGCGCTACAACAAAAGAGGACTTAAAAAATGCAGCAAACAAGGTTAGGAATAAATGGAATGATGTAAAAGTCCATGTAAAAAGGTTTGTTGGAAAAATATTAAGCGCTAAAATTGATTATACCCTTGATAAACTGGACAATGTTTCTAAAAGAATACAAACAAAAATAGACGAACTAAAGGCGTCGGAAGTTGACACCGCAGAATTGGAAGCGTTATTGGTAGATTTTAATTCACAGGTTGCGTTGGCAAAAGAGCAGCATGAGTTAGCAAAAGCAAAGTTTGAGCAAATTCAAAATGTTCAAGACGCGGATAGATTATCTAGAGAAGGCCATGAATTCATAAAAAAGGCATCACGATATCTTAAAGAGGTAGACGCAACACTAAAGGATATTATTGAAAAGTTAAAAGAAAAGACAGGAACAAAAGAAATTGGCGGAATTGGAAACCTTTATGCAGATGGAGATGGAAAGGTAGCATTAACTGGTGCGGGAACAATTAAAATAACCGGTACAAATGGTACGCTTACTATTGTGGATTATGCTGGTGATGTGCAGATTACAATAACCGGGAAAGGAACAAAATCTGTAAATGGAAATACAACAACATATACTGGATTTGATGGCGCTGCAACAATTATAGGAAGCAACATGCAGGTGACAATTGAAGGCACAAATATAGATTTGGAAGCAAGCGGGACAGGAACGGCGGTATTAACGGGCATTGGAACATATCGCACAAGTAAAACGGGCGCAGAAATAAGCTGGAAATCATCAGGCACGGTGGTGGCATATACCTTTCAATAGGTGAAAAAATGGAAAATAAGAATATTCTAACCGTTGTTTCATTGGTGTTTGTTTTATTGTTTGGATGCACGGGCACCGAACAAAAACAACCACCTAAAGAGGTTTTGCCGGATCTTGAGGATTTCGTAGCTATAAATGTTATGAACATAGAGACAGGTGATGAAGAAGGAACATTGGATACAAAAGGTAATATAGAATCCATTGATGAAACGCTGAAACTTTTAGATGATATACTGATTGGCAAAAGCGAGACGGGTGTTACCGAGTATATCGACTATAAAGAAGCCGAAACAATGGAAAGAGAACTAAGCGAGGTTGATTCATTTAACGGAGACCTTGAATTTGATATGACATTTGAGATAGACATAAGTGATATCTAAAATTTACTTTTTCTGATACATACTAAGCAGAGATTACGGTAAAGGACATCTTTTGTTCTTGAAACCATTGAATTTATACTCCCCCAACTAAGTAATTCGGTGTTTTTCGAGTATCGCCAATGAACAAACGCGCATTACGGTTGGTGGATCTAAACCAGAGAAAATCATTAAGAGCTTTTTCTTCATTATGGTAATTAAATGCGATTGCCGGGATTTTCAACCAAATCGAACCGCGGAGGGGGAAACCCCTCCAAAACTGGTTGAGGGTTTTTAGGTGGGTGCTCAAACAGTTTTGAACAGTTTGAGGTGTCATGAACGACGATTCGTTCATGAGCATATCGCGAACATTACGCTGTTCGCAATATCCTCCCGACCCTCCCCCACTTTTCTTTATTAGTTTTTTCTTTGGGGTGACACTATGTGACTAACCCCGTAAAACGGGACATCGCCCTTTATATTGCGCATATTGGGCGATGTGCCAACCAGGGCGCAAATGCTGGTAGCATTTGCCTACCTCTTAAAACAGGTGCATTAGTCAACACAGTGTCAGTGGACCCTCCAGACCTTTCTTTTTTTTAAAAAGAAAGGGATATGGATTTGAACCCGGGCCACGAAATTGGCAATCTCGTATCCTACCACTATCCATTTCTCTAAAATTTAAAAAAACATAAACTAGAGAAACACTGGACTACAATCGCAATAAGCATCTAGGTAATTTGAAACAAATCTGTTTTATTAACAAACCTGCTTTATTTTTTCTTTTTGCTTTTTTTCTTTTTTTTCGAACTGGATTCACAACCGCATCCACACTCGTTATCAGTCATGTTTTCACCCCTTTTGTATTTGTATTTTTTGAGTTCTTTTCTTTTTCCTCAATATCAGTAAACCCGCAAACAAATAAAAGGCTTCGTATTTCGGACCAGATCAAATAAAAGATTTATATACTTTTTAATACAAAGCGATTTTGTATTATTATGAAATATCGCTCATAGAAAAAGAAGGAAAAAACGTAGTTTCTGGTTTTGGAGTTTTTTAAAAAGAAAAGCAACGTTTTTTCTTTTTGGGGTGACACTATGTGACTAACCCCGTAAAACGGGGCATCGCCCTTTATGTTGCGCATATTGGGCGATGTGCCTACCAGAAAAAAGGTACAACGGTTGGTAGTGTTTACCTACCTCTTAAAACAGGTGGCATTAGTCAACATAGTGTCAGTTAACCCCTTAGACCTTTTTCTTTTAGAAAAAGAAAAAGGGATATGGGTTTGGTGATTATTTGGCAGAAGAAATTACTGAAGAAAATTTTGGTGAAAATAAAAAAGGAAAAAAAATAATAGCGAGTCGGGGAGTTCCTTCAAACGAAACGCTTTATCTTCCCGCATACAATAGCGCAGAAATTCGCAATTTTCAGGATAAGGAAGAAAACATTACGCGAAATCTTTGGAATATAGAAGAACTTACAAATTTTGTATTTTCAAAGAAATACCAACCAAAATATTATGAAATAGCACTGAACTTTCTAAGATTCCTTTCGGAAAAATTAACTATCAGTAGTGAAGATACTTCCGCGTATGTAAAAAACAATAACATTTCAAAGGCAACTTTTTACAATCGCGTGTTGCCGCGTCTTAGAAAAATAGGTATTATAAAAATTGAAAGAGAAACTATTGTTGCGCAAGAAAGCAAGCGAAAATTTAGACCAATGATAATAAGTATGAGCAAAACTTTTGGAAATTACCTCATGAAAATAGGGGATTCATGGCTCGCTATAATTGATGATGCAAGAAGTAAAAAACAGCAAGTTCAAACAAAATTATAGTGGAAAAATCAAGAAAACTGTTGGAGGGCAAGCCAATAATAGTTTATATGCAGAGATGGCGGAATCTGGTAACGCGTATGCCTGGAAATTTTTAGTTCAAAAATTCAAAAAATAAGTAATATTAAGTAATTTTGAACAAATCAAAAACAAATGCATTTGTTTTCCAGTTAGCATATGCCCTTATGGGCTCAGGAGTTCAAATCTCCTTCTCTGCGTAGTCTTTTTTTAGAAATTTCCTAAACTATTACCGAATGATCAAAATTTTACTTATCATGACCGCAATCAACAAATACGCAAGTAGTATGACAGAAGAAATTCCGACGATACTAAATACTGTGCTGATTTCATTTGACTGAATAATCAATCCGCTGAACAAAGGTCCAAGAACCAACCCTACCGAGAAGAAAAATTGTTGTATTGAGAATGCGGTTGCACGTAATCCTTCGGATACGCAATCTATCGCGAAGCATCTTGTTCCGATATATGCTGCTGTGCGGCCGAGCGAAAGCAACGCCGTGGACACCGCAAAATCAAGAAAGGAGTGCGCGATGGTTAGCCATTCAAACTGGACTTTAAAAAATTGACCTAACTTTTTCTGCGACTTTTCTGTGCTAACGTCGAGAATATCTAATCTCTTTTGTTTTATTCTGTATGCTCTAACTCAAAAAAGGCAAAAAGAGGAGAAAGCTTT
>JBFLYM010000045.1:0-5009 GCA_040757035.1 Microcaldota archaeon | reverse complement strand
ATTTCACGATTAATAGAACATTGTGTCCAGAAATAGGCTATCTTGTACAGTTCAACAAAGTTGTTTTCTATTACAAAACCGATTTCTTTGAAAACATAACTCAATTTGGCGGTATGCCGCTTATTACCAAATGTAGTTAAACCATATCCTTTTCTTTTTAAAAAAAAGAAAAAACTATCTGTTTTGGTGTTTTGGGGGAGGGTCAGGATGATATATATGAATGGTAAATATGAAGATCTATACTAGACATGGAGATTATAGCGAAACTTCGGTTATAGGCGGAAAAAAAATTGCAAAAGACGACGCGTATATAGACGCAATAGGATGCATTGACGAACTAAATTCAGTTATTGGAATAATAATTTCTTTCTCAGATGATAATGAATTAAAAGAGCATCTTATCAAAATCCAACGAACGCTTTTTGTAATAGGATCTGACCTCGCCGCGCCAGTTGAAGAAAAAACAGGAACAATAAGGCTTTCAGCTAACAAAGTTTCTGAAATAGAAACGCTTATAGATAATATTAACAACGAATTGCCAAAAATAGAAACTTTTATTTTACCAGGAGGAAACAAACTCGCTTCGCTCCTGCATTTTGCGCGTGCTGTGTGCAGGAAGTCAGAGAGAAGCGTTGTTACACTTAGTAAGCGCAACAAAATAAACGAAATTATCTTAAGTTACCTTAACAGATTGAGCGCTTTGTTGTTCGTTTTAGCGAGGCGCATAAACCAGAAAAAAAAAGTTCAAGAAATGTTTTGGAGATAAAAAATTGGTGATGCGCTGATAGCGTTTTGCAGGTAATTCTATGAACCCATTTCTGAAAGCAGCAATTCTTTTTCAGGATTTTTATAACTCGCTTCGCGAAAAAAAAGATATTACTTGGAATTATCACCCTCTTTCTTATCTTTCTTTTTGTTCCTTCGCCTCCATTCTTCACTAATCTTTCTTTTTAAAAATTCAATTAAGCGCATAAGCAATCCTGGACTTTCTTTTACCTTAAATTTCATATACGGAGGTGCGTCTATACCGCGTTCGCTCCATTCTTTGCGTTGTTGTTGAAAACACAATTCGCAAAATTTGTGATCTGCAACAACATATACAATATCTAGATTTGATTGGCACTGATCGCAAAAATAATCCTGATTTTTTTGCCCTATCTTCTGTCCTATCTCAAATCCAGATTCGTCCGGTGGAATTCCAGATGTTTTTGGTATCCGCGCGTCTTGTTTCGCTTGCAAATTTTTCTCATCATCGCGTATATCCTGGATGCAATATGGACAATAAGTCTGTCCGCACCATTGCTGTAATTCTGCTTTTGGAAGGTACATTCTGCAACGCCAGCATTGATCATTATATACATAAAATTGACAATTCTCGCAATACATACCAAAACTAATCTCGCGTCCGCATCTATTGCATATTGGCATAATTGTTTGTTGGCAGTAAGAGTTTATAAATTACAATGTAGTGGGAAAGATAAAGCTTTTCGATATATCGAAAGGTTTTTTAAATAGTTAAATTAGAATAATTGTATGATAAGTACAGAAGAACTAACGCGGATAATCAATGAAGAAAAAATATTAACTAAGGCACAGATAGGAGTAATTAGAGAAAAGTACCTAACAGAGATTATGCCTTTTTTGAATAGAAAGGAAGTAATAATCATAAAAGGGATACGACGTTCTGGAAAATCAACGATAATGAAGCAGATGATGGACGAATTAGTAAAAAAAGGGACTGGTATAGTGGATATTCTCTATATTAATCTGGAGGATTATCGATTGATTGATCATTTAGACTTACAACTTTTAGAACAGCTGTTAGAATTTCGGGCAAATCAAAATGCTCGGTTTTACTTATTTATAGATGAAGTCCAATTAATTTCAAAATGGGAGAAATGGGTAAGAACGCACTATGATAAGAATAAGAATATAAAATTCATTATTAGCGGTTCGTGTGCTTCACTTCTTGACAAAGAGTATGCTATTGCACTTACCGGAAGGAATATCACTTTTCAAATAAAACCTCTTTCATTCACCGAATTCATAATATTTAAAAAAGACAGAAAACCGGAAAAACTACTGAAAGAATACCTTGAATTAGGCGGCTTCCCCGAAGTGGTATTGGAGGAAAACATAGAAATGAAAAAACGATTATTAAAACAGTATATGGATGATATTCTCAATAAAGATATAATCAATAGGCACAACGTAAGAGATGCAAAGCAAGTTCTTCTTCTAGCAAAATATCTTACCTCCAATGTTGGCCAAAAAATAAGTTTCAATAAAATAGCAAAAGCATTCGGCTTATCAGTAGAAACAGTAATACACTATATACAATACATGATTGATGCCTATCTCATAAACGAGGTTCCATTTCACTCGTATTCGATTAAGGTAAAATATGATCAAAAAAAGCAGCCGAAATATTATATCGCCGATAATGGGCTGATAAATATCATGGATATTGAATTTTCCAGAAATCTGAATAAAAAATATGAAAACGCAGTTTTTCTCAAACTCAGTGAAAAATATAACCTAACCTATTGGCAAGATGAAAACGAGGTTGATTTTATATTTGAAAACACAGGAATTAATGTAACTGCAGCAGATAAAATCGCGGCCAGAGAACTTGAAGGATTAAAGAAACTAAAGGAAAGAGATAAGAATATAAAGACGACATTGCTGGTTACCCCAAATACTTCAAAACAGGAAGGCAAAATAAATATCATTCCTTTACTGAATTTTTTAATTTGTTCAATATAGCCTTATCCACGATTTTCAGAACGCTTAGTGGTGTAATAGTTATACATCTGTTAACATAAAATTCATATACATCGCTTGCCTTTTCACACTCCTTAGTCTTAAGATAATGCCAATAATACGGATTATCGTATGGGTCCAATCTTTTTTCTACATTAGAATTTGACTGGAAAACCGCTGGCTTTGGAAAAACGATTTCTGCATTGTTGAAATTTTCAGGAAAATTAACGTTGATAATTGTATAAGGTTGAATTTTTCCATGTAATTTTTTAATTATTCTAATTATGCTTTCTTTAAGCGCATTTTTGTTTGTTTTTGCTTCACTACAACTATCCTTCAATTTTTTTGTTGCATTTCTTTCCAAAGAAAACGCAATAGCAGGAATTCCATAAAGGGCAGCCTCAATGCACGCCCCTATTGTTCCAGAAGAATAGATACTATAAAAGGAAAGGTTTTCGCTAATATTTATTCCAGAAAGCACAAGATTTGGTTTTTTGAATTCGCCAGAACGAATACCAAAGCAAACGCAATCCGCGGGATTTCCGCTCAATTCATATATCGGAAATTTTTCTTCATCTATTTTCCTTAATCTAAGAATTTTATGCAGTGTAACTCCTTTTGCAAACGCGCTTTTCTGCTGAGTAGGGATTATTGCATACACATGATTATCTAGTCTTATTGCGGCCTCAATCAAAATTTTAAGGCCATCGGTCAAACCGTCATCGTTTGTAACCAGTATCGTCATAAAAATACCTGCCTAGAAGTATTATCTATGGACATAATCTTGTTCTGTCTCTTGGAAATAGAGACGTTTCGCGTATATTGTCTAAATTGCACATTTTCATCAACATTCGCTCAAGACCGAGACCAAAACCAGCATGTGGTGGTGCTCCAAATTTGAACGCATTGACGTAGAATTTGAAATCTTGTGGATCAAGACCTCGCGATTTGAGCGCGTGTTCAAGTACATCTACCTTATGAATTCTCTGCGCACCAGAAGAAATTTCCAGTCCTTTATATATAAAATCAAATGCATTGCATATTTTTGGATCGCTTTCTTTAGGCATAGAGTAAAACGCGCGTATCGCGGTCGGATATTCATAAATAAAAAATGCTTCTTCTCCGATAAGTGCATATATCTTTTTTTCTTGTTCGCGAGAAAAATCGCAGCCCCATTCTATTTGTTCTCCATTCTTTTTTAGCATATCCACTGCTTCAGTATATGTGATACGCTTTATTTTTTGAGATATAATTTTTTGAGGTATGCTTGAATTTGCGCCACACAATTGAAGAAGTTCTGGTTTAGAGCGAGCAACTTTGAGCAGTTCTATAAATACAATTTCAAATACATCCATTGCGTCATGGTGATCTGCAAATCCAATCTCTGCATCTAACATTGTAATTTCATTTAGATGCGTGGCGGTGTTATGTTTTTCTGCACGGAAAACAGGCATGGTGACAAAAACTCTATCTAATCCTCCAATCACTGCTATCTGTTTGTAAAGTTGCGGACTTTGTGCAAGGTATGCTTTGTGTTCAAAATATTTTAATTCATAAACATCTGTACCTCCTTCACTCGCTGTCGCGATTATTGCAGGTGGATGTATCTCTACAAAATCCATCTCCAAAAGTTTTTTCCTGTAGGTATTTACTATTATTGATTTCAACTCAAAAATTGCGTTTATTTTTTTTCTTCTCAAATCAAGATAACGATGCTCCAGTCTTGTATCCAAATCAGCAGGGATTTCATCCGTTGGATCAACTGGTAGTTTTTCATCAACAATGTTTAGCACTTCATATTTTGAGGGGATTAGTTCCACTCCTTCTGGCGCAATTTTGTTTTCCTTGATTACTCCATGTATTCTAACCACATATTCGCGATTCGCAGTTATTTTCGCAAATAGCTGCTCGTCCGAAATAATCCCTTTTTTTGCAGTAACTTGGATTTCGCCAGTGCGATCGCGCGCAGTAAGAAATTTGAGTTTTCCCATGTCTATAAATTTATGAACCCAACCTGCAATTTCAATTTCATTTCCAATTTTTAATTTGGCATCTTTAATGTAGTCTGTTCTGAACATTAGAATTCACTTTATCTATTTCGAGTGTTCTTTTTTTATTCAACTGCACTTTCCAACCAACGGAACGGTTCCAATTTGTGATACGTCTGACAACTCTTTTGTATTGTAATAGATCACTACTTTGTTAAACTGCAGAAGTTGATTTTGAGTAGCACAACGCGATCCTGG
>JBFLYM010000044.1:0-5078 GCA_040757035.1 Microcaldota archaeon | reverse complement strand
CAACAAGGTCTGTATCAACCCCAAAAAGAAAAACAGATGTTGATAGTAATACAACAAGGTCTGTATCAACCCCAAAAAGAAAAACAGATGTTGATAGTAATACAACAAGGTCTGTATCAACCCCAAAGAAAAAACTAATAAAGAAAAATGGGGGAGGGTCAGGAAGACCCTCAAACTGGGGAGGGGGTTTCCCCCTCCGCGGTTCGGTTGAGAATCTCGCCGGGTCCAATTTTATATTTTTGAGGTGATGGTAATGGAAAATAAGATAGACGCGATAATAAAAATGATAGACTCGGTTCTTGAAGATACATCAGTTCCGAAAAATATTAGAAAGGCAATGAACAACGCAAAAATTAGATTGAGCGGAAGCGAAGAGATTATAGTAAAAGTCAGTGCAGCGATTTACTTGATTGAACCTATAAGTGAAGACGTAAATATGCCTTCGCACGCACGCACGCAAATATGGGCGATTATGGGCGCGCTTGAATCAATAAAACATTAATTTAATTTAGCGGTTGTGTTTGACATGTTGGGGAAACTTCGTGAAAAAGGAATTCGCATTGCGCTCGAAGCAGAGCAATTAATTCGGCAAGCAGATACAAACCTGATTAATGAACTTTTATCTCTTCAAAAACCATTTATAACAAAAAAGGATGTTGAAGACGCGGTTTCTCGCTTAGCTGTTTCTGAAAAAATTGAAGTAATACATAGCAAAAGCCGACCGCTTGCAGCAGAATATCCAACAAATGTGAAAATTATTCATCAACTAGACGTTACAGGAAAATCGCGTACTATCGGGAGTGTTGAAGACTTTGTCGCGTTTTTCAGAAATCGCTTCCAAAAAATGAGCAAACTCTTTTCTACTCCTATTCAATCAGACTATCCAACTACGCATTTGGAAGATATAAAACATGAGACAAATCAAAATGTGCGCGTTATAGTTCTTGTTTACGAAAAGAAAAATACAAAAAAGGGGAACATACTCCTTGAAATAGAGGATGCTACAGGACAATTTAAGGCTGTAATTTCGCGAAAAAACGAAAAACTTTATCAAAAAGCAAACGCAATACTTAAAGATGACATAATCTTAATTACTGGAAAAGTCCTTGAACCATTTATATTAATTGAAGATATTGAATGGCCAGACATGCCAATAATGAGAGAAAGAAAAACAAGTGAAGTTGATTTGGCATGTGCATATATTTCTGATACTCATTTCGGCTCAAAACATTTTTTGGATAAACAATTTATGCGCTTTATTGACTGGCTTAATGGAAAGGGAAGCGAGACAGAAATTGCTGGTAAAATAAAATATCTTGTTATTGCTGGAGATATCGTTGATGGAATAGGGGTATATCCCAACCAGGAAAAAGATCTGTCAATAAAGGATGTTTACAAACAATATGAATTATTTGACAACTATATCGAGATGCTTCCTGATTATATAGAAGTAATCGTTGCTCCTGGAAATCATGATGCGGTAAGAAGAGCAGAACCAATGCCCGCACTTGACGATACATTAATAAAAAGCGATGTTATAAGAGTAGGAAATCCTTCTACAGTGATTATTGAAGGAATCCGTAATGTTATCTATCATGGGACATCTATAGATTCTATGGTTTCGCATATCTTTGGACTTTCATACAATAATCCTGAAAAAGTTTCACGTGAATATTTGAAAAGAAGGCATCTTTCTCCACTTTATGGTGCTAATCTTATAATTCCAGAGCGGATTGATTATCTGGTACTTGAAAGCGAACCCGATGTTTTGCATGTCGGGCATGTACACAAACATGGATATATGGAATACAGAAAAACGCATTTAATTAATTCTGGAACATTTCAAGATAGAACAGATTTTCAGATCGAGCAAGGGCATGTACCAACACCAGGAGTAGTAGGAATATTAGAAATGAAAACAAGTACATATAAAACAATTGATTTTAGTAAAAGAGGTTGAGACTATATAGTTAATCACTATGACACAAAAAATTAGTGTGCTCTCTCGAAAGCGATCGGTTGTAAAAATTAGTTTACGCTGTAATTGCGAAATTCAGGTTGAATAGAGGGATTTTATTATTGTAGGTGCGAGAGAGAGTAAGATAACGCCAATCAACAGAAAAACTACTCCAAGTACTGCGCCTACAAGGGCAAATGTTTTTGTGAATGCCGAGAAATCCTCTTTTTTGGACAAATCTCTTTTTTTTATTATTATCTCAAATCCAACTGCAGCAATCGCTGCTAAAATAATTCCAATAAACCCGGCACAAAGAAAAGTAAGTATTACCACCACTAACTTATGAATCCAGTTCAAATCTTCTCTTTTCCTTATCCAATACCAAAATCCAAAACTAATTAATACAAATACAAACTGAATGATTAAAGCTATTAGCATAATATTGGGTATATTTGCATTCAAGTTAGTAAGTGCAGATGTTAATTCGCTATGATCAGATGTTACTTCCATGAACATGTTCAATACACTCTGCAAATCAATTCTATTTTATACCAATGTACACTATTGGTATTTATAAATCTTTACATACTATGGCGATATCATGCATGAACCATACAGGCTCAAAAAAGTCAAAAAATTCATTCCGAGTAAATTGAATTTTGACAATGCCCTTATTTTTCTAAAGCGTGTGAAATCACTTGGTTTTCGCGCAGAAGAAATAGGAATTCCGTTGCCAGAAGAAAAAGATTATATCTCTGAAATTCCTGATAAGGAGAATTTTGATGAATTTTTGGATGCGGATAGCGATTCGTTTCATCAATCACTTATTTTTTCCAATTTCCCGTATACTAAAAAAGGTGCGTTTGCATTTGCGGCGCTCTCAAACGAAATTGCAAAAAACATGCCAGAAATTAAAAAAGAAACTAAAAAGGAGGTCAAAAGGGAAATTAAAGAAAACACAGAGATGGATAAGGCAAGAATTTTCCGTTTTGGAAAAATTAGGGACGCAGATTGGCGTTCGCGCATTGAAAACAGATCTACATCTAATATTGAAATGATTTTAGATTCTCTTCCAAACAGTATGACATTGCTGGATAAAACATTAAAAACGCAATATGCAGTGTATGGAGATGGAAACGATGTAAATTGTTATGCACATGTAGGAAAGAAATGGAAAAGGCTTTTTTCAATCCCATTTTCTGAAAATACGTGGCATGTTCCTGGAAAACATTTTATCGCAGCTTATTCTTCGGATAATGGAATTTACAAGGATTTTCATCCCTCATTAGGTAATGTTGTTTTTGCCGCAACTCGCTTTGCTGAATATGGTTGGATATGTGAGGAAGTTAATATCAAAAATCTTAAGGATAGCGCAGCACCATTCGCTGAATTGTACGATGAAATTTATAGTTTGGAGAATTATGAACAGTTTTTAGATTTGTTTGTGTTTTTTTCTTTGCTCAAAAACGCACAGTTTGCCGAAATGGGCGGGAAAAAAATCTATGCGCCTGAATTTTTCGCAAATATTCAATACTTGTTTTCAAAAGCAGAAGCCGAGATTGCAAGAAGCAGCATGAAGGAAGCGCTCTTTTTTCTGCGCACGATCTTAGACCTATCTTTACTTGCATTGCGCGTTGCCCCGTTTGGAGGAAAAATGCTTTCTGTCACAAAATTTTTTGATGAAAATGAAAATCTCGCATCGCGCACATTTGCGCTTTCTGAAAGTATTGCGGAAATGCTACGTAATCTGAGGATAGATCTGGAAAAATCAGAAAAACAAGTTTCAAAATTTTCTCCAAAAAGAGGAAAAGACTATGCGATTAAAAACGGCCGAATATATGCGAATTTCGGAACGTTAATTGCGCTTCTAAATGCATCTGATTTTTTTTCAACACGAATGAAAAAAAACGAATTCTGGAGTTCTCTGCGTTCTGATAATGCCGCACTTTTTATAGCTTCTTATGAAAATGGAGAGCAATTTCTTTCGGTTTTGGATGAAGAAACAATTGTCGCCCGCGGTTCTGACCTAATTAAAGTAGAACTAATAATGCGCAAAATTATTGTAAAACGCGCAATGATTTTGGAATATGGAAAAGCAAAAGAAATTAAATCACATCTTGTAAAATTAATTGACGTTGCGGATAAGCGTTCTGTTGATGAACGCAATTTCTTGGAAGAAACAGGAAATTGGGGGGAAGCGATATATGAATTTGCAGGAAAAGAAAATATGGTGCTTATAAATTCAAAAAGATTTTATTAATGATTTTATGGAAAAGATAAAATTGGAGATTGCAGGTGAAATTTCGTTCTCTGATAATCCGGGTTCAACGATGAGGAAATGGAGAGAATTGTTTGGTATTTCTCAGATTGAACTTGCGCGTTATCTTGGCATAAGCGTATCCACGATAAGCGATTATGAAGCGAATAGAAGAAAAAGCCCTGGTATTGCGATAGTAAAAAGATTTGTAAACTCGCTTTTTGAGATAGACCTACAAAAAGGAGGCGTAATGAACCAAAGGTTTCGCGAAACACAAAAAAATACAGATGATTATTTTAAAGTACATGAATTCGCAAGAGGCATAACCATTGCGGATTTTGCAAAACTTATAGGTGGCAAAATACTTACAAATTGTGATTTGGCAGAGGCTAAACAGATTTATGGGTATACATTGATAGATTCATTAAAAGTAATTTTAGAAATGCCTTCTTCTTATTTTCAGTATATATATGGCAATATTTCTGAGCGCGCATTTATTTTTATAGGTGTAAGTACAGGAAGGAGTCCGATGGTTATAATCAGAGTTTCATCATCAAAACCCAGCGTAATTGTGCTTCATGGGATAGAAGAGGTAGATAAACTTGCGCTCAAAATTTCTGAAAAAGAGAGAATTCCAATCATAACCACAAAATTAGACATCGGAGAGATAAAAGAAAAATTAGATAATTTATAACACTTATTCTTCCACACAGCCGGAGTACTGTTAGCTACATTTAGTAATAAGCGGCATACCGCCAAATTGAGTTATGTTTTCAAAGAAATCGGTTTTGTAATAGAAAACAACTTTGTTGAACTGTACAAGATAGCCTATTTCTGGACACAATGTTCTATTAATCGTGAAAT
>JBFLYM010000043.1:0-5152 GCA_040757035.1 Microcaldota archaeon | reverse complement strand
AAGGTTAACGTCGATGGAAAAGAACTTATTGCCGAAGTTCCAAAAACAACAAGAATTTTGTTGGAGAAAATTGGACTGCCCAACGATTTATTGCGGCCTATTACCAAAAAACCGCAGAGTTAAGGATAGAATGAAAAGCCTGAATTATCCACAAGACTGGTTTCAAGCTTGATAAGAAATTGGAAGTTACACCGTTTGGAGAGTTTGCAAATCTACTTTGCTACAAGGCTGAAAGTGCTGGTTGCAAAGTCGTGTTTGTAGACCCAAAGAATACAAGTCAGGAGTGTAGCAGTTGTCATCAACTTGTCAAGAAAGAGCTAATAGAAAGAGTGCATAATTGTCCTTTCTGCGGAATATACGCAACCAACTAAGTTTTTCCAGTTTTGTTTTTTAGGTTTTATCTTGATGGGTTGCGTATATGCGATCCACGTTTTTTTAGTGGATCGGTATATTTAAAGAAAATAAGAGCAAGATCAAAGAGAATAAGATTGTTTATTAATTTTTGTTTAGTATTTTTTTAATATTCGGTTGTGGTTGTTTGGTGAGATTATGATTTATACAAAATGGTTTGAACAGTTGGATAAATCAAGCTTAATTGAAGCAGGAGGAAAAGGCGCGAATTTGGGAGAAATGGCAAACACGGGATTTCCGATTCCTCCAGGATTTGTGGTATTAAGCAATGCGTATTTTTTTCATCTTGAATATAATAATCTCATACCCGAAATAATCAAAATACTTTCAGTACTGGATGTTAACGATACAGATCAACTGAATAACGCGAGTGAAAAAATAAAAGGACTTATTCTTGGTGGCGAAATGCCTCAAGAAATTAGAAATCAAATAATTGCTGATTATATAAAATTAAACGAACATGTGGGTGATGAATGCTACGTTGCTGTGAGAAGTTCTGCGACGGCTGAAGATTTGCCTCAAGCGAGTTTCGCAGGTCAACAAAGCACTTATCTCAATATAAAAGGAACGGAAAATGTGGTTGCGGCAGTGAAAGAATGTTGGGCATCATTGTTTGAACCGCGTGCGATATATTACAGAGTCCAAAATAAATTTGAGCATATGAAAGTTGGGCTTGCTGCGGTTGTCCAACTTATGGTGCAAAGCGAACGCGCCGGAGTGTTATTTACGGTTGATCCGATTTCTCAAGACCAAAATGTTCTTACAATTGAAGCTGCGTATGGTCTAGGCGAAACCGTGGTAAGCGGACAAATAACACCGGATACATATAGAATAAGTAAATCTGACATGAAAATAATTGACAAATCGGTATCAAAACAAACCTGGCTGTTGACAAAAATAGGGGAGAAAAATGAGCGTGCTGAAATAAAAGAGGATATGCAGCAAAAACAGAAACTATTGGACGATATTATAATTGATTTAGCAGAAATAGGAAAAAAAATAGAAGAACATTATAATTTTCCGCAGGATATAGAATGGGCAGTAAGCAGGCAAAATTTATACATCGTTCAATCGAGACCAATAACCACTCTTAGAAAAAAAGAAGCTAGAGGTATTATAGGAGATGGTATGGAAAGTAGTGATATGCAAAGTGCTAGTGTGAGGAGTAGCATTGAGACTAGTATGAGCTGTGATATAGAAAGTGGTATGGGAAATAGCATGGAAAGTGCTGATATGGGATGTAGTATGGAAAGTACTGTAGAGAGTAGAAAACAAAGCATAATGAGTGCAAAAATAATTCTTAAAGGACTTTCTGCTTCTCCGGGAATCGGATGCGGAAAAGTAAGAATATGCAAAAATGCAAAAGAAATCGGAAAGGTTAATAATGGTGATGTACTTGTTGCGCCTATGACAACTCCTGATTTTGTTCCGGCAATGAAAAGGGCTGTTGCAATTGTAACCGATCATGGGGGAATGACAAGTCATGCAGCGATTGTTTCACGCGAACTTGGAATTCCGTGCGTAGTTGGGACTGGAAAAGCAACTCAACAATTTCAGGAGAACACGCTAATTACTGTGGATGGTGAAAAGGGGTTGATTTATGAGGGCGAAGTTCTTACAAAAATTGCCGAAACTCCTGATTCTACTTCGAAGCTTGCGCTTGCCACGAAATCCGAACCACCGATAACTGGAACAAAAATATATGTGAATTTGGCAGAAGTTGAACTTGCAGGAAAAACTTCCAAATTGCCAGTAGATGGGGTTGGACTGCTGCGCGCTGAATTCATAATCGCAAATATAGGTCAGCACCCAAGAAAAATGTTAGAAGAAAATAGAGGACAGGAATATATAGATCGACTCGCAGAAAATTTGCAGCGATTTGTTTCCGCATTTTATCCGCGTCCGGTAGTTTACAGAGCAACTGATTTCAAAACCAACGAATACCGTAATTTGGAAGGCGGGGACAAATACGAATTGAAAGAAGAAAATCCAATGATGGGGTATCGTGGCGCGGCGCGATATATAGCAGAACCTGAAATATTTAAGATGGAGCTTGAAGCGATAAAAAAAGTCCGCGATGAATTCGGATTGAAAAATTTATGGCTTATGATTCCGTTTGTGAGGAGATTAGGCGAACTTCGCGCAATAAAAGAAATAATGCAGGAGGTTCATCTCTACCGTACACGCGATTTCAAACTTTGGATAATGGTTGAAGTTCCGAGCACGGTTCTTTTGATTGACCAGTTTTGTCAGGAAGGTATTGACGGAATTTCAATCGGAAGTAATGACCTAACCCAGCTTACTTTAGGTATAGACCGCGATAATGCAACGCTTGCAAAGGGGTTTGATGAAAGAAATGAAGCGGTTTACCGCTCGATAAAACACGTGGTTGAAACATGTAACAAATACGGGGTTAGTTCTTCGCTTTGCGGACAAGCGCCATCGGTATATCCGGAATTCGCAGAAAAATTAGTTGAATATGGAATAACAAGCATATCGGTAAATCCCGATGTTGTTGAAAAAACCAAGAAGATTGTTGCGAGCGCTGAACAAAAAATAATTCTTAAGCGGCTTGAGAAACTTGCGCGCGCGCTAAAAGAAGATGAACATAAAGAGAATTTTGATTTTGGCAGAGATCAGTAGATTAATAATGGTCAAAAATTTTTATTTGACATATCGGTTGTATGATCAGTGTATAGTATGGCAATAATTACAATTTCTTGTTCTGAAATAACCAAATTGACGGATTTGGATGTTGGGCAGGTTTTGGCAACGCTTAGTGAAATTGGAATGCCGTGTAATGAAAAAAACGATGAACTATTTGTGGAAATTACACCGAATAGGCCTGATCTTTTTTCTATAGAAGGCATAGCGCGCGCACTCAATTCGTATCATGGTAAAAAACAGTATACATATAATGCGAAAAAATCTGATTTTTATGTTAAGCGGGATTCCTCGGTCGGAGTGCTGCGGCCTTATATTGTCGCTGCGGTAGTGAAAAATATAAATATAAATGAGGATTTGCTCAAATCTCTTATGCAACTGCAGGAAAAACTACATGAAACTGTGGGGCGGAAAAGAAAAAAGGTCGCTATTGGAGTGCATGATTTTGACCGCATTGAATTTCCGCTTGTTTATAAATTTGTAAATACTGAACGATTCGCTCCGCTTGATTTTGATATTGAGATGGATGTTGCTGAAATATTGGAAAAACATCCAAAAGGAAGAGCGTACGCGCATTTGATATATGATAAATGCAGGCAGCAAGATAATGACAAACACGATAGGTATGACGCGCGCGGCATACGCAATGATTGTCCTATGATTTATCCTATGATTTACGATCAAAAAGGAGTAGTCTCATTTCCGCCAATAATAAACTGCGAGCGTACGCGCGTTAATGAAAAAACCAAAAATTTGTTGATTGAAAGTACTGGAACGCATATAAAAACATTGTGGCGAGTGCTTAATATTATTGTATGTGCGCTCGCAGATCGCGGAGGAGAGATATACGAAGTTGATGTTGATGGAGAGATTTACCCGAAACTCGCGCCAATAAAAAAGCCTATTAATTTCGATACAATAAACAAAGTTCTTGGCAAAAGGTTTGATAAAAAACAGATTCTGGATTATTTAACTAAAATGGGTTGGCAACACAATGGCAAAGCAAACGCACTAATACCTGCATATAGATTAGATGTCATGCACGATGTTGATGTTATAGAAGATGTTGCAATAGCTCATGGATATAATAATTTTGCACCATGTCTGCCTGATTTTTTCACTCCTGGTTCACTGAGCACTTGGCACAAAATGCACCAGCAAATAAATCAAGCAATGGTTGGGATGGGTTTTATAGAGGTAGTAAATTATTCGCTCACACATGAAGATGCGCGTGGGAATGGCCGAGGAAACGTGTATAAAGAAGCGCACGAAGATATGCGCAAAAATGTGCGTGAAGATGTATGCAAAGAGGCGGTTGTACCTCTTAAGATACTCAACCCAAAAACTGAAGAATTTACTGTTATAAGAACATCGGTAATCAAATCGTTGTTGAATAATTTGGCTTTAAACAAAACTCATGAACTTCCAATAAAAATTTTTGAGATTGGGCACGTGTATAATAATGGCGAAAAAACTAATTTCGCGTTTGCTATTTCTGCACAATCGCTTGATTTTTCAACAATACGCGGGGTTTTCCAATCAATTTCCAATGTTTTGGAAAGAAATTTTGTGTTGAAAAAATCACAAAATAAATATTTTATATCTAATAGATCCGCGGATATTTACCTTAAAGATAGTGTATGTGGGTGTATTGGTGAAATCGCACCAGAAATATTAGAAACGTTTGGTATAGAAAATCCTGTTTGTATGTGTGAGATTACGCTGGATGGTATTTGATTTATTACGTTGGGGTATTTCTCTTTCTTTCCTTTAGTTCCGGTATAGCTCTCCTCTCTCCCCCCTCAGTTCCAGTATAATACTGAAGTTTAAAAAATTTTTGTAACTTAAGTTTGCCATTTGACTTGACTTTACAAAACGCGCGCGCTTTCACGTCGTAAAACCTGTATGCTCTAATTTGCTTGGAACTCGTACTAAGCGTTCGCAAAGCGAGATAGTGAAAACGCTTCCATGAACAACTGTTGTTTTGGCTCAAGCTCTTCGAAAACAAGTTTAGGTATTCCATCTCTTTGCACAAGCGCAAGCCTTATTGTAGAAGCAAAATCCAAAATTTTTCTAA
>JBFLYM010000042.1:0-6098 GCA_040757035.1 Microcaldota archaeon | reverse complement strand
AATCTTTCTCATAATTTAATTATGAAAAGTTAGGATACAGATTACTTTGACGATAATTATATTGTTTTATCGAATAGAAATCAAAAAATTAGAGTTTAGAATTTAGGATAGAATTGGAAGGTCAAGTATAACGCTCCAATAGAGTAATATCCCTTTACGCAATATGAAAATAATAAAGATAAGAGAAATTGGATAAATATGATGATTTTGGATTGTAGATTACCGGGCTTGTAGTGAACAATCGGTAGGTTTAGCGTGGGTTATTGCTCATCAAGGATTTGGTCACCACATGAGATAGAAGCGAATACTCACGAAAGCGGAAATTCTTGAGCGCTTACAAAAAAGCTTATTAATTTTTATTGCGAAAATGATTGAGATGTGAATGGAAACAATTACACAAACAAAACTTAATTTGCCTTTTTTTCATAGGGGAAAAGTGCGCGATAGCTACGAATTTGGAGAAAATCTTTTAATAGTTTCTACAGACCGCATAAGCGCGTTTGATTCGGTATTTGCACAAGGAATCCCGAAAAAAGGCTTTGTATTAAATCAACTTTCTATTTTTTGGTTCAATAAAACCAATCAAATTATTGAGAACCATTTCATTACGGATCAAATGCCAGAGTTTCTTAAAAATATGCAAACGCGCGCAATGATAGTGAAAAAAGCAAAGGTTATTCCAATAGAGGCGGTAGTACGCGGTTATCTAACCGGAAGCGGATGGAAAGAATACAAAGAAAAAGGTACTTTGGCAGGTGTAAAACTTCAATATGGTTTGAAGAACGGTTCGCGTCTCACAGAACCCATATTCACCCCAGCTACAAAAGCTGAAACAGGTCATGATATCAATATCACAGTTGAAGAAGCCGAAAAAAGATTTGGAAAAGATGATATTGATTTTATAAAGAAAAAAGCAATTGAGTTGTATAAATTCGCGCATGAATATTTGTTCGTGCGAGGTCTAATCCTTGCAGACACAAAATTTGAATTTGGGAAAATCAGAGATAAAATAATTTTAGTTGATGAAGTACTCACTCCTGATTCCTCGCGCTATTGGCTGAAAGAACAATACGATAAAGGAATTTTGGAAAGTATGGACAAACAATTTTTGCGTGATTATCTGGAGAAAAGTGGATGGAATAAGGAACCTCCTGCTCCAGGGCTTCCAACGAATATTATACAAAAAACTTCTGAACGATATTTAACAGCGTATAGAATGATAATTGAAACAGGGGATGATGCTTCAAATTGTAATTGTTGTTTGTGAGTTTTATGGTTAGAACAAGGATTATAAATAGCTCATTAAATAGATCAATAAATAGAACAGTAAATAGAACACTGATATTGAAATTATTGGTTGTTTTGATTTTTTTTCTATTTTTTTTATTCGGTTGTATACATAGTGAATACAAAAATAATCTGTCTAATCAAAATATAAGCGGACAACAAAATATAAGTTCGGAGTCGCATACTTCTCCTGATGAACTAGTTAGACAACCTATTATACCATTAAATTGTAGTGATGGAACATTAAATGAATATTGTTCAGATTATAAACCCTATTTTTGTCAGAATGGTTCGTTTGTTTATAATGCTACAAAATGTGGTTGTTATACTTATCAGGTTTTGGAGAACAATAGTTGCAGAAATGGAAAGGAATGCAGTGATGGGACAGCACATAATTCTTGCTCGGTGAAAAAACCTTTTTTATGCTACGATGGAAATCTAAGCGAAAACTCATACGCATGCGGTTGTGGTTTAAGAGAAATAAAAATGAAAAACAAATGCAGATTAAGAAATGACTGTAAAGATGGAACGTTAGATGGAAATTGTTCTCTTTCAAAACCGCTTTATTGTTTTAATGGTTCGTTGATAAGTAATGCCACAGAATGTGGTTGTCCAATTGGATATGAACAAAAAGATGAGGTATGTATTAATCCATATGGTTTTGATGTTTACAAGCAATACACTTGGAGCTATTCTTCAAAGAAATACAACGCTATGTTAGGGTTTAATAAAACGCTTGTTAGCATGTATGCATCTATTCCGCGTACATATTTGTGTTACGGTAAGTGTCCAGAAAACTGGCATGAAGATTTTTACAAAAAAATGATTTTTGAAGATAAACAGCAACCTACTATGAATATGCTTATAGATTCTGTTAACGAAACAAATAATGATAAAAAATTGAAGATTCTCATAACATTTGTACAATCAATTCCATATGATTACGCATCTCCTTATTCAAAAGATGAAAATAATGGAAATAAGTACCCATATGAGACATTATATTCTGGCACTGGTATATGTGGGGATACGTCCATTCTCGCTGCTACCATTGTTGCTAAATTAGGTTATGGAGTAGTGCTGTTTAGTTATCCAAATGAAAATCATATGGCAATAGGAATAAAGTGTCCAATAGATGTTTCAAACTATAATTCGGGTTATTGTTTTGTGGAAACTACCTCAAACTGCAGCAGAATTACTGATAATAAAGGGACATATGCTAACAATGTAAAATTGAAAAGCGAGCCTGAAATTTATTATATTTCAAAAGGAAAAGAGCTTGATTATGAAACTGTAATGAATGATATAAACGAGATAAAAAATTTTGAAAATACTGCACAAAAAATAGCCGAAATAAAGGAAATATTGAAATCAGATTTAAGCGTTGCTGAATATAACAACTATGTTAAGGAATACAATAATTATGTAAATATATATAATTCCTATTATAAATGTTGAAAATTTAAAAATGAAAACATGCGAAGTGACAAAAAAAAAGGTTGTATATATCTTACCGGCGGAACAGGAAATTTAGGTAAAGAAATGCTGAAATTACTTCCTGAAGCCGTTCCACTTGTGCGCAAACCATCCGGATTGAAAAATGAAAAGGTTGTTGACTTTGCAAACAAAGAAGGATTGAAAAATGAGCTTTCGGATTGCAGTGTTTTGATTCATCTCGCAGGCTGCATGAAATTCCATGACAATAAGGCATTGTACGAAGGAAATGTAATACTCACACAAAATTTGCTTGCTGCTATTCCTGCACATGCACGAGTGATTTTTGCATCCTCAATTGCAGTTTATGGAAAAAATCTTCCAGGTATAGCAGATGAAACAACACCTGTAAATCCAGATTCTGTTTATGCGCAGACAAAATATAAAGCAGAAGAAATGGTAATGGCAAGAAAAAATTCAATTGCTCTGCGTATAGGACCAATATATGGTTTAGGTTATGAAGATTATCCAAAATTTATAAAGTTAATAAAAAATGGAAGGATGGTAATTTTCGGCGATGGGAAAAACAACATTCCTTTTGTTCATGCAGTTGATGTTGCAAATGCGATTAAAAACGCGCTTGCGGCAAGACCTGGGGTATATATAGTAGCCGGACCAGGTGAAAGACAGGAAAAAATTTATGAAATAGTTGCAAAAAAGTTTAATGTCGCTCCTCCGAGAACAAAAATTCCGCTTAAAATCGCTTTGCTGTTCGCGTATTTATTGGAAAAAATTTCATTATTGAGTGGAAAAAAACCATTTATTAGCAGGGAGATAGTAAACCTGCTGGGAAAAAATAGAATTTTTAATTTTTCTAAAGCTCAAAAAGAACTTGAATTTAGTCCGAGATTGCTTGAAAAAGGAATTTGCGAATTAATAGATGGTTTGGCATGGGAATTTCAGAAAAAATTCATGAATTAGAAGAAGAGATAAGAAAAACGCAAAAAAACAAAGCAACAGAATATCATATAGGCCTTTTAAAGGCAAAGATAGCGAAGCTTAGGCGTAATTTTTTGGAAAATATTAAAGCTGGAGGAAGTGGAGATGGGGGAGGTGGATACGCGTTTGATGTAAAAAAAAGCGGAGATGCAACTGTTGCGATAATCGGATTTCCCAGCGTAGGAAAATCAACTCTGCTCGGAAAAATAACAAATGCTGAGAGCAAAACCGCTGCATATGCATTCACCACGCTTACTTGCATACCAGGCATGCTTGAATATAAGGGTGCAAAAATACAAATTCTTGATCTCCCGGGAATATTGGAAGGTGCAAAAGACGGTAGAGGGCGGGGAAGAGAAGTCATTGCGGTGGCGCGCGGAACCGACTTGATTTTATTAATGTTAGATGCGCGGCATCCAGAACATTATAACATAATCATAGAAGAATTATCTGGCATGGGCATACGCATGAACCAATATGCACCTGATATTGTGATAAAAAAAAGTTTGCGCGGAGGACTTGTTATAAATCATACGGTTAAACTTAACAAAATAGATATGCGCACGATTTCAAGCATTCTAAATGAATATGGAATTCATAATGGAGATATAATAATAAGAAGCGATATAGATGCGGATCAATTAATAGATGCCCTTGAAGGAAATAGAGTTTATGTTCCAGCTATAACAGTAATGAATAAAATAGATTTGGTAAGCGAGAGCGAGCTACGAAAAAAATTTCAATTTCCATACATCGCGATCTCTGCTGAAAAAGAAGAAAATTTGGAATGTATAGTTGATGCGATATATCGCGCACTTAAATTTATCCGAATATATACAAAACCGCAAAGCGAAAAAGCGGATTTAAAGGAACCACTCATAATACGGGAAAATACAAATATAAAAAAAGTATGCGGAATGCTTCATCGCAATCTTGTAAAAAATTTTAAGTATGCGCTTATATGGGGTAAAAGCGTGAAGCATCCCGGACAGCGCGTTGGAATCGAACATGTCCTCCAAGATGGAGATGTTATATCTATAATAAAAAAATAGTATAAAAGATGTATAAAAAATAGCGGAAATGGTTTTGCTATATGTCTCTTGATGATGAAATAAATGAAATAGTACAATGGTGTGAAAACAAAAAAAGGGAGAGACAATGCATTTATATTTTAGAAAAAAATCCGTTCGCATCAAAATTTGAATGGACAAGAAACATAATCACTATTGAGATAGATAGACCACTTACGAGTGCTTCAAAATCTAGTCTTGTATATGATTCAACGACAAAAAAGCTGTATAGATATATAAATTATACATGGATGCCGCTAAATAACCCAAAGGCTTAAAAAATTCATTGTACTCATAATAGTAAAGCGCCAGAGGTTTTAAGCGCTTTGGTGATACTTATGGCAAAAAGAACAGGAAAAACAGAAATTGATGTAGATAATGAATTATCTAAACAAAAAGATGTACAGAAATCAACTATTTCGCTAATAAAAAAGGGAGATTATTCTTTAAAAACACCATCCATACCAACAGATAAAATAAATATATCTTGGTTAAAATCTGAATCTAAACGAAAAGATAATATACCAAATATATCAGATAATTTTCATGAAGTTTGCGAAGATTTTAAAATACAATGGGTAAAAGAAATGAAAAAATTGCAAGAAGAAATAAAAAAGAAAACTGATTAAGGCTTTAAGTGATGCTCATGGCGCTTTTTGAAGATTTTGAATTAAATGTAAAAAAGAAATTAGTTGCTATTTGGAAATCAATGGATGCCAAGGATAAGGATCATTTCATAAACCAAGCTGCGCTTGCACTCAGTATATGGGGAAACGATGAGAAAGGAAAAGATATCGTTGTTGAAATAATAAAAAACATGCTTTTAGATGGTTCAAAAAATTTAGCTGATTTTGCGCTTTATTTGGAGTTTTTAGATGAAGATTTAATTAAAAATAAAGAAGATAAACTTAAAAAAGCAATGTCATTGCTTGAAAATTATAGATTTAAGCATGGGCTTCCAAGCGAACCAAGCAAAGATTTTCTTTAACTTGAGTTTCCAATTTTCTGCCATAAGTTTTAAGCTCTATTTCATTTATCTGCGTTTAGCGTGCCGCCATAATAGTTATTTGTCGTTGATTTTATGAAACAAACATACGATATTCTAAATAATGCGTGGAAATCCACTTGCAAAATTCTGTTTGGAGAAGAGATTGGTGAATTAAAGGAATATGAAGAATGGCTAAAGGAATATATGCCGATAATCGGTAGAAGAAAATCATGTATTTCTGGAAAAGAGGTTATTTTTGCTGTTGATAAGTATCATGGAACCAAAAATTTTGTTTCGTTAGATGAAATTAATGAAAATAA
>JBFLYM010000041.1:0-6561 GCA_040757035.1 Microcaldota archaeon | reverse complement strand
CCTCCCCCAACGAATCGTTTTTTCTTTTGGGGTTGATACAGATCTTGTTGTATTATTCAACATCTGTTTTTCTTTTGGGGTTAACCCCTTAGACCTTTTCTTTTCGTAAAAGAAAAGGGATATGGGTTTGAACTCAGATAACAGACACCCCAAGCCTGCAGGATGCCAGGTTACCTCACGATCCCTTAAATTTTATTTTGAATATTTTGTTATTATATCTTTCATCTCAACATGGGAAATGAACATGCGCCTGCAACAATATCTATTTACTCCTAATTTGTTAAGTGCTTTCTCTGCGCCTTGTGATAAAAGATTTTTATATTCATCATACATATCTCCTATTACTGCACCACATGTGAAACATCTAATTGGAAATTCCATGTTCTTATCACCTCCATCTCAATACTAACATTTATCTTGCATCTATCTATATGATTTTTGGAATCTTGCTCTTGCTTTTGGTCCTTTGTATTTTTTTGGTTCTACTCTTCTTACGTCTTCAATTAAAATTGATCTGTCATGTCCGAGGTAGGCATTCTTAAGCTGTTCATCTTGGGTGTATTCAACAAGCGCTTTTGCGACCGCAGTTCGCGCGGCTTGAGCCTGTCCCATTTGACCGCCCCCGCGCACATACACTTTAATATCTATTTTGTTAAGCTCTGCACCAACAAAACCAAGTGGTTCTTGAATCATTTCTTTAATATATTTATTTGGGATAGTGTTGAAAAGCGTGTTGTTAAAAACGAATCTTCCTGCTCCTGTGGAAATAACTGCGCGCGCAATCGCTTCTTTTCGTTTTCCTCTTGCGAGTACAACTTTTAATTTCTTTTTTACTGTTTTTTTTGCTTTTTTTTCTACATGAATTTTTTCTACTTGAGCCGATTGTTTTCTTACACGCGCAGCGCTGTAAACTGTTTTTTCTGATATTTTTTCCGCAGTTTTTTTCTTTTCGATTATTTCTACTTTTGGTTCTTTGGTTTTTTTTCCTTTTTTAGTAGTTTTTTCATCCGCATTTATAGTTTCTTTTTTTGTTTGTTTTTCATGTTTTAAAGTGTTAATATCGGTCATAACTGTCACCATTTTGCTCCGAGCTGTTTGCATATTTGAGAAATAGTAACATAATATGCAAAGCCTTTGTTTTTTGCGTCTTCAAACGAAACTACTTCTCCCTTTAAATTCGGATCGCTTGCATAAACCTTAAGCTTTTTGAATGCCGCTTTGCCTTGTGCTTTTTTAAATGGTAACATTCCCCTTATTATTCGTCTTACCATAAGATGAGGCAATTTCGGCCATTTTGGCGAATACTCTGGCGTCGCTTTTTGCTGGAGCCTGCGCTTCTTTATATAATCCATAATAATGTTTTTTGGAGTTCCGGAAACCACTATTTTTTCAGCATTTATAAGATGTACTTCTTCCCCTGCGAGAAGTTTTTTTGCAATCCTACTTGCTATACGACCAAGTATCATATCTTTTCCATCAACAATTATCATAATATCCCTTATATCATACATATCTAACTATATAAGAATAATAATCGACTTGCCGCTTGGATTTTGCGAAAATAATTTATTTATACTTATTATATCTGCACCTCCTTGAACTATTGTTTTTTTTGCACTTTCGCTAAACGAAAACGCGGCAATGGTAATCTTTTTTGTTATTCTTCCGGCACCAAGAACTTTTCCAGGAATGAGTATTGTGGAACCTTGTGAAGCGTATTTGTCAATTTTGCTTAAATTAACTTCTACGCGCGTTCTTCTCGGTTTTGAAAGCAATTCAGCGGCCCGCTTCCATATTCCTTTTTTTTCTTTTTTTAATAAATCTATCAAATTATTTAAATCTGTTCTTTCGTGCATACACGCCACCACATTTTTACTCGTTTTTCGCCTATTGGCTCGCCCAGTGTAATGGACTGAAAATAGAATGGTATCTAAATATTAATTGGTAAAGTAATCATTTTTAAATATTTGCTTCCTTATACTCAACCAATTTATTATTTTACTGATCTTTTTGATTCTAAACTTGATTAAACTTGATAGAAGGTTAAATTATGGATGAGGAATCCATGTCCAAAGCATTAAGAACTGGAACTACTACCGTAGGTCTTGTATGTGAAGATGGAATAGTGCTTGCAAGCGACAGACGCGCAACCATAGGATATATGATCGCAAGCAAGGATATAGATAAAATTTATCCAATTGCAGATCACATTGCAATGACCATAGCTGGCGGGGTTGGAGATGCGCAAACTCTTATAAGATGGATGCAGGCAGAGATTAAACTTTATGAACTTAAACACGGAAAAAAAATAAGTGTTGAAGCTGCGGCAACATTGCTCGCAAATATTTTATCTCAATATAAATTTTATCCGTTCTTTGTCCAACTCCTTCTAGGAGGCTATGATGGAACATCCAAATTATTTAGTGTGGACATGCTTGGCGGAATTACCAACGAGAAAATCGCAAGCACAGGAAGTGGTTCACCGGTTGCATATGGCGTTCTTGAAGAATTGTTTAAAGAAAATGCTCAAGCAAATGAAAATTTGCGCATAGCTGCAAAAGCAATTGTTGCTGCTATGAAAAGAGATAGTGCAAGCGGCGAACGCGTTGATCTTGTATTAGTTAATAAACAAGGATTCAAGCGATATACCAAAGAAGAGATTCAACAAATGTTGTAAATTAAACTCCCGTTCTTAAGATTAACCATATATAATCAGTTTTTCTCTAAAGTGAGTCAATATAGTTTTTTCTTTTTTGGAAGCTTTCATTCAGTGAGAGAACCAATAAAGTGCTTTAGCCTAAATAATCCAAAATAAAACACAGTGTCAGTGGACCCCCCAGACCTTTTTCTTTTAGAAAAAGAAAAAGGGATATGGATATGGTGATAAAATTGTATTATAAAGATATCGAAAAAACAATTATAGATATAATCCCAAAAGAATGCGAAATCACGAAAATTGAACCAGAAGGTTTGAATATAGTAATCTATCTCAAAAATGTGAAAGCATTTTATGCATGTGATCAGCTTATAAAACAAGTGGCTGGCGCTGTAAAAAAGAAAATTCTTATACGTGCCGATGCCAGCATACTAATTGATATTGAAGATGCAGTAAAAGAAATAAAACGAATAATTCCTCCAGAAGTTGAAGTTACGAGTATACGTTTTGTTCCTGAATTTAGTGAAGTTCATATTGAATCCATAAAGCCAGGACTTGTGATAGGAAAAGGAGGCACTACGCTTAAGGAAATAATGCTTCAAACCAATTGGGCGCCAGTTGTGCTTAGAACGCCGACGATGGCTTCAGATACTATTAATGGAGTACGAAAAAGTTTTGTACTTGAAGCCGCTGATAGAAAAAAACTGCTTTCAACTGTTGGAAAGCACATTTGTCAATCTATGCCAAAAAGTGATTGGTTGCGTGTTTCTTTTTTAGGTGGTTTTAGAGAAGTTGGAAGAAGCTGTATGCTTGTGCAAACTAATCATAGTAAAATCCTTGTTGATTGTGGGGTAAACCCAGTAACAGGAGAGGCAATAAGGGCATATCCTTATCTTAATATCATGGGTTTTTCGCTTGATCAGCTTGATGCAGTGATAGTTTCGCACGGGCACATGGATCATATGGGATTTTTACCATATCTCTATGAATATGGATACGATGGTCCGGTTTATACAACACCTCCTACAAGAGACCTTATGGCTTTGCTTCAGCAAGATTATATAAATGTCATGAAAAAAAGCTTTGGAATTGACCCTCCTTATACAAAAAAAGGCATACAAAATGAACTTAGGAATACGATTCCGATAGATTATGAAGAAGTGGTTGATATAACACCTGAAATAAAAATGACTTTGTATAATGCAGGGCACATATTAGGAAGTGCGATTGTACATCTGCATATTGGAGAGGGCTTGCATAATTTGGTTTATAGCGGAGATATAAAATTTGGTTTTACCAGACTCTTTGATCCGGCAAATGTAAGTTTTCCGCGTGTTGAAACAATGTTTGTTGAAAGCACTTATGGAGGATGGGACGATATTACGCCCGCGCGCGCAGAAAGCGAAATGGTTCTTACACGAGTAATAAAAGAAACAATAGACAATAAAGGAAGCGTTCTTATTCCAGTATTTTCGGTTGGAAGAAGCCAGGAAATACTACTTGTACTTGAAGATTATTATAAACGCAATCCTGATTTCAATGTACCTGTTTATATAGATGGTATGGTGCTCGAAGCAAGCGCAATACACACTGCTTATCCAGAATATTTGAGAGAGAATCTTCAAAAGCGCATACTTTCTAACCAAAGTCCCTTTGAATCGCCGATGATACGCGTTGCGAAAGGCGAAAACAAGCAAACAATTATGAATAATGGCGAACAAGCGATAATACTCGCACCTTCAGGAATGCTTAATGGTGGTCCAAGTTATGAATATCTAAAGGGCATGTCTAATAATAATAAAAATACGCTAATTTTTGTCGGATATCAAAGCGCGCTTTCGCTTGGTTCAAAAATTCAGAAAGGCATGAAGGAAATACCTGTTACAGGAGATGACGGACGAACAGAAACTATGAAAATAAATATGCGCGTAGAAACGGTGGAAGGGTTTTCTGGTCATAGTGACAGGGCGCAACTTATGGCGTTCATTAAAAGAATTACTCCTACCCCTGAACGTATATTTACAATGCATGGGGATTGGTCCAAAACCGAAGATTTTGCAAAAAGCGCGAGCGCGATGCTCAAGCGCGATGCTAGTGCGCCATTGAATATGGAAGCGGTAAGATTGAAATAATTATTTGGATCTATGCAAAAACATATTAAACATTGGAATTGCATAAAACGGAATCACTATTCCAGCAATGAAACCAGTGATTAATCTGAGTTCATTTGTGCTTTGCCTTAATCCTAAAATTTGTGCTCCGCCATCTAATGCAATAGGAACAAGCGCAATTGCGAAATAAAGAAATCTTGGCGTATCCTCACTGTCTATTTTTCTCAGGAGTGGAAAGATTGCTCCTCCAATTATCATCGCTCCGTACATTGCGAAATCGCGCGCGCAAACCGGAAATTTATATCCTAAAATTCCGTGAGAACTTACGATTCTTTGTTTTTCGCTAACGTTTATTTCGCTATTGTTTATCCCAGGTTGTATGCAATCCAATATACTTCCATTTTGAAAATAGCACAATGAACGCGCTGTGAGTTGATGGCACAATGGCGAATATACGATATGAAGAAATTCAAACATCTGCGGCGAAGCAGAAGCCAAAAAAGGCGCGATAAAAATAGGTCCAAAAAGAAATAATACAACGCTTATATAAAGCGCATAACCCAAATATCTATGCAAATATCTATGCGTCATCTTGTATTTCATATAGCCAATCAACTAAGTTTTCTTCTTTTTCTTTCTCTCTCTGTTTCTTCTTTTTCCCAAGGATATATTATCCATGCATTAGCGTTTTCAATATAAAAATCCGGTTTTATCATACTTTTTGGTTTTGAATGTAAAACAGCAATTTTTACTTCATACGCGCCTGCCCTTTTTACATGGTCTTTTGCAACAGCGAGGCTTCTTCCAGTATCAGCAATATCATCTACAATAAGTACTTTTTTCCCTTTTACGTTCACTTGAAGCGGTTGGCTTATAGTTGGAAAATCCTTGGTCTGCTTTATTGATTTGTAAAACTCAATTCTAATTACAGATATGTTATGAATGTTCAAATGATCTGAAAGCAAACGTGCAGGAATAAGTCCTCCGCGCGAAATCCCTATAATCCAATCTGGTCTGAACGAAGAAATTTTTTTTGCGAGTAATTTGCACATTTTTTCTATTTTTGTCCAACTCGGTTTTAAGAACATCATAAAATTACCCAAAAGAGACCTCTGATTTAGAATTAGAGGATGAGTTGGGAGTTTTAGTAGTCTTGGTTTCTTGTTCTTGAATATAATGCATAATAGTTTCTGCCGATACATGCCCTGTTGTTCCGATATAATAACTAGGAGACCATAGATGACCTTTCTTAAAATTGAATTTCAAATCAGGGTTCTGCTTGAATAATTGCTTTGCGCTTATGCCTTTTAAAACTTTGACAATTCCAATAGGACTTTCGTAAGGAGGTGTTGAGATAAATAAATGCAAGTAGTCCGGCATGATTTTCAATTCCAATATTTCCCATTCTTTTACTTTGCAGATTGTTTCAAATATATTCTGCAAATCTGTAGCTATCTTTCCAACAAGCATTTTCCTTCTGTATTTAGGACACCAAACTATGTGATAATTGATATTGTATTTTGCCGACGTTGTTGATTTTTCCATGTTGGATATATCTACCAGTAGGTTCTTAATACTTTTGTTCTAATGAACAATTATGAAGCGTAGTTTGAAGATACTCTTAGATAGGAATATATCCTACTTGACAAATATACCAATCAAACTAAAAATTTGGGACCGCTGAGATTCTCACCCGAACCGCGGAGGGGGAAACCCCCTCCCCAGTTTGAGGGTCTTCCTGACCCTCCCCCAACGAATCGTTTTTTCTTTTGGGGTTGATACAGATCTTGTTGT
>JBFLYM010000040.1:0-6737 GCA_040757035.1 Microcaldota archaeon | reverse complement strand
ACTGGAAAAGAATGAAATAAAAAATGATGTGTAAATGAGGTGTATGTAAATGAGTGATTTGGGAGGAGTTTTTACGTGTTTTGGTACAATTTTTGTAATGATTGTTTTAATTTTGCTCTCTGGAATAAAAAAACTTGATGAATATCAACGCGGAGTGCAACTTAGATGGGGTCGTTTCATTGGCGTTGTTGGTCCAGGATTAGTATATGTGTTTCCATGGATAGACACGCTTACAGTAACCGATTTAAGAACGCGTACGCTTGAAGTTCCCAGACAAGATGTTATTACAAAAGACAACGCAACCGTTGGTGTTGATGCGGTTATCTATTATAAGATAACTGATCCAGAACGTGTTGTTCTTAAAGTTGAAGATTTTCAATATGCAACAATACGACTCGCGCAAACAACTTTAAGGAGTATAATAGGTGATATGTCTTTAGATGACGTACTTTCAAAAAGAGAAGTGATAAACACCAAACTTAGAGAAACTTTGGATGAAGCAACAGATAAATGGGGGGTCAAAGCCGAATCTGTGGAAATAAAAGAAGTTAATCCACCTGGTACGATTCAGGAGGCAATGACACGACAAATGGCTGCTGAAAGAACTAAAAGGGCAATGATCCTTGAAGCAGAAGGTTCGCGACAAAGCCAAGTTCTTCAAGCAGAAGGTCAAAGAGATTCTGAAATACTTAAAAGCGAGGGTATAAGACAAGCAAAAATTTTAATAGCAAAAGGTGAAGCCGAAAGCATAAAACTTGTTTCTGATTCTGCAAGAAGCAATCTTATCGGTCCTGCGCTTACGCTTTGGCAACTTAAGGCACTTGAAGAGGTCGGAAAAGCTCCGAGTACAAAATTTGTTATTCCAATGGAATTCTCTGCGATGATGGAACGATTAAGTAAAAATATTGCAGGCGGAAAGGAAAGCGGAGGTGAAGGCGTTGGTGGAAAGGGAGAAAGCGATAAAAAATCTGAGAAAAAATAGTCTGATAAAGAAGAATTTAATAAAAAATAATTTAAATAGCTTAGATAGCTTGCTCAAAAGCCTTAATTCAAAACAATTGGCATATGTCAATTTTGATTTGCAGAATCCAAAAAACGGCGAATATCTGCTTACTGTCTTTCATCTGGTCTCTGGTGAAAAATTAAACATTCTGCAGGCAGCAGCAGAAGTTGCTGCAGAATCTTCCACAGGTACAAATTTTGAAGTAACCACAGAAACTTCATTTTCAAGAAAAATGAATGCTCTTGTATATGCGGTTGATTTAAAAAAAAATCTTGTCTGGATTGCCTATCCATGGAGACTTTTTGATAGAAGAGGAAATGTGCAAAATATTCTAACGTATATCGCAGGAAATATTTTTGGCATGAAAGAAATCTCTGCCTTGAGATTATTGGACGTTTGGTTTCCTTCTGCAATGCTTGAGCAATACGATGGTCCAAATTATACATTAGATGATATGAGGAAATACTTAAACGTGTATGATCGCCCGATTTTAGGAACGATTATAAAACCAAAAATGGGATTAACCTCTGCTGAATATGCAGAAGTTGCGTATAATTTTTGGGTCGGTGGAGGCGATTTTGTTAAAAACGATGAACCTCAGGCCGATCAGGATTTTTGTCCTTATGAAAATATGGTTAAACATGTTAAAGAAGCAATGGACAAAGCGGTTAAAGAAACAGGAAGAAAAAAAGTTCATTCGTTTAATGTTTCATCTGCTGATTTTGACACAATGATTAAACGCTGCGAAATAATCATGAATGCTGGTTTTGAGCCCGGAAGCTATGCTTTTTTGATTGATGGGATCACTGCTGGATGGATGGCTGTTCAAACGCTACGACGAAGATATCCCAATGTGTTCATACACTTTCATAGAGCAGCTCATGGAGCGTTCACCAGACCTGAAAACCCAATCGGATTTTCGGTATTGGTTTTGTCTAAATTTGCAAGATTAGCAGGGGCTTCTGGAATTCATACAGGAACCGCTGGTGTTGGAAAAATGAAAGGAAGCCCGGAAGAAGATATTATTGCAGCAAACAATATTTTGCATTTTAAAGGAATAGGGCATTTCTTTGAACAGAATTGGTCAAAAATACCTGAAGACAGTAAAAATGCTGCAAAATTAGTTCATCAGGATATTGCACACAAAGTTATTCTGTCAGACGACAGTTGGCGAGGAATGAAAAAATGCTGCCCGATTATTTCAGGAGGGCTTAATCCAGTATTATTAAAACTTTTTATTGATGTAATGGGCGGTATTGATTTTATTACTACAATGGGGGCAGGATGCCATGCTCACCCAAAAGGAACTAAAGCAGGAGCAATGGCATTGGTTCAAGCATGCGATGCTTATAAGAAAGGAATTGACATAAAAGAATATGCAAAAAAACACAGAGAATTGGCAGACGCAATAGAATTTTTCAGAAAGAAAGTTTAATTGATTTGTTTGATTTGATTGATTCACCCGATTTAATTAATTTACCTGATTTAGTTGATTTGTCTAATTTAGTTGGTTTGCTTGAAAAATGAAAAAACAGAATGCTGCGGTGTTGTCGGGGCGTGCGCAAAAAATGGAGCTAATATTGCGCCAGTGCTTTATCGTGCAATGATTTCTTTACAACATCGCGGGCAGGATGCAAGTGGTTTTATTATCTGGGGTAGGAAGGAGGACGATAATTGCAGAAGTGATTACAAAGATTGCGGGAATAGCTACAAAAGCGATAGCAGAAGCGATAGTAGTAATAGTAACGATTGTGGTTTCATAGAAAAAAAAGGAATTGGATTGGTTGCGAATATTTTTGATCAGTCTGATTTAAACACATCTGGTTCGATTGGAATTGGACATACGCGATATCCAACTACTGGTTTATGCATGATGAGTGATGTGCAACCATTCAAGAGCAACGGTATTGCGGTCTCACACAATGGTCAGATTTCTAATTATAAAATTGTGCGCAAGGATTTGGAAGCGCGCGGATATAAGTTCATCTCAAGTGTAGATTCCGAAGTAGTTGTTTATATGCTGCATGAGATGCTATATGCAATACCTCATGAAATGAACGAAAAACAGAGTAATAAAAAAGATGTTAGAAAGGATATTGGAAGAGATGTGAGATGGAATATTGGAAAGGACATTAGGGATGAAGATATTGAAAACGCGGTAATGCATGTAATGAAAATGCTTGATGGTGCGTATTCAATAACAGCGCTTATAAAAGATACGCTTATAGCATTTAAAGATCCAAGCGGTATACGTCCGCTTGTTTGGGGCGAAAACAAGGATTTTATTGTGTTCGCATCTGAAAGCGTTGCGCTTGATATAAATGGAATTCGGTATAAAGGCGAGTTGGTTGGAGGCGAGCTCGCAATAATACGCAATGGAGAAATTAAAATAAAACGTCTAGTGAACAAAGTTCAGCGTGCGTGCATGTTTGAATACGTTTATTTTTCGCGGCCCGACAGTGTAATAAACAAAAAATTAGTAATGGATGTGAGGAAGAATTTAGGTAGAATACTCGCACGCGAACATCCTGTAAATGCGGATGTTGTTATTGATGTTCCTGACAGCGCGCGCACCGCGGCAAGCGAATATGCGCGCGTTTTAGGCATCCCTCATAAAGAAGGTTTAATAAAGAACAGATATATTGGGAGGACGTTTATAATGCCTGCGCAAGAAAAGCGTATAACTGCGGTAAGAATGAAGCTCAATGTAGTTAGGCAAATTGTTGCTGGGAAGCGCGTGGTACTTATTGATGACAGTATTGTGCGCGGGACCACGCTTAAAGAAATCGTTTCACTTGTAAAAAATGCTGGCGCAACCAAAGTTCATGTAAGAATAACCTGTCCACCTATACGCGCGCCATGCTTTTATGGTATAGATATGTCAACCTACAGCGAACTCGCGGCGCATAAAAGAACGGTTTCCAGAATAGGAAAAATAATTGGTGCGCATAGTTTGGGGTATATTTCTTTGGAAGGATTGAAGGAGGCAGTTGGTTCTAAGATATGCATTGGTTGTCTTATCGGAAAATATCCTACACCATATGCCAAAAAACTTGCAGATAAAAAACTTGTTGGTAACACTGTATAATATAAGTAAAGTATAATATAATATTTGATGTATGATATTGATGCTATCTGATATTATCTGATATATTTATGTTATTTAAGTTTATTTGATGCCATATGAGAATACTCTTGCAGTTTCCAGATGGATTGAAGAAATACGCGCTTCAATATGTGCATAAACTTCAGGCGGATGGACACGAAGTTTTCCTTTGCGCCTGTCCGTGTTATGGTGCGTGCGATCTTGCTGTTAATGAAGCGCAGGCAATTCACGCTGATGAATTGGTGCATTTTGGACATGCGAAATTTCCGATCGCGAGTCCGATAACCATTCCCGTTGAGTACATAGTATGGAAAATTGATGTGGATCTGGAGAATTTGAAATTAACAATTCCTGAATTGAGCAAATATAAAAGGCTCGCGCTTGCTACAAATATATCGCACATTCATCAGCTTCTTGCAATAAAAGAATTTTTCAAATCTAATGGAATAGAAGCGCTTACAAAAAAGGGCGTTCTTCCAGTCTACGAGGGGCAGATTTTAGGATGCGATGCATTCGCAATAAAAATTCCAGAAGCAGAAGCGATTTTATACATTGGTGATGGAATGTTTCATGCGCTTACGATAGAGGAAACAAAACCGGTTTATATTTTCAATCCTCTTACAAAAGAATTCCGCCAAATAAATGATATTATAGAGCGTTTAAAGAAAAAAAGAGCTGGCGCGATTGCAGCGGCGCTTTCTGCAAAAGTGTTTGGTATTTTAGTTTCAATAAAACCAGGTCAGTTTCATTTGGAAGTAGCGAAATGGGCAAAACGGGAATTGGAAAAGATTGGTAAAACAGCTGAAATAATTGTTGCAAATGAATTTAATCCGTATTCAATCGCAAATTTTTCAGTATTTGAAGCGTATATAAACACAGCGTGTCCACGTATAATTGATGACATTGATTTATTCGGAAAACCAATTCTTAATCCAGACATGTTAGAAGAAATGATCAAAATGATATGCGCAACCAAATGAGATAAACCACTGAAAACAAATTCATTTAACTTTTAGCAACCAAAAAAGAGGCCTTCAAAATAAGCGGATCGGCTAAATAATATTTCCCATCTTTTTTTTCCAAGAACGAATAATTCATAAGCTTCTCAACTGCGGATGTGAAAGAATTTGGATTCAATTTTTTTCCAAATTCATGTTCAGTTCTTACTTTAAGTTCGGTCCAACTTATCCCCTTTGCTTCTCTTAGCACGATTAGATATAATCCACTATTCTTTGTTCTTTTGAAAAAATTTGTGAGTTCAGAAGCGACAATCCGTGCTGCTATTTCTATGGTTTTTTCGAGTGGTTTCTCGCTTTTCATAATACTTTTTTCATAACCATACAGCGTAAGCCAGCCTATCAAACCATCTAATTTCTCTATTGCTTCATAAATCTCATTTTTCTTTATATTTATTTTTAGTTGCTCAAACCCACTATTTAGGAAATCAAGTGCCATGTTCTTATCAAGCCGATTCATGAGAATTTTCGTTATGTGTCTACCATACAATGGGTGTTTGCTATCCTCTTCTCCAAGCACATCTTCAATTAGTCCTATCTCACTACCTGAAATAATGAAAAAAACATTGGGAAAACGATCATAGCAATAAGATAAAACATTGGACAAATCCATTACATTCGTTTTTTGAGCTTCATCTATAAAAACATAGATTATTCCCGCCTTTCCAATTTTACTTTCGATTTCTATTAAACCCTCTGAAGCAATTTTTATGGCAAGACCTATCCCAAAGGCCGAGACATTAAGGCTTTCTATCTTTCCAAACATTTTCGATTTTCCTGTTTTTGCAACATCATATATAGCAGAAAAAACCTCTTTCTTTGGATCCGAGATTATTCTTCCGTCTAACCATATTTTAAGTCCCTTTGTTTCGTGATACAGAATATTCAGAAGGCTTGTCTTCCCCACTCGTCTAACTCCTAAAACAGAGATAATTTTTTCTTTTCTTGCCATCGCCTTTTTAATTTCATTGTATTCATATTCGTAATTGAAAAAATCCTCTTTCTTACTCTTTGGTTCGATCATGAAATACATAATTTTGTTATGTCATTAGTGCTTATAAAGTTAACTAAAAACGCGTTTTACTTAACCATGGTTAGGTATTTTGGCAGTACTTAACGATTCTTTATATTTAGCCTAACGAAAAATAATCCTAATCATTAGGTTATTTGTTAGGAATCGTTAAGTTTAAATACTCTTATCTCTAAATTTCTGCATGAATGTTATTGCACTAACCGAACTCATCCGAAAAGGAGAGGGGGAACAACTTGAATTTAAACGCAGTGCTGAAAGCACGGTCGGCAAAACAATCTGCGCATTCCTTAATACCGCAGGAGGGCAACTTATTATTGGCGTAGATGACAACGGAGCTATTTTGGGATGCGCGCCGGATACAGAAGACAAAATATTGAATTTTCTTTCTGTAATCACACCTCGCCCAAAAATAGCAATAGAAAAACTTGCCATTGAAAAACGCCAAATCATTGTTATAACTCTAACTCCGCCTGATTAGGGAATACATCCGTCGATAACTGTTTTTTCATTATTTTCTAAAAAGCCATTTTCACCGATAAGTATTTAAATATTATTCCCTATAGGGAATATATGAAAGCA
>JBFLYM010000039.1:0-6756 GCA_040757035.1 Microcaldota archaeon | reverse complement strand
ATCTATCTCTTAAATTAGATTATAAAGTTATGTAGAACAAATCTGGAGCAAAAAAAGCGCTAAACCTCGTCGTGAGCGCAAAAATCTGCAAAAAAAAGTTAGGTCAATTTTTTAAAGTCCAGTCAGAGAACTTAGCCGAAAAAGCTAATCATGCAACACGGCGCTCTCTTCGTTGAAGTACCACTTAACTTGTTGGGCAGTACGTCATACGTGCCTTTCTCTGTTCCAATTATTATTCTATCGAATTTTGTGAATATTCCGTTCTCCAAAACACCAGGAATATTGTTTAACATTGCTTCTAAATTTGCAGCATTTTTTATTTCAATTTTTGCGTCAATGATAAAATTATTGTTATCGCTTATTATTGGTCCTATTTTGCCGGTTCCGGTGCGTACAATTACACTATAACCTAATTTTTCCAGCGTTTTTATGACGAAGGGGGTTGAAAATTTGACGCATTCAAGCGCAACGCTTGCGCAGTCTGACTTCATTATTTTTGAATCATCAGCAATAATTATGAATTTTTTAGAATTATAAGCGATAATTTTTTCGCGCGTAAGCGCCGCGCCACCTCCTTTTATTACATAATCGTTTCCTACACTGTCAGCGCCATCTATTGTAACATCAATTTTATTGATCTGATCAGGATCGCGCAAATAATCAGAAAGATTATATTTTATTGCGCACATTCTTGAACCAAAAGATGTTGGAACGCACGCTTTGATTCTGAATCCTACGTCGGCCGCTTCGCTCAATAATCTGATGAATTCTTCTGTTGTAGTGCCAGAACCTAAACCGATTATGCTGTTTTCTTCTATAAACTCAAAAACCTTTTTCGCTGCATTTATTTTTTTCATTTTGTTATTTATTTCCATTTTTTCCCGTTGTTAATTTTTTCCAGTCTATTAATAATATTAAAAGCGCTGCTATTATTCCAAGTACATCAAATAAATACCTTATTATATCGCCACTTGCATAATTCGTCAATAGTGCATATATATCATTAGACAAAACAATTAATGTATAATATGAAACTAATCTGCCAAAGAAAAAGCCGCTAAAAACAGGTTTCCAATCCACTTCGGTAATTCCTTTTGCTATGAAAATCAAATTGCTCGGAAGCGGACTCAACGCATATATAAACGTACCAAAAAAAAGCGCATTTCCTTTTTTTTCAAAAAAATTCTTTATTTCCCGTGCACGCATCAACAATTCGCTGCTGAAAAAACGTCTGAATGCAAAACTAATAAAAGAAAGTCCGGCTCTTCCAAACGTTGATGATATCGCACCAACTAAAGCAAGTATGAATGGATTAAATGTCGGATCATTTATCATCGCCGTACTTAAGATAATCCAGGTAGGAGGCATAAACGCAGGTATGAGATTTATCATAAAAACTACAAACACTAATGAAAAATAATCAGCCATATAAATTGTTTTATTGATATGATATAAAAATTGATATGATATAAATGATGATATAAGTTTGAGGGTCCTTCTGATCTTCCTCTAAACGAATGGTGGGCTCATAGCTCAGCAGTAGAGCACTCGCTTTGCATGCGAGGGGCCGAGGGTGCGAACGGCTTCCTGTTTTGAATTTCAGGTTTTGGATGCACGCATTTCCCTCTGAGTCCAAAAAATAGTTTGGTGAACCAATGATTTCCATACGTGAAGCAAAAAATATACTTATTTCAGTGTTAGCTATTTCGCTTGCGATTACAATTGCAACTTCAAATGAAAAATTAGGTGTTCTAACACAGTTCCAAACTCTTCCAATAAAAATCTCATTTTTCGCAATTACTATTGGGATAGGTTTTGTTTTACACGAACTTGCACATAAATTCGTTGCAATGAAATTTGGAGCTTTTGCAGAATTTAAAATGTGGCCACAAGGACTGATATTATCTCTCATAACATCTGTATTTGGTTTTGTATTTGTAGCTCCTGGAGCAGTTTATATCTATGCATCGCAGATAACCAAAACGCAGAACGGATTAATTTCGCTTGCAGGACCGCTCACAAACTTAATATTAGCATTTGTTTTTCTTGGTCTCGAAATATTTTTTCCATTTAAGATCGCTTTGGGTTACACACCATTATCGCTATGGCTTTTCGCATCTAAGATAAACATTTGGCTTGGAATATTCAATATGATTCCAATATTTCCTTTAGATGGAAGTAAAATAATGGACTGGAACATATTTGTATGGGCTACGGTTGGATTAATTTTTTTAATTATGTTTTAATTATGTTATTTAGTTGGTGGAGTAATGGTTGTTCCATAAGGATTTTTGTCAAGCGCGTTTTGTATTGCGTTTTCTTTAGTACCATTTGCAATTATTATCGGAGTACTTAGATCCATTTCAATTGCGAGCATGCATGCATAAATTTTCTCTTTCATTCCTTGAGTTACAATACCATTTTCCGACAGTTCATTCAAATAAAGATTGCATATCCCGCAGATTTTTTCTATCCGACGTCCTTCAACATATAATCCATCTGTATCACTAAGTAATACAATTTTTGATACATTGAAACCATACCTACTAACAAGTTCAGTAAGACATACTGCTGCGTCGTCAGCGTTTAGGTTTAATGGACCCAGATTATCTTTCCCTATAGGAGCTATTATAGGAATTTTTCCATTTTTTAAAGCTTCAATTACTCCTACCTGATTACTTTTGTCAACATTTATGCGTCCGTAGCGACCAATGCATTTATTTATTATTTTTCCGTGAAATAAATCACTCTCAAGACCAAAACCTAATACGTTATTTTTAAGCCCTAAGTTACAAAACTCAAGAACAATATTACGGTTTATTTCTTCTATAACCTCTACAACTATCTTCATAGTCTCTAAGTCGGTACATCGTAAACCGGTTATCTTATCAAACTGCGGTTCCGTGTTTAACTTTTCGGACGTACGCTTATTTATCTGTACTCCTCCCCCATGTACAAGAGCGATTCCATTACCATGCTTATGCAATCCTACTATTTCATCTAGCAATGGAGGAAAATAAGGCCTCTCTAGTAGTTTCCCACTGATTTTTATTACAACAACACTATTTTCTGTACCATCTTTTTTTATTCTTCCGTTATCATCGTGGACCTAAACACCCTTGCTGCATTTTTTCACCTCTTTTTTTATTATTTATTTTAAATTTAAAAAAATAAGATAAATACAGTTACAACTTATCAAAAAGTTGCACGTTATCAAAAAATAGATTTTTATATAGGAGGGTAGCTAAACCCCTGGCAGTATTACAACTGGAATAACAAAATAAGCAGTCGTTTTAATTTTCCTCAGTGTATCTGCAAACATATGAATTTATCTATGTGTGTAAGGGTTTATAAATTGATGTATTATCTCGTAACCAGTAATTCCGAATATTTTTTACAACATTGGCTCGAATTCGAATAAAAGCTAAGTTCTCTGAAATGCGAGGTCTTTTATTTACTTGCGGATTTACTGCATTCGAACATGCTACCATTCCAAACAATCGCCAATCTTCAAATCGCTTTTCTCGCACAATTCCAGCAAATATTTTGCTGGAATATTATTCTTGATATAAGTGGTGAATGGGTTAATATTTCGTATCACTTCCACCACCTCTCTTTTTGTATTTAGGTAAACCGCATCAAACGGAAAGAAAACGAAAAATGAATGGATTCCGAAAATCCTTTCTTCGTTGAACACGAAAAGGACGTTTTTCTTTTCCGAGAACATCAGCCCTTTTGTTTTCTCAAAAAATGTTTTCGCGGTTTCGCAATCAAATACCGTTTTTCTGTCTTCTTTTTTTCGCACTTTTAGTTTTATTATTTTCATCATTATCCCTTTTGCAATCATTTCACCACGTTATTTTATATAGCTACGATGCATATTTTATTTACAAGTTTCAAATGCCACCGAGAAACTTAAAGGAATTGCATATACCACATCTGAGAAAATTCTTGGAACTAACTTCAATATTGCGAATTCTGTATACTATGATTCCTCTGTGAATGTGCTTAGCAGCTCTTTCTTTCACCAGAGCAAAAACGTTGCATATTCGTTTTGGCCAAAATATGCTGAACATGTTTTTGGCACCTACATGGTGTTCTATTCCGAATATTGCATAAATTGTTATAAATCGACAAAACTTAAACGTTGTTTTGAAGTGGATAATTCGTATAACTGCTCTGATTGTTATTTTTGCTACAACTGCGAGAACTTAAGCGATTGCATGTTCTGCTTCAACACAAAATCAAAAAGGTACGCAATTGGAAATGTTGAAATCGGACGCGAGCAGTATATGCGGATAAAAAAAATTGTGCTTGGCGAGATTACTACGAAATTGGAAAATGATAAAAAATTGGATTTGAGTATTTATAATATAACTTCTATGTACTAATTTTATTTCTTGCTTGATTTTATTCTCGGCTATAAAAATTAGTTTATGCTGTATACTCAACCAACTAAGTTTTTCCGATTTTGTTTTTCAGGTTTTATCTCGATTGGTAAACCTTCACGGTTCGGAAGCCTAAGGCGTTTGTGCCTTAGGATGAGAACCGGGCTTCCTTTCCTACGGCTTCCCCTAAAGGCAAATACCTTTGCATTGTCATTTTATCATTTTAAGGAAGCTACGGCCTTTAGGCCGTGAAGGTTTATGAGTATATGCGATCCACGTTTTTTTAGTGGATCGGTATAATTGCGAAAGTCAGGTTCCTATTGAAACGAGTGCCTTCAAAACCCCGAGCAATTGCGGCCTTCCAACCAAGACTTTTGCAACCGGATTTGCGAATTGTCCTCTCATTATTAAATCAAGATCGTTTTGCGTGATGGTATTAAAAATATGATTCAAATCATCATCTGAAACGTGCTCCATTACTTTTCTGAGCAAAAGACGTTTTCCGACTTTTTTTCCGGGTCCAGCTCTCCATGTTTTTTCATATTGATAAAGCGTTTGTTTTGAAAAATCGCTTTTTTCCATTGCTTCATTTGCGATTTTAGCCGCCATAATTCCGGCTTCCATTGCCAACGCTATCCCGCCTCCGTGAATTGGATCAACCTGCTTCGCGGCAGTCCCGATAACCATAAAATTATCATCAACAAATTTATCTAATGGCGCACCCACGCTTATTATTCCTCCGAAGTTGAGCAACGTACTTGAATCCCGCAACATGTCGTTCTTCGCAATAAAATCATCTAGCAGAAGTTTCGGATCAGCACCCATTATGCCACTGTTTTTTTTCCATTTCGCAACGCTTCCGCCTATACCTATTCCAATATTTGCTTTTTTGTCTTTTTTCGGGAAAAGCCAAACATATCCGCGAGGCGCGATCTCATTCCCGAAATACAATTCAATAAGATTTTCGTGTTCGCATGGTTGCATTTCATACTGGTAGCACGTATCTACATCATAAAGATTATGTACTGTTTTGAAACCTGCAAGCCGAGCGATATGCGCTTCCATTCCTTCTGCGCTCACTACAAGAGGTGCGGCAACATCATACGGATCGCTTCCATATTTTTCAATTCGCACGCCATTTATTTTCCCATCTTTTTTTACCAAATCCACTGCACGCGTATATGCTCGAACCTCTGCTCCTTTGTGAACTGCGAGTTCGGCAAGCCATTTATCAAACATTTTTCTTTCAAGCACCCAACCTTTTGTATTCTCGCTTTTCCATACAATTGATTTTCCATTCGGTGCGATCACTTTCGCTCCAAGGATTTCTGTTGAGATTACCTCTTTTGGCAAGTCCAATCTTTGCCCAATCACTTCCCGCTGTCCCAACCCCTCGCCGCACCTTACCGGACTTCCGATGTCCTTTCGCTTATCTATTACAAGAACTTCGCGACCGCTCTGGGCAAGAATTCTTGCCATTGTGCTTCCTGCAGGCCCTGCACCTACAATTATTGCGTCGTAATCGTATTTTGTTATGTTAACACCTATGGCTTTCAGTTTTCTATTTTGAGTTCTCTATGATTAAATTTTTTTCCTCGCTTCTGGAGGCAAATCCTTCACGTCATTTATTCCTTTATGCAGTTCGATTGCATTCGCAGGACATCCTTTTATACAGGTTCCGCAGTCCCTACATTTTTCCGGGTATGTTTTCATTCGCGTTCCTATCAATTCAATTGCACTGAATGGACACACCGCAGCACAGCCCGAGCACAATATGCATTTAGAATGGTCTATGGTAATCATGGTTGCACCTCATTTTTCATGTACAGTTTTTTCAACAGGATTCATACCAATGTTCTCAATCCCTGTTTCAATTCCTTTTTCACAAATTTTTCGTAAATCACTAAACCAATAACTTCATTTGTAAATATTCCTGCGATGACCGACCTTCAAAATTTCATACGTCATGTTAGCACTAAAGACCCAGTTCTGACATCAATTCTTTTGTGCTCATTCTTTTTCCTTCTCGTATCTGCGCTCTCGCAAGGCCGATGTCTTTTTTTGTTTTTTCGCTTAGCTGTCCTTCTGCCTTTAGCTTTTCATAAATTGTTATCAATTTATTTATGATTTCCTCGTAACTCTCCCTACCGTAGTCCTTTAGGGCGGTTAACCTCTTTTTAGTTTCTTTGTGCATTATTATAGTTGTATATTCAGACATATTTATCATACATATTTATCATATATTTTATTCTATATATAATATATAGGAACATGTATAAACTCTATTTTTACTAATTATAACCTCGTCATCTTATACAAATTATCCTTAATTATTTTCACCAAGAATGAATTCAGTTTCGCATAGTCT
>JBFLYM010000038.1:0-9073 GCA_040757035.1 Microcaldota archaeon | reverse complement strand
ATAAATCTATCTCTTAAATTAGATTATAAAGTTATGTAGAACAAATCTGGAGCAAAAAAAGCGCTAAACCTCGTCGTGAGCGCAAAAATCTGCAAAAAAAAGTTAGGTCAATTTTTTAAAGTCCAGTACGATGATGCAAGAGAATACAGGAAAAGATGTAATAAGAGAGCTTGGTAAGTTCCATAATCCTGAGACTATGTTACCTAAAGATGGAGTAATAGTAGTTATTGATCATAATCATCCTGCGAAAGATACACTTGCTGCAAAGATTATGAAGAATGCAAGAGAATTTGCAAATGAGCATGGATTTAGACTTTATGATTGTGAAGGGATATGCCATGAACTTATTCCTGCGAATGGGCATGTAAAACCTGGCGATTTGGTAATTGGTGCTGATTCTCATACATGTACATATGGTGCGCTTGGCGCATTTGCAACTGGTGTTGGAAGTACTGATGTTGCTGTTGCAATCGCAAAAGGAGAGACTTGGTTAAAAGTTCCTGAAACTATTAAGTTTGTTCTTAATGGCCAGCTTTCAGAAGGCGTTTACTCAAAAGATTTGATATTATTCTTGATAGGCCAAATTGGCGCTGAGGGAGCAAATTATATGGCAGCAGAGTTCATGGGTGAGGCAATTACACAACTCACGATGGATGCAAGATTCACAATAACGAATATGGCTATTGAAATGGGGGCAAAAACAGGTCTTATTGGGGTTGATGATACAACAATTAAATGGCTTGCAGAAAGACAGATAAAGGATGTAAACCGTGTCTTCTCAGATTCTGGTTCGGATTATGCAGCAACTTTTGAATGTGATGTTTCAAGGCTTTCTCCGATGATTGCAAAACCACATAGTGTCGATAATGTTGCTCCAATCTATGATGTTGAAACTGTTAAGATAAATCAAGCGTTCATTGGTTCATGTACGAATGGAAGGCTTGAAGACTTAAGGATAGCTGCGGAAATTCTTAAAGATAAGAAAGTTTATCCAGGTGTTCGCCTTTTTGTTGTTCCGGCTTCTAGAGAAATCTATTTTAATGCATTGAAAGATGGTATAATTACGATACTTATGGAAGCAGGTGCGCATATCCTTTCTCCAGGATGTGGTTTGTGTTTAGGAGCACATGGTGGAGTCCTTGCAGATGGTGAAGTTGGAATTGGAACAACAAATAGGAATTTCTTAGGGAGATGGGGAAATCCAAAATCTGAGATTTATCTCGGTTCTCCTGCAACCGTTGCTGCAAGCGCAATTACTGGAGAGATAACGGATCCACGAGAAATAAAGTCACGTTATTCTCTCTACCCTTCTTACAAGAAAGCTAAAGAAACCGGCCGCATACAAACTCATTCTAAACAAAGTTCACTAAAAGCAATTAGTAGTGGAGCGTATGTTTTTTCTAAAGATGGAATGCCAATAGACAACATAAACACAGATAATGTCATACTTGGGAAGTATAGAACGCTCTCAAATACAGAAGCCATTAAGCATATATTTGAGGATATAGATGAAGAGTTTTCAAAGAGGAAAAATAGTTTGAGTATACTTGTTGCTGGAAGAAACTTTGGTTGTGGCTCATCGCGTGAACAGGCTCCACAATTAATAAAGGATGGTGGTATAGAAGTTGTGATTGCAAAATCATTTGCAAGAATATTCTATAGAAATGCAATAAATATAGGGCTTGTGCCAATTGAGTGTGATGAAGTTGATAAGATTGGTACTAATGATGTCCTTGAGATTAACTTTTCAAAAGGTAAAATAAAAAATAAAACGAAGCCTTTATACTCTATATTCTTCGAAGAGTATAATATGAAACCACTTGAGTCAGTCGCAGAAGAAATATTAAAGAAAGGGGGGCTTGTTAATTATGCACAGGAATCCGATAAAGCCCAGTAAATGAAAATGTATTTATTCTAGCTCGGAATCCAAATTTTTTCCATACCAACATAATCGCGCAACATTTTGGGAATTATTACTCCATCCCGATCCTGGTAATTCTCTAAAATCGCAATAAGCGTTCTTCCCACCGCAAGTCCACTACCATTAAGCGTATGCGCAAACTTTAGTTCATCTTTATCCCGGTATTTTATATTCGCTCTTCTTGCTTGGAAATCCGTGCAATTGCTGCAAGACGATATTTCGCGATATTTATTTTGGCTTGGAATCCAAACTTCTATATCATATGTTTTTGCGCTCGCAAATCCCATATCTCCAGTGCATAAAAGCACTACTCTGTACGGAAGCTCAAGCAATTGCAAAATATATTCCGCATCGCGCACCAAATCTTCAAGCGCATCAAAACTTTTTTCAGCGCAAGAAAATTTTACCAATTCCACTTTATCAAATTGATGCTGTCTTATCATTCCTGTTATATCTTTTCCATATGCTCCGGCTTCTCTTCTGTAGCAAGGAGTAAAGGAAGTATATTTTTTCGGAGGTTGGATAACTTCTCCTGCATGAAGATTAGTGAGTGGAACCTCTGCAGTTGGAATGAGCCATAAATCATCATCGGTTTTATATTGGTCGTTTGCGAATTTTGGAAGCTGGCCAGTACCGCGCATGATTTCACTTTTTACCAAATGCGGAACCCACACTTCGGTATAGCCTCGCGAACTATGTACATTAAGCATGAAATTCGCGATTGCGCGCTCCAGTTTTGCGAGTGCGCCATACATAACCGTAAATCTGTGGCCCCCAAGCTTTGCACCTCTTTCAAAATCCAAAAGTCCAAGTTTTTCGCCAATTACATCATGCGAAAGAATAGAAAGAATATTTTCAGAATTTTTTACACGGTGTCCCCATTTTTTTATTTCAACATTAGATGTTTCGTCCTTTCCTACTGGCACGCTTTTGTGCGGAATATTTGGAATATTAAGCATAATGCCTAAAATTTCTTTTTCCAAACTTTCGGTTTCTTCACTAAGTTGTTTTATCTTTGCGCCTATTTCGCCGCTTTTTTTTACAAATTCTTCAGCACTTTGATCTTGATCCTTTTTCTTTGCGTCAGAAATTGCAAGACCTAATTTATTTCTTTGCGCGCGTAATTCTTCCTCTTCTTTTTTGTTTTTTCTCCATTTTTTGTCCAACTTGACAAGCGTATCTACTACTGAAGAATCATACTGCCTGTTTCTTAATGCATCACGTACCAATTCAGGATCGTTTCGTATGATTTTTATATCCAACATGAGCTATACCCGACATGAACGATACTCATCATAGGTATACCGATTTAATTACAATTATATTGCGATTATCAACAATTATCAATTGTATTCATAAATTTTTAAATTATGTGTTTTGCATTGAATTGGAAAAAATTCGTAAAATTTTAGATTTGACCAGCACTCACAAGCGACTAGTACTTATCTTTTCAAGTTCAAGCGCGCTTGCATTTTTTTTCAACATAATAGATTTTTCTTTTGCACACAGCTTCTTCAATAGCATGTTGTGCATGCCGCGGTTGATTTTTTGGAACGAAACGAGAATAAAATTATCAGGAGAAAAATCGTTTTTAGCCAATGCTTTTCTGATATCTGTTTCGCCTAAAAGCCAAAGCAGAAGCTCCAATATAAAATCATTTGCAAGGTTGGTCTTTCTTTTAAAACTTTTCTTTGTAAGAATATATGCCAGTTGTAATTGCTTAAGAGAATGTATGTAATTTGAAGAAACTGCAATTGCATTTATATTTTTGTTCATTGTCTTCAAATTTTGTAATCTTTTCATTATTTTATCTTTTGAAAGCCGCGATGAAAAACGGAAAACATACATAAATATTTATAATGTCATACAGATATATAAAAGGACCCTGTATAAAACAATATCAATGTGTATAAATGAAAATATAGATATGTAGATAATATGTAGATATATGAGTATGTAGATAGAGTATACGAGAAAGTGATAATATGGACCAATATCATGAATCAAGAACTAAAAAAGTTTCTTCTGGAACAGGGGGAAGCAGAAAAAAGTTTAGAGACAAAAGGCTTGTGCATTGCGGAACTAGATTCACCGCAACAAAAGTTGGAGAAAAAGATTCTAAAACAATGTCGAGAACAAAAGGGGGAGCGATCAAAGCTAAACTCAAAAAAGCGAGTATGGTAAACGTACTTACAAAGGATGGGATGATAAAAACAAAAATCTTAGGTGTGATGGAATCACACAGGACTGATTATGCGCGCGAAAATATAATCACAAAGGGCGCAATTCTCAGAACAAATCTCGGAAAGGTAAAAGTAACAAACCGCGTTGGGCAGGATGGGGTAGTAAACGGAGTAATCATACAATAATTTTATTCTGAAACCCTTTTTTTCAGCATTTGTTCCATTCTCTCTATTTGTTTGTCATCTATTTTTTTGAATAATATTTCCACTTCGCCAATTTTCGCGCCTGGTTTTAGATGTTCTTTATCAGCGTCTTTCCAATTTTGAATTTTTATTCCGATCATATTTGCGAGTTTTTGCGAAGTAAATGGAAGAAAAGGATTAAGCAGGGTTGTAAGTGCAGAAACCCAACGCGAAGAGACATAAAGCGTTGTTGCAACGCGTTCTGTATTTTTATCTTTCCATGGTTCGCGCTCGCTTAGATATTTGTTGAATTCGGATGTCGTGCGCATTATTTCATCCTGTGCATCGCGAAATTCGAATTTGTCCAACAGCGCAGCGGTTTTTTCAACGGTTTCTGTTATTTTCGCAAGAATTTTTTTATCATCATTACAGAGTTTTGGTTTTGGAATTTCTGAATTACAAATTTTCTTTATCAAAACAAGCGTACGGTGTACAAAATTACCCAAATTTGAAACAAGCTCATTGTTTATGCGCGCGCCAAATTCTTTCCAAATAAAGTTTGCATCTTCAACACTATTAGGGGTTATCGCTGTTTCATAGTAGCGCAAATAATCTGGTGGAAATTCGGCCAAAAAATCACCGAGCGAAACAAACCATCCTTTGCTTTTTGAGAATTTCCTGTGCTCAAGATTAAGATAACCGCGTACTGGAATCGCATTTGGAAGTAAGAAATTTTCATTTGCACCCATGAGCATTGCTGGCCAAAAAAGATAATGATGATAAGAAATGTCTTTGCCTATAAAATGTACTATTTTTGATTGTGTTTTCCAAAATTTTTCCCATTGCTTTGTCGCGGCCATTGTACTACTCATATATCCAATCGGTGCATCAAACCACACATAAAAAACCTTGCTACTTTCTCCAGGAATTTTCACCCCCCAATCCATATCACGTGAAATATCCCAATCAATTAATCCTGAATTTATCCAATTAAGCACGTAATTCACAATCTCTGTCTGAAAATTTGGATTTTTGGAGATATAATCCTTCAATTTATGTGAAAATGAACTGAGTTTAAAAAAATAATGTGTAGATTTTTTCATTACCGGATTGTTTTTACACACTATGCATTTTGGTTCTACAATCTCGCTGGTTTTCAATACTCTTCCGCAGACTTCACAGTAATCACTGTATTGCTTTTCTGATTTGCAATATGGGCATGTTCCAATTACAAAGCGGTCAGGAAGAAAACGAAGGCATTTTTCACAATAAGGTTGTTCTATTTCTTTCTGATAGATATGACCATTTTCTTTTAATCTAACAAATATATATTCCGTCATCTTTTTGTTTTCTACACTAGATGTACGATGAAAAATGTCAAAGGAAAAACCCAATTGTTCAAATTCAGACTTATCTTTTTTGTAATAAAAATCAACGAATTCTTTTAATTTCTTTTTTTCATTTTCTGCGCTTATAACAATAGGTGTACCATGTTCATCGGTTGCGCAAATATAAAGAACTTCATTTCCTGCGAGCCTGCAATATCGTGCATATATATCAGCTGGAAGATATGTACTTCGTATGTGTCCAAGATGTGGCGGACCGTTTGCGTAAATAAGTGCTGCTGTAATGAGAATGCGTTTCATAGCGACCGCGATCACAACCACATATACTAATCGGAAAATTTAGTTGGTTGCGTATATCATTTATATAAACTCATTTATAAATTCTTTTTTCCATTTTGCAAACGAATGCGCATTCATTCCAATATAAGGAAGGTCGTCCTTTGAGAAACTTTGTATTTCATTCATAAGTTCATTCAAATAATTTTCCAAAGAATATTTTGCAAGTAATTTCTTGTATTTTCTAGGGTCAAAAGGAGAACATATTAGTAGAGTAAGAATATCAATTCTGTCTTTTCTTCCTTTTATGCTGCTCCTCCTTTCAATCTCAGCTCCTTGCTTAAGGATTACAAGGGTTTCGGGATTCACAGTTCTTATGCTTTCAACCATAGCAGTATGTTTGTTTAGTTCTTCAACCGGTAGTGCAAGCCTGGAAAAATGTGAAAGATAGACATCAATGTCGAATTCACCAAGTTTTATTTCGTATTTTCTCAGACGTTCGTTCTTTTCCAGACGATATTTTCTTGAGAGTTTCTGCAGTATGGAATAATCCACGACTATATCTATATCCTTTGATTTATGCGCCTTGGTCCAGAGATAAGCTGCCCAACCCCCTATGAGTACGAATTCAAATTCTTTGCTAAGCTGCTGCAGTTTTTCCCAGCTTGCCTGCGTCATGGTTTCGTTCCAGAATTCTTTCATAATTTCAGCCTCTTTTCAAGAGCATGCAAAAATTCTCTTGCGTACCATGTTTTTATATTCCACAAATCTGTAAAAAGCAGTGGTTTGGAAACTACGTTTTTCCAAAAACCGACAAGCGCAAAAACATTCGGTGGGCCTTTTTTTTGCTGAAATCTTTTTTTTATTTCATCCAATTCGTTTTCGGGAATATAGAAATAAACTTCGCTGTAATCTGCAGGAACATCATGAAAGATACACCTGTAAGCTGAATAGGCTGTAAAAACTGCAGAAGAAGGAACCAATCTTTCTATTTTTGAAACTGGTAATTCTATCCTTGTTTTATATACAATATCTCTTTCGAATTTTCTTGTTGTTGCCCAGTAATAGAGCATTTTTTTCATATCTGCGAGAACGAACGAACGTGCTTTTTTTTCTATTGCACCTATTGAAACAAGCGGTGCGAGTGCATTGTTCACTGTACTCAACGAAATCCTAAATCTTTTTGAGATTTCAAGCTGAGTAAACGTATATCTTTTCCCTTCTATCGCCTCGGTAAGAATGTAATTATAAGCCAATTCTTTTTTGTACATGTTTCGATTTTTGAATTCATCCATATTTAAATATTTCGAAAAATATCGAAACTTATGGTTATTTCATTTTCCACATTCTCCTTATTCTGTTTTTGCTTTGATTTCTTCCATTGTTTTCATTCCACATATCCATCAAATCCTTTCCAGATGATATTTTTAGCTCCGTAGCTTTTTAACGTTGAAACAGTATCCATAATATTCAGAGTAGATATCAATACCTCGTAGGCAGACCAGCCAGACTTAACAAGCGGTAATATAGTGGGGCTTTCGCTGCACGGAATTTCCTTCTTGAGTATAGCTTCGTCTATTTGTCGTTTGTTATCAGGCGGTACGTTGAACTTCATAAGTTGTTTGTCTCTGATCTGAGAACAGTCGCGCTCTCCATACAATATATTAGTCTTTTGCGCTGAAAGTACTCCCTTCATCATGTTTACTATTTTATCTATGTACTCCTTCTTCAAATCATATGCCTCTTTGTTTGCCCATAGACAGTATTGTGAGCTGAGGATTTCCTCTATAATGCCCATCTTTGCTTCCTTCAACGACTTTCCTGTCTCCACCTGATCTACACCTATATCTATTATCTCATCAAGGCATGCTTGTTCTATAGAGCCACCAATTTTAACGATCTCTGCTGCCGTAATTCCTTTGTTCTTTAGGAAAGCATCTGTTATGCTCATGAATGACGTGCCTACTCTAACATTTGTACTCGCCTGTAATTCAAAGTATTTGGTGCTCCAATCAGCTCCTCCAACCATACATAGTCTTGTCTCTTTTCCTATTTCAACGAGTTTGTCGAGGAAAGAAATTGCCTTGGTGATTATTTCTCTCCACTCTGGGCCGTAGATTGCCTTGTTAGACAGAATATCGTCCATGCCAGTTTCTGCAACCATGTCTGTTCCGCAAATGCCGAGATCACACACTCCTTTTTTCAAATAAAGAGGTATGTCGACCGAAGGTATTTCCAACACTTGGATATTTGGGTTCGAAGTTAGAATTGGGCCACCACGCTCTTTTGATTTACCAAAAAGCGTACATGCTTCAAATAATTTCCACGCTATAGGATTACCTGTCTTGTTCGGCTTTGGTATAGCTATCACAACTTCTTTCCTTTTATCAAACGTACCTACTGGCCGCAAAGATATATCATACATATTTCTCATTTTTCTCATTTCAATCACCATTTTTCTGTTTTTTATTTTTTTTTCGAAATTCGTAAAACTAAATTTTCACTTTTTTCATTTCGTTTCTTGCTTTTCACGTAAGCACTGTTTTTGGAGTATAGATAGGATTCAATATTTTCCGGCGCTTTCGCTACCCGTACAATTATTGAATTTTTAGAAGAAGCTTTAGAAGAAGCAGCGCTAATACTAAGAAGTATTTTTTCGTTCTTTTTTATGCCAAGGGCGTCGCGTATTTCCAGCGGTAAAACTAGGCGTCCCTTTTTATCGAGACGTATGAAGTAAATCCCTTTTTATGAAGGACATCCCTTGTTCTCATTTTAAACCCTTTGACATGTTTTTAAATCTTTTTCCTAAATTTGATTTTCTAAATTCTAAATCTAAATTAACAAATATTTTATATTTCCCACTATTTAATAGTATCGTTTTTGTAAACATGACTTTTGAAATACGTTATCCATGCATAACTATCTACAATGTATGTTTTCAATGTTCTCCTCTTTCGTACTCGAGATTTTTTGTAGAAATTTTTCCTTTCAGAAAACCAGCTAAATTATTTGTGTTCAAGAATCGCCAATTGATTAAAACTCAAGTTTCCAATTTGACACGGATTTACGACGATAAATGCATAATGCCTAACTAATTTTAATTGAGGTGATATTTATCGAGATTCAATGCTGAATATATCTTAATCTGCCCAGAAGTCATTGTT
>JBFLYM010000037.1:0-9579 GCA_040757035.1 Microcaldota archaeon | reverse complement strand
ATGAAAACAATTAAAAGTATAATTAAAAATAATTGAGAGTGGAAAATTGAGGGTAGAGAATTGAGGGTGGAAATATGAAAATTACTTTAACAGTAATAAAGGCAGATGTAGGAGGATTTACCGGTCATTCTGATGTCCATCCAAAACTCATGGAATGCGCAAATAAAGGCCTTGAAGCAGCAAAGAAGATAGGCACAATCACGGATTATCATGTGACAAAAGTTGGTGACGATCTGCAACTTATAATGACTCATAACAAAGGTGTGAATTCCAAAGAAGTGCATGCGCTTGCGTGGGATACATTTGTTTTGGCTACAGCGATTGCAAAAGAACTCAAGCTTTACGGTGCAGGACAGGACCTTCTTGTTGATGCGTTTAGCGGTAACATAAAAGGAATGGGTCCAGGATGCGCGGAATTAGAATTTGAAGAAAGAAAAAGCGAACCGGTAGTAATTTTTATGATGGACAAAACCGAACCTGGCGCGTTCAATCTTCCTATCTTTAAAATGTTCGCAGATCCGTTCAACACGGCTGGGCTTATTATAGATCCAAACATGATTAATGGATTCGCGTTTGAAATTTTAGACATATATGAAAACAAAAAAATATTGTTAAATTCGCCAGAAGAACTTTACGCGCTCCTTGCACTTATAGGTACAAAAGGCAAATATGTAATTAAAAATGTTTATCCACGCGTGGGCAATAAAGTGCCGGAAAAAGAAGTAGTTGCTACAATAAGTACAGACAAACTGCATCTTATTGCCGGTGAATATGTTGGGAAAGATGATCCGGTTGCGATAGTTCGATGTCAGTCCGGACTTCCTTCACAAGGCGAAGTGCTTGAACCGTTCGCATTTCCGCATTTGGTTGCTGGCTGGATGCGCGGTTCGCATAATGGTCCGCTTATGCCGGTAGGAACAAAAGATTCCATGACTACGCGATTTGATGGTCCAACAAGAGTGATTGGTTTAGGTTTCCAGGTTGCAAACGGCAGATTAATCGGCCCTAGCGATCTTCTAGGTGATATTGCTTTTGACAATACAAGGAAAACTGCTTTGGATATAGCCGATTACATGCGTAGACACGGACCGTTTGAACCGCATAGACTTTCAGAGCATGAAATGGAATATACAAGCATGCCAAAAGTTATGAATAATCTTAAAAAGCGCTTTATAGATATATAGCTCTCATAAGTATATAATCACGTATATGATTAACATATATATAGGTAAGTAGTCAAAATTTGATATGAGATATGTTTGATATGAGATTTTCAATTTCTATTCCTTCTGTTATTTTTCTGTGCTTTTTGTTTTGCTTTTTGTTTCTTTTGTTGGCAGGTTGCACAAAAACACAGAACTCGCTTGTACAAAATAATTCAGTGAATGATACGAATGCAAATTTGGATGTGAAAAAAGTATGGGTCACATTTCGTCCAGCGAATGTTTCTATACTTGCTGAAAAGGCTGATACAGAAGAAAAAATAAAACGCGGATTGATGTTCCGCGATTCTTTAGAAGAAAAAGGAGGAATGCTTTTTTATTTAAGTTATAATGCCTATCATTCGTTTTGGATGGTTAATACAAAAATTCCTCTTGAAGCGATTTTCTTGGACGAAAATTTTACTATTGTAGATATAACTGAAATGGAGCCGTGTCATGATGTTGGAACCGCGACAACGCCACCTAATTGCACTATTTATTTTTCCAAATGGCCTTCGCGTTATGCGATTGAAGTAAACCAAAACTTTTCTAAAAAATATGGGATAAAGGAAGGAGATAAAGTTGAAGTAAAATAGTATCCAAACAATAAAATCAGAAATCAGTATACTATAATTTTATTATAATTTTCGCCAAACCGCATGCAATTTATCAAATATTTTAACTAAACCGCAAAGAATATAAATAAACGCAACAATATCAATGCATGATGAATGACGAAATGTTCGCAACTCTTCTGCAAGAAAGCGAACGATTGAAGGCCGAAGCACAACAATTGAACAAGCGGCGCTTCCTTTTCCAAGAATTGTCAAAAAAGAGATCGCTTATCTTAGGAATATATGGACTGCGAGGTACTGGCAAAACTACGCTTTTGTTGCAACTTGCCGCAGAGCAGCCAGAATCGGTATACGTAAACGCTGAAAAACTGGTTTTCAGGAGTTCGTCAATCTCGGAATTTGTTGAGTTCGCAAAAACAAAAAAATTCTCCAGTTTTTATATAGATGAGATACACACTTCACCCAACTGGGCGCAAGAAATTAAGCTCCTTTATGATTTCGGTATTACAAATATAATTTTCAGTGGTTCTTCCAGTATTTTAATTCAGGAAAGCGCGGCAGATCTCTCAAGGCGTGCGCTTCTTTTCTATCTTCCACCCCTCTCTTTTCGGGAATTCTTGGATTTCGTAGCTGATGCAAAGCTTGAAAAAGCCGAGATTTCTTCAATTTTGGATTTTGACAAACGAAAGAAACTCATATCTGCCATCGCGCCTTACGCGTCTCACTTCAGTGAATATATGCGCTATGGTTCGTTCCCATTCTATTTCGCGCAGAAGGCCGACGCTCCAGCGCTTTATGAGCGCATAACCGAAAAGATAGTGCGCACCGACCTTTCAAGTCTTGAGAGGATTGATTCCAATTACATAAGCAGCGTGTATAAGATAATAAACACACTCGTGATCTCAAATCCGTCTGAAATAACTTACAACGCATTGGCAAAACAGACTAGCAGAAAGATATACTTGGTTGAGAAGATCATTTCTGATCTTAGCGACCTTGGTCTTTTGCACGCAATAATGCCATTCAAGCGCGGTGCATCCATGGTGCGGAAGGAAAAAAAGTTCCTTATATCTCCACCGTTCCGCTTGGCCATTGGCAACAAGCTCGGTTTCACATTTGAGCAACTCAAGGGCGGAATAAGAGAAGACCTTTTTGTTTCCAATACCCACTTCCTCCACCCAGCATATGTGAAAACCGATCGAGAAAGGAAGACCCCTGATTATTATATGGCAGGTAAGACATTTGAGCTCGGTCCCCATGCGTTCAAGCACGATACGGACTTCTATGTAAAGGACGAATTAGTTGTTTCTGAGAATGCGATTCCACTTCCATTACTTTGCATGCTATTCTGAATTTCTGAATTTAGCAGGAAATAAGAAGTGCGCGAAATGCCTTTTTTATCCTATTTGATTCGGTGTTTATCCTTTTTTCCCAATTCGGATTTAATTTTATTTGTTTATGTTTGTGCTTAGAAAACCTTTTCTTTTTTACCAAAAGCGCTTCTTGAATTAATTTTTCGTCTAAAATTAGGTTAACGTCTAATTTTGTTTTGAGTATTCTATTTATCTCATCAGGTTTTAGGTCTTCCAAATATCTTCCTTCTTTGCTAAGTTGCGATATGAGTTTACCTATTTTTTCATGCACTTCGCGGAACGAGATTCCATTCATAGCGAGCAAATCTGCGAGTTCTGTTGCGTTGGCATAACCCTTTTTTATTTCCAATATCGCTATTTTTTCATCAAATTCAAATGTAGGTACGACATCAATTAAAAGTGTAAGCGTTTCTTTAACAACGTCCAAGCCGCTCATTACAGCGAACTTTGTTTCTTGCGTATCAGCATTATGCCCGTTCATTAACCCTTTTTGTATTGTAAGCGAGTGTATTAAATTTCCGTAAACGCGCCCTGTTCTTCCGCGCATAATTTCAAATATATCCGGATTCTTTTTATTCGGCATTATTGAACTTCCGGTCGTATATTCGTCGCCAATATCTATTATCCCGATTTCTGAAAGCAATATTACTTCCTCTGCGATGCGAGAAAATTTTGCCATCAGTTGACATAATACAAACAAAATTTCGCTTTCTATCTCACCGCGCGAGCTTATTGCATCCATTTCATTTTCAATTAGCGAGTGGAAAGCGAGTAGTTTTGTTGTATATGCTCTATTTATATTCCAATTCGTTCCGCTTATTGCGCACGCTCCTAATGGATTTTTATTTACTTTTTTATAAGCATCAAATATCCGTTCTAAATCGCGTTCAAAACTTTGTATATAAGATTCGCACCAAAATGAAACCGTTACCGGTTGAGCGATGCGTGTATGCGTATAAGACGGCATCGCAACATCTTTTTTGGCGAGTTTTGCGAATGATTTTTGCAATTTTATAATTAAAGATGCGATATAGAGTAGTTCATCCCTTAAATACATGCGCGTATCTACTGCGACTTGATCATTGCGGGAGCGTGCGGTGTGTATTTTTTTTCCATAAGGCGTAAGCTTCGTGATTTCGGCCTCAATATTAATATGCACGTCTTCTAATTCTTTTTTAAGCTGAAATTCACCTTTTTGATAGCGAGCGAGTAGTTGTTTTAGCGCTTCAATTATTTCATTTTCTTCGTTTTTTTTCAAAATATTCTGCTTTGCAAGCATTTTTACATGCGCAAGCGAACCAAAAATATCATATTTAATCAAGCGCGAATCAAGCACAACACATTCTTTATTCATATAATCAGATGCTATAATCTTTGGTAATTTCCCAAATCTTCCGCGCAAAAATTCAATCATTTTACTCAACTAAATCAAAAAACCGCGGATTGCATATCGCAAACCGACCAAGTAATTATCTCAAAAATCTTATTTTTTTTTGATTTTGATCCATTTTATATATTTTTCAATTGCCCCTTTTAAAGTATGTACCAAGAAAGTATAAGGAATGTGCTCAGTACTATTGACAGTTACTTTTACACCATCTTCTTTTATTCGATTATTGATAAATTCTATTTGTTTTCTTAGGGCAAGTTCTTTAGCAAAATCTTTACTTAAACTAGCAGTACCTACAAAGTCCAACCATCCTGCTATGGGTATCCAATTCATTCCTATTCTATACTTTGGAGAAATGCAACGCACAATTTCACCAACAATAGGAATGTAATGATAAAAACAATACCAGGGTAGCTTCATTTTGCTTGGAGGATAGTCTGTCTCTGCGGTCTTAACATAACCATTAATTTTTTCAGCAAATGGGAGTCCTTTATTTGATATATACGAGTCAATTGACATGATTTGGGGTATTTTTTCAAATATTTTAGATGCTGGTTGTTGTCTTTGCATAGACTTTTTGAGAGCATTATTTTGTTTCTCCTCTTTCTTAAGTGGTTGTTCTTCGATTTTTTTTGGTACGACTGGTTTCTGTAGAGGCGCAGGTGGCGGAGTTTGCTTTGCTTTTTGTTCAGTTTGTGCTTTTTTTATTTCACTATTTAGAAACTTTATTTTTTCATCAACGTTCACTCCACGGCTCCCAAGTTTAAATAGTTTCTTATCTATATAAGTTACAAACTCCGTCTGATCGGAAGTTCGCATAGTTTTTTTAGGTATTTTTTTTATTTCAAGAAGTTTAGTGACTTTGTGTTCCACATCTTCTTCAGTCATTTTTTTTGATACGCTATTCATTATATCACTTATCTAAATACGGTATCATATTTCAATGATCATAAGGATTTCGAGATGTTGTTGATCCTGTACCAGGTGTAGGAAGAGGCACTAGTTCATTTATCTTCTTATCTGAAATAATTCCTTTTAGAAGTGCTCTTTTACGATCAAGCGCCAACAATTCTGAATTTACTACAGCATTGACAAACGTTTTTTTAGCGGCGTCATATTTCTTACTATCTATTTGTTCAAAGAATGAGTTATGGGATTTTTTACCCATTTCATCAGGTGTAATGCCACGGTATTTTCCTGCTATTTTTTTATCAGCACCGAGTCGCTCCCTTATTATTTTTTCGGCAATTATTTCTTTTTGTTCGATTTGTTCGTCAATCTTAGTAGGTATAATCGTCGTTGGTCTCATGCTTCTAACACTAATCCAAGGTTTCTGTTGCAATAATAGTTTACTTCTTTTACTTATTGTATATCTTTTCGTTAGATCCTTCGGTTTCATATTAGCTATCTGTTCCAATCTCCATTTTATATTTCCTAACAATTTTTCAAAGTTAGGATTGTTTTTACGATAGGCGTCTGTTATTTGCGTGAATTGCACCCATGCAAAAGAATTCCTCTTAAATCTTTGAGAATATCCATTATATGCCTTTGTAAATTCTTCTGTGGCGTCAAGAAACGGTTTCCGATAAGAAGTATCGACTTCTTTTTCTTTCCCTTTTTTGAAGATAGACGGATATGACATTAATTCTCTATATAATTCATCAAATGCTACTATGCCTAACGTACCATGTTTATCAAAATACGCATTTATTGATTTCCAATAGTTCTTTGGCTGTCTTGTCATATAGTTGTAGCGACTCATGCTTTGTGTATTTATCCCAGCAGCATCCTCAATTTCTGACCAACAATCAAAAAGTATTCTTTTTTGATCGTAAATTAATGAGCTAATTTTAGAAGAATATATATCTTTGCATCGTTTTTGTAATGCGTTTTCCCAGTCGTCGTATCTTGAAAAACTGTAACCCATAAAGGATCGATACGTAGCGTTCCAATTTTCTCCAGTTCCTTGATAAATGTCACCTATCCATCTGGCTATTCCATCGCGATTAGTCCAGGTATACCAGGTAGCAACAACAAAACCAAAACGTGTCCACCATGGATGACGTCTCATGCAACGAGATAACGTTCTCCAATAAGATTCTCCTCCTCGTTCATCGAAAAAGAGCGGCGATATGTTCGCCGGAGGGTGCTCAATACGGGCCATTATCATATCAGTTATTCTACTTTGTCCCTTTGCACCAATGCGTAATGTGCCATCCACAAGTTTTTCTAGTTCTGGTTTTGGTTGGTTTAGCACCAATTTTCCTGCTTCGCCTTGCATCAATGCTGGTTCTTGCGGAATAAATACGTTTGCATTTGAAATTACTGTTGCCAGAGCTGAATATACATTTCTCTCCATACGTATTATATCAGATGCAATATCCGAAGGGCGTCTTATTCGTTCAACAATATTATCAAATTCTTTGGCAATCTGTTCTTTTGCTGGTCCTGAGAAAGCTACACCATATTCGCGTTCGATATCTGAAAGAAAACACTCAAGTTCATATACATTAACCCAATTTAATTTAAGATATGTATAAGGATTTTCTACTAAATTTTCTGGTTTCTTAAACAGACCCAAGAGCCACAAGAACGGATTCATCAGTGCCATATTTGTTCCGTTTTGTAAATCTTCAGCTGCCCTATTATCAAAAATCACAACCGGCTTTCCATTTCCATCCACCGGATTTCCACTTTCAACTATATTTGCGATTTTTTGTGCTGCTGCTTCTGGCTTTATTTTTTTATCGCTCAAAGCTATAAAAAGAGTTGTTAATTCTGTTTTAACTTTTGGTTCATTATTAAAAGTGCATTTGTATTCGTCTTTTATGCTGGCAATTATCTCATTTACATTCTGTGCAATCATTTCCTCCAATGGTTTCTGTCTACTAGGCTGTTTACTAAGCTCCTCAACATTTTTTTCGAATACCTGATACTGGGGTCCACCTACCATACATAATCACCTTTTATTCTTTCTTCCTTTATCTATTTAAATAATTCCTTTTTTGCGTGTAATTGATCCAATACCTTTTTCAGATTTTTTTCATAAATTTCACGTTTTTCTTTATCCTTGAAGTCGTCTTCTGTAACTTTTGATGGATAAACAACTGCTAATGTTACAATTGATGCAACGATCGTTGTTTTTGCTGCCAGCGGTAATTGAACCTTCTTAAAAAATGGATCAAGTACATCATATACCATTTTGTTTGTTAGTTTTTCACCAGCTTTACTATAAGTTTCTATCAACAAAAAAACTGTCTTTGATGCGTTATTAATCTCATTAACTATATTTTTAAATGCAATTTTTCCTCCTATGCAAGCAGCAGGACCAAGTATTTCCGATGTAATCAAAAATATAAAAAGTGCATTAAAAGAATTTAGATCTCTTTTTATAAAATAATTAACTGCAAGTCCAGTATGATTGAATAAGTAGAGAATTTGAAATAGTTTGACTATCAACCCTGGTTTTTTAAGTTCTTGAGTCATTTTTATTTTGAATAAAATATCCAATAGATGTAAATATCTTCCGGTAGCAAAAAACTGTTTTGTGAATAAAAGTAACTCTAAGTCCGTTGCAATTATAAGAGCGAACATAATCGGACTAATTGCATCCAAACAATTTGCTTGAACCAATTCTCGCATCAACCCTGTCTTTTCTTGAGAAGACAATGATAAATTGTTTTCAACTGCTTTAATCGCTTTTTCAAACACTTTTGCCGATGATGGAAATAGTTGTTCTTCTAAGAAAGAACAACCATCTTTATATTTAGGATATTTGGCAAATAAAAAATAATGACGGCTTTCCAGTTGTCGATATTTGCGTATACTCTCTTTTATTTCCTCAGAAAGATTGAGGCAATTAAGCGCCTTCTCTATAGTAGGAATTCTTATTTTTTCTAGAAGAACGGCATCCATTTCCGTTTCAGAAATCCCTATTTTTTGTTTTAATTTTGCCAAACAACTTTCCATTGCGAATAGTGTAAGTCCGTCTTCAAAGGAAAGATTGTAACAACCTTTTTTATCAATCTTAGATATTAGTTTCATATTTGCCTTTGAAAAAAGTAACTCTGTTGCGTTTTTAAGCTGCTGGAATTCGTTATTCTGTTGTTTTTCTAATTTCTTTATTTTTAGATTTAGATCTGATTCTTTTGCGGTGGTATACTCTACTTTTGGAGATGTAATCATCTCCAATGATATTGGAGCATCTGTTTTGTAAATCATTGCAACCATATCCTCACGATTCTTCATCATTAGCTATTATAAATTATTATTTGCGAACATTTATATATCTGAATTCCGCAATTATACTGATCCACTAAAAAAACGTGGATCGTATATACTCAACCAAACTTAGTTTGTTGAGTATAGAACACAAACTAATTTTTAAATTGCTGAAAAATCAGAAACAACCAAGAACAATTAGCTGGCGTTCGGTTAGAACAAGTGTTTTTTCTTTGAATCCTTTTAACTGACCGTGGGTTTTTCTTTCTCCTCCAACTTCAATTATCATTCTTTCTTTTTTCATTTCTATTACATAGTCAGGATTCTTTTTTGCACCTTTTATTGTATATATGCTCCAACCGCGCATAGTAAGAAAAAATACCGCAATTTCCTCTCGCAAAGCACCGACATCAGGTTCTATCCTTAAATTTGAACATATCGCCTTTCGCATTACTGGGTGGTAAAACATAAGTTTAGGGTCTCCACGCACAAATTTTGCTCCTCTTCCGTAAGGCCTAATCATTCTTAATATCCGCATACCTTCAAGAATGGAAACCGCACGGTAAATCCTATATTTATCCATACCGATGGTTTGTGCAAGTCCGTGTATGCTGAACTCGCCGAGCTTGGAACTTGCAAGAAAAACAAGCACCTTTTCCATTGCCAAGATTGTTTCGCAGTCAGCATTACCACCCTAACTCCGTACCTTAGGGAATAAGTTTGTTCCAAAAAGTTCGTCAAAAACTCTTATTTTCTTCGGGATCTCACTCATAATTGTTCTATTTTCATCTGAAATAGTGTAGACCTTTTCGAATTCT
>JBFLYM010000036.1:0-9763 GCA_040757035.1 Microcaldota archaeon | reverse complement strand
GTAAGCGATAGATATTCCTCGCGCATATTTGAATAAATGTTAATCAATGGAAAACCATTTCGTACAAGGATATAATTCCAAAGCAAGCGAGTTACTCTGCTATTTCCATCCTCAAATGGATGAATGTGTTGGAAGTTATTATGGACAAAGGTTGCGAATTCAACAACTTCCTTTATTGTTTTCTTCTCCGCAAGAAATTCATTTACTTTTTTACAAAGAGCCTCGAGCTTTGGAAAAATCTCTGAGAAATGCGAAACTTTGTAGAACGGATTTCCTTTGATTGAAACGTTGGTTGTCCGTACACCTTCCTTTACTCCAAGGTTGAAGATTACGATTCTATGGAGATCAAGAACGTACTGGATTGACAAGGGTTGATCCAAATGAGCAAGAAAGTAATTTACAGCAGCATAGTAGTTCTTGACTTCATTTGCTTCTCTTAATTTTTTATCTTGTGGAACAATATCGTGAAGGAGAAGCTCTTTTGATTCTTCTAGTGTAAATGTATTGCCTTCTAATTGCGTAGATGCAGACGTAAACTCTATCTTCTGTTCTTCTTCAATATCTGTAAAGTTTAAATCTTTCTTTAGTGTTTTAAGTTTAGCCAGCAATTTTTCTATTTCTCTATAGTCATCAAAAGGCGCTGGCGCTTTGGCCATCCCTTTCTCCTTCCGCTTCATTTTAAACAAAGCTAAAACATCATCAAAAACCGAATCAAAAACGAATTTAACTTTAAGAGGTTTTTTCGAAGCCACAAAAAGCAGATTTATTCTTGATAGATAAGTGAGGTATTTCCTGACAGTTTTATAGTCTAAGGACTTGAAATCAGAGAGCGATACTTCGTCTTTGCTTAAACCAATTCTGATGATATTCGCAAATTCTTTAGTTAAAAAAAAATTGTAGTTAATCCCTTTATTTCGACAAAATCTCATTATATTAAAGATATACCATGCAATCGAACTGTTTTTATTTGGTTTGTAAATCCTTTTTTCTTGAATTATAATTTTGCTTTTTAAGAGCTCAACTAATTTTTGCCTTACTGGTGATGGCCGTGAACCAACTTTTTTGACAATATCGCTAAGTCTCGCTTCCTTAAGCTCAAACAGGACAAACAAACAATCCCATTTAGTTTTCATGTACTTATCAGAGATAAACGCATTTATAAATATTTCCTATTATGGTCTAAAACTAAAGTTTTATTTAGGTTTGATACTAATAATGGATTAAAAAGAAAAAGCATGCTGTCGCATAGTTTTGATTTTGATCCAACTTTATAAAATGCAATTTTACAAAACGCCAAGATACATTCTCTCAAAAAAGCATATTGATTAAAAAACTGACTTCTTCAACTGTTATATGGAATCTATGAAATCTATGGAAATTATGAAAATTATGGAAATTGACCTTAAAACAATACATCTGAAATGGCAAAAAGAATGGGACAACGCCAAAATATATGAAGCAAATATATGCGAAGATAGGAAAAAGAAATTTATCACAGCCGCATTTCCTTATCCGAATTCGCCGCAACATATCGGGCATGGCAGAACATATACTATCGCAGATGTATACGCACGCTACTGGCGTATGAAAGGATATAACGTACTCTTTCCTATGGCCTTCCATGTTACCGGAACACCTATAATTAGCATGGCAAAAAAAATAAAAGAAAAAGATGGGGAACTTTTAGATATCTTTGAGAAAATATATGAAATTACGCGTGAAAAGGCCGCAACGCTCACGGAACCAAAAGATCTTGTACTTTATTTTTCCGATGAGATTGAACGCGGAATGAAAGAAATAGGATATTGTATAGATTGGAGAAGAAAATTTTATACATTTGATGCGCACTTCAATAAATTCATAGAATGGCAATTTCATAAACTCAAACAACTCGGTTATCTTAAAATAAGCACCCATCCCGTTCCATGGTGTCCCATAGATAATAATGCGGTAAGCGCTCATGATACAAAAGGAGATATTGATCCGGAAATTGAGGAAATTACCGCAATAAAATTCGCGTTCCAAGATGGGCATATTTTAGTTTCTACATATCGGCCAGAAACGCTTTTTGGAGTAACAAATTTGTGGATAAACCCACATGCAGTATATGTAAAGGCGAAACATAAAAATGGTAAAGCGAAACATAACAGCGATAAAAACGATAAAGACGAAATTTTTTATCTCGCAGAAAAAGCGGCAAAAAACCTCGCGCTCCAACTTGAATTGAATATTATTGAACAATTTACTGGTGAAAGATTACTAAGCAAACTCGCACAAAGTCCGCTTGGGAAAAATGTTCCTATTTTTCCAGCATCGTTTGTACGCCCAGGAGAAGGAACTGGCGCGGTAATGAGCGTTCCAGCGCATGCACCTTACGACTACCTCGCACTGCGGGATATTGAAAAAATAGACGAAGTCGGACTGATAAAAATAATCAAAATAAATGGTTACGATATTCCAGCAAAGGATGTGGTTGAAAGAATGAATGTAAAAAACCAGAACGACCCGCTTGCAGAAGAAGCAACAAAAGAGATTTACAAAAAAGAAGTGTACGAAGGCAAAATGCTTGTTGGCGATAAAGAATATGATGGAATAAGCGTGGACAAAGCGCGCGAAAAAATAAAGATAAAATTAGAAAATGAAAACAAATCATTTTCAATCAATATTATCGCAAAGGCCCCGGTTTTTTGCAGATGCGGAGCTGAAGTTTGCGTAAATCTGGTCAAAAATCAATGGTTTATAGATTATGGAAATAAAAGCTGGAAACAACTCGCAAAGCAATGTCTTGAAAAAATGACCACGCTTCCAGAGCGCACGCACGATGATTATTTTTATACGATAGACTGGCTTATACAAAAAGCGTGCGTACGCGCGCAAGGGCTCGGCACTCCGTTTCCATTTGATAAAAGTCAAATAATTGAATCGCTTTCCGACTCTACAATTTATATGGCATTTTACACAATTGCGCACAAACTTATCCACTTTCCTGCTGAAAAATTGGACAATGCGTTTTTTGATTATATATTTCTTGGAAAACTTGGAAAGGAATGCGAAACACTGAAAATTGATGAAGAAATTGAAGAATTGCGTAAAAACTTTTTATATTGGTACCCTCTAGATTCACGACATAGCGGTGCGGATCTGATAAGGAATCATTTAACATTTTTTATATTTAATCATGCAGCAATTTTTCCTGAAGGGCTTTGGCCAAAACAGATAGTTGCGAATGGTTTTGTACTTATGAATGGAAAAAAGATGAGTAAAAGCCTTGGGAACATTCTTTCATTGCGTCGTGCGATTGCGGAGTTTGGTGCAGATGTGGTAAGAATAAGCATAGTCGGCGGTGCTGATTTGAGCGCCGATACCGATTTCAGCGAAGCGGTTGCACGTGGAGTTGAAATACGCCTTAAAACAATATTGGAATTAATTAGATATGCATCAAGACCTGCGAAGGAAAAGATAGATTTCTGGCTTCTTTCGCGTCTAAACAAGCGGTTGGAGAATATTGATGGAAAATTTCAGCGTATGGAATACCGAGAACTTGTAAAAGAACTTCTTTACGATACTACTGCCGACCTTGCATGGTACCTCAAGCGAGTAAGAGGGATAAAGGGAATAAAAAGTGATGGATACGAACCGAGGCTTAAGGAATTTTTTGAAAAATGGATTTTAGCAATCGCCCCGCTCGCACCGCATGTTGCTGAAGAAGCATGGCATGCTATTGGGAACACGGGATTTGCTGCAATTACTCAATTACCTAATATGGACGCAGATGCTGTAAACAAGAGTTTGGAATTGCGTGAACTGCTCATCGCGAGTACAATTGAAGACATCGGAAAAATCTCGGAACTCACAGGAATAACTCCAAAAAAAGCGACGATATTTGTTGCCACAGATTGGAAGCACAAATTATATTGTATTGCTCGCGAGGAAAAAAATTTTGAAAAAGCAGTGAAAAAATCCATGTCAGATCCAACGCTTCGGAATAACGGGGAAAATGTAATAAAGTTTCTGAAACAAATCGGCAAAAATATTTTCGCTCTTCCTGAGGTTTTGGAACCTGCTGAAGAACTTGATGCGCTTGCCAGCGCTTGCGAATTCATGAATGGACAACTCGGCTTTGTTATTGAGGTTGTTTCGGAAGATCCGGAAGACAGAACAATTCACCTAAAACACCCAAAAGCGAAAAACGCAATGCCAGGAAAGCCAGCAATAGTGTTGGAATAGCCAAGAGAAAATATACTGAAGGAAAACATATGAAAACACATATGAAAACATGTTTTCACAATATTTAAACAAAACCCCAAAAACGCAAAGTTATTTATATATACTGAAAGTATAGTTTCAATATGTACGTGCCAAGGGAGGAAGAACACAAACTCTTTGAATTATTGGGAAAGAAGGAAGCGCTTGCGTTAGTGGGACCACGAAGGGCTGGAAAAACCACATTAGCGAAGCGGCTGCTTGAAGATTGGATCAGTGCAGAGAGAAAAGGCGAATTCATTGATCTGGAGGCTATAGGCGCCCCAGATACCGCGGAAAAGTTGAAAAAAAAGATGGAAAATGTTCCTGAAGGTGGCTTAATCGTATTGGACGAAGTGCAAAGCGTCGAAGATTGGGTGAAAGTCGTAAGGCAGGAAATAGAAGTCGGAACAAGACACATTCTTCTCACCGGTTCGAGTGCATCCCTACTATCAAGCGAAATTGCCTCTTCGCTGGGCGGTCGCGCAGTGCCGGAAACTGTTCTTCCGCTTTCTTACAGGAATGCGAAGAAATGGGGAATACGAGATTTGGACGAATACATGGCCGTAGGTGGCTATCCAGAGTGCGTCCTAAGACCAGGAGATGCCTCTAGACTGCATAAACTGTATTTAGAGCTCACGGTTCTACGGGATGTTGCTGCAAGAAAGGGAGTGAGAGAAGTAAAACCACTCTCCGATCTTGCGCTTCTTCTCCTTTCTGAATCTGGCAAGAAGATTTCCGCGAAAAAGACCGCTTCCACACTGGGAATAAGCCAGCCGACGTTCCGCTCGTTCGTACAAGGCCTCAATGATGCATTTTTGGTGCTTTCAATCCCTCCTTATGTACGCTCCCCGCGCGAAAGACTTGTAGCAGATGCGAAGCATTACGCCTATGATGTGGGCCTGCAGGCGTCGGTAACAATCTCTACACAGGCGGACCGAGGAAGGCGGCTGGAAAATCTGGTTGCAGTGGAACTCGTGCGCCGAGGCTACTCTCTTTCATACTTCGCAGGTGATAATTGGGAATGTGATTTCATAGCATTGAAACCAGGAGAAAGACCGCTCGCAGTGCAGGTATGGAGCGGGGGAGAAGGGAAGCTTCCTGAAAGAGAGTTGGAAGGACTCAGGAACGGGATGAAAATATGGAATGGAAATGGTCTTCTGTTGAGTGGTGAAAAATCAATCTCAGCTCTGAACTCAGTCTCAGCTTTAGAAGGCGCTGCTTTCAACACATTGGAAAAGTGGCTACAAGAACCACTGACCTGACAAAACAATTAAAAATTACTAATAATCTATTTTTTTTAAGTAACTGTTTAAAAATATTCTATCTCTTCGATACATTAGTTTATACTTATATCGTCAAACTTAACGTTATTCTTGCAGATATACTCCACAACTCTGTTTGCTGGATTTTTCTTTGGAGTGCTATACTTTAGCAAACGTGAGCGGGAAACCCCACATTCTTTAGAGGTGGGATGAAAGCGAACAAACAATAGACAGACATATATTATTTATATATAATTATATGCTATATATAATTATATGCCACGAGGATATGTAAAAAGCCAGACATGTGTGCATTTCATGAATTACCATTTTATATGGTGTCCAAAATATTGATGAACAAAAAGCCTACACCTATTTATAGGCGGAAGTATGTCACAAGGAAGATGGAATGAAGATGAAATTGTTGTCAGGCGTCCGAAGAACATTAAATGCGCTTTATCCGGTATATTGAACGAAGAGCAAAAAAATGCATTGGTGAAGTCGTTTGACATTATTGGCGATATTGCGATAGTTGAAATTCCCGATATATTAATCCAAAAAGAAAAAGAGATAGCCAAAGCGATAATGCAGGTACATCGGAACGTACACACGGTTGTAAAAAAACAAAGTCCTATGGCAGGAGAATATCGCACAAGAAAACTAAAAATAATTTTAGGTGAAAAAACCGAAACGCTGCATACCGAAAACAATGTGAGAATGCTGCTTGACGTTGCAAAAGTTTATTTTTCACCGCGTTTGAGCTTTGAAAGGAAACGAATAGCTGAAGAAGTCAAAAATGGAGAAAAAATACTTGCGCTTTTCGCGGGCGTCGGTCCTTTTCCGCTCGTAATCGCAAAAACAAGAAAAAATTGCGAAATTGTTGCGATTGAGCTCAATCCAATTGCCGCAGAATACCTAAAAAAAAATATTGAAATAAACAAAACGAAAGACATAACTGCAATTTGCGGGGATGTTGGCGAAATAGTTCAACGTGATTACAAAAATTTTGCAGATCGGATTTTGATGCCGCTTCCAAAAGATGCTGAGATGTTTCTTAATGCTGCATACGAAGGCGCGAAAAACGGAGCGATAATCCATTTCTATACCTTTGCGGATATCAAAAATCCATTTGAAGACGCAAAAAGAAAGATATTTGCGTATTTGAAAAATGAGAATGTTGAAATAATTTTTGAGCGCATTGTTCGCCCTTTCTCTCCAGCATACGTTCAGGTCGCGGTTGATTTAAAGGTAAAAAAATAGGTTCTTAATAAATTAAGCTTCCAATACAAATTATGTACGCAACATTAAAGCTGAAAAAAAGATACATCGTGTTTCGGCTAAGCACGCCAAAAGAAAATAGTCAAACTAATGGCAATCAAAGCGTTTCAAAAAAGGATGTGGAAGCCGGATTGTTTTCCTTTTTTTTGAAATTCTTTGGCGAATACGGTTATTCGGAATTGTTTTACAAACTTCTTCAATATGATGAAAAGGACAAATTAGGGCTTATGCGGTGCGAACGCGGCTCGCTTTATAAAATTCTCGGAGCGCTTGCACTTGTTGAAAATCTTAATGGAAAAAGAGCGCGAATAATTGCGATTGGAGTGAGCGGAACAATAAAAACTCTTAAGGAAAAGGGATTCACGTTTATAAAAAACCCGAGTTTCGCAAATTGAACAAGTTTCAACATATATTCATGTTTCTGATTAACGAATACCTACTAAGCTGACGAACTAATACGTTTTTTTATAGAACAGAAAGTTTTATATATCGTTTTGTGTAAGAACAATATATGGAATCTGTTTTTGAGGAATGGAGTGCTTATGCTGCTAGGAAGGAGCTACTATCTAGGGTTGTTGATTTTGACTCAATTATTTCAAATTCAAAATCAAAGATAGTTGCCATTACCGGCGTCAGGAGAGTCGGTAAATCTAGTGTATTAATGCTTTTACTTCAGAAACTGCTGGCTAATGGGGAAAAAGTGTGCTACGTAAACTTAGAAGACAGCAGATTAAAGAGCAATCCACACGTACTTGATGATGTAATAAAGTGGTTTGGCGACCAAGGATTCGTATTATTAGATGAAATTACTAGTTCACTAGACTGGGAAGGCTGGCTAGCACGGACGCACGAACTACTTAAAGGAAAACTTCGCTTGATTGTAAGTTCTTCTCGTAAAAACCTTGTTTGGCCATGTAAACCATTGCGAGGAAGAATATTGGCCTTTGAACTTTACCCATTGCCTTTCAATGAGTTTCTCAACTTCAAAGGAATACAAATTGAAAAGACAACTGCGGGTAGAGGACGACTGGAAAAGGCGTTTATGGAATATCTCAAATACGGTGGTTTTCCAGAAGTCGTACTGGTAAAGGAAGAAATAGACAAAGTTCGCATTCTCAATTCATATTTTAAAGATATTGTTGGCCTAGATGTTGCAGAACTTTCCAATGAAGATGTATCGATAGTTGAAACTTTTGGCAGGTATGTTGTCCAAAGCCCATATTTTTCAGCTTCAAAGTGCTTGAACTTTCTTAAAACTCTTGGCTACAAGATAGGAAAGGACAAGATATTACAGCTTGAACACTATTCGCAAGCGAGCTACTTGTTTTTTTTCATAGAGATATTTGCCTATAATATAAAGGATAGATCGCAATATCCGCGAAAGGCCTATCCCGGTGACACAGGATTTAGCTACAGCACAATAGGTAAAATAAACCTGGGGCGCCTTTATGAAAACCTAGTTTTTCTTGAGTTAAAAAGGCGATTAGGAGGACAAAGGGAAATTTGCTATTGGAAAAATAGAGAAGGCAAAGAAGTTGATTTTCTGATAAAACAAGGAACAAACATTAATCAACTAACCCAAGTTGTTTATGACTTATGCGATGAAAAGACTCTTGTCCGAGAAAAAAATGCTATCCTTAAATGTGCCAAGGAATTCAAAGTGAAAAAAGCAATTATCTTCACCAAAGACGTTTCTCAAACCGAAACCATAGATGGAATAACGATAAGTTTCGTTCCCTTAATAGACTGGCTTTTAACCAAATGAGGTGATGCCACCTATGTAACTTGACTTTACAAAACGCGCGCGCTTTTACGTCGTAAAACCTGTATGCTCTAATTTGCTTGGAATTCGTTAAGCGTTCGCAAAGCGCGATAGTGAAAACGCTTCCATCAATTTTTTAAAGTCCAATCTTATCCTTGCATCCGCAATTGTTGCGTATGCGCTTGGGTTGGTTTAAATTATAGCACTCCAACAGAATAATACCGACTTTTTTGAAATACGAATCAAATCAAAAATCAAAAAAACGGAATTCAGCAGGTATATCGTATTCTTTTTGCATTTCTCTCAAAGTTTTATTTAATTTTCCTATTACAGCTAGTTTTATTATTCCTTGTAACTGGTTCATTTCTTCTAGTGCTATGAATTCTCCTCTTCTACTCAAATCTTCATACATCGTATCATCCACATCCGTAATGGTTTTTATTTTATCCATTACCTCTTTAAGTACTTTTGGGTTATCTTTAAATTTAATAGCAAAATTGCAGATTGTAAATATGCCATCTTCATCGCCTATTACTAGAGCGATTTTTTCAATTACACCAATTACCCCAGGTAGTTCTGGTTTATCTTTAAATCCAAGAGCAACTTTGCAAACCATAAGTACTGCTTCATTTTCAATTAGTCTTCGTTCATCTGTAGATTTTGATTTAAATTGTTTGAGGTCAGGTATTGCTTTTTGATCCTCCATCTGCCCGATTCTTCCAATTATACCCATTACGTTAAGTAGTTCTGGTTTATCTTTAAATTCAAGAGCAACTTTGCAGATTTCAAGTACTGCCGCTTCACTTAACCACTGAGCGGTTTTTACAAGTGTAGGGAGAATAACAGCAGATGGAATATTACATGGTGTAAGTTCTAAAATATCCTTAATCTGTTCTTTCGATATTATATTGTTAAAAAACTTACTTAATTCATTTGCGATTAATTTAACATCTCTCTCATTAAGCGTAAGATCTAAAATTTTTTTAATCATATACTCTACATTTATAAAGAGATGTGCATCGCTGTCGTTAATACTCTGTACTAAATCAGATTTCGTTTTCTTATCTATTGATACTTTAGATATTATATTCTATAGTTTTGCGAATTTTCGCTCGACGTAATTTTCGATCGCTCGCACTAAGTTCCTCTCGAAATTTGCATCTTGTTTTTGCAGCAGCCTCTTGAGCCGCTTTATAGTTTCTCCTATTGTTTTACA
>JBFLYM010000035.1:0-10119 GCA_040757035.1 Microcaldota archaeon | reverse complement strand
AAACCAACAAAGTAATATCAGAAAGTATCGAAGAATTACCGTGTGTTGGTTTGTTATATGTTCATGAACGAATCGTCGTTCATGACACCTCAAACTGTTCAAAACTGTTTGAGCACGTGCCTAAAAAACATTCGAACGACGAATCGTTCGAAAATTTTTATTTTACTTTGTAAAATAAAAACCCTCAACCAGTTTTGGAGGGGTTTCCCCCTCCGCGGTTCGGGTTTAAAGAAAACCACGCTCGAATAAGCGTGAATGTATAATTTTTTCCTTCTTCTTTTAGTACAAATCTATTTTTTACATCTATCCAAAGCTTTTTTTCGAAATCGCCAAAAATTCCTTTATTAACTACATCTACAACATATGCGTCACGTCCTAAAAATATCGTTCTTTCAATATAGGAGACAGAAAAATTCTCTAATATCTCATTGTTTATACTACTTACTGTTTGTGATTTCCAGCTAAAATTCTCATTGAGTGCAAGCATCCATGGCGCGAAAAAAAAGAAGAACGGTGAGGCAAGACTTTGATTACTTTCATTATCAGTGCCATCATCATTTATACAGGTGGAAATGTTAAGATCATTAGCAACAACCTTGGTGCAATTTGCATAAATAGTTGTAAAATTCTTTGTTTCCAATATCATTTTTTTGAATAAAAATGAAACATTTCCTGTCTCGTTCAAGATCCTGTATTCATACGTAAGAATATCTCCAAATTTCGGAGCAAAGTGTGCATTTTTGTAAAGCGGTTGCTCATTGAAATAAATTGGCTTAAAATTAGTAGTAAAGAAGAAGAAGGAAAACGCAAAAAGAGCAACTACTAAGCCCATTGAAATAAGTATAGTTTTTGGGATGTAAAATTTAAACAGTTATCTCGCCCTTTGCTGTTTCTATTTTTTTAAGAATCTCGGAAGCTATTTTTTTGTAATCTGCTAAATAAGGTATAATGCCTTCAGCTTCTCCAGGAACCCCTCCAGCAGTTTCTATTTTCAAGGTACCAACTCCGAGAATCCTCTGGATTATATCTATTGAAATGTTTACACTTTCTATTTTGATATATGGTATTATAGTTTGTTCAGTATTCAAAATGCCAGAACATATTACGAGTTCGTTATCAGCAATAATATAAAAATGGTTGTTGTGTTTTAATTTAAGATAAATAAGATAAACAGAAAAACATGCGATTGCCATGCTTCCCAAATAAAGAGAAAATTGTTCTTCGGATATAAAGGTTAAATTCTGTTTGAGAGGTGAGAATAATAAAAAACCGAACACAATAGTCATCAAACCGATTCCTTTTATACCCCAAATAATATACGCCCTATTAGAGAGTTTTCTTTTTTCTCCGTGTTCTTTTGTCATGTTATCATTTTTATAATTTCGTCAATCGCAACATTTTCAAATCCTTCTTTTATCCGCAGTGCAGCAGCGCGTGCATGTCCGCCGCCATTTTCAATAAAATCTGAAAAATTATTTCGCATTTGCCTTATGATTTCATTCGCGCGTACGCCCTTGGAAACCAGCGAATTGTTGAAACGAAGTATCAATGTTTTTTTACTGTACCCAATTACTGCAACTGACTTTTCTTTGTTTTCTTTATTTACTAAATCAAAAATTCTCCCAGTTATTTTACCTCTATTTGGAAATTCATTTTTTTCTGCGATATTATCCAAATTAAACAAGAATATTTCAATATTCTGAGTGCTTTTGCATTTTATATTTTTCTTTAGAATACGATCTGTTTCTTCAAGCTTCGCGTTTGCCTGAGCAAGTATTGAATCAAATAACTCACTTTTTGAGAGTACATTTGAATAAAATTCTATTCCATTTCCAAATCCTGAGTAGGTTGCAACAAAATCCAAAACAAGTGCTTTATTTTTATCTTCATCCGAAATTGGAAGAACAGTGCTTTTATCGCCAGCGCATGCGATTTTTTCAAGACCATGCGATTCGATCCCAAGCATTGATGCAAGCATTGCGCACAACAATCCGGCAGGATATTCTGAACCGTCAACGTTTTCCGAATTCCATGGATTTAAACTCAACGTAAAATGTGAAGTTGAAACATCATTCGGAGGATGGTGATCTATGCTTATTAATTCAATTCCTCCTGCCTTTGCGAGCGCGAGTGCTGCCGAGCTATCTTCTCCGCTTCCAAAATCCACCATGATCAAAAGTGGACGAAACTGCTGTCCAGTTTTTTCAATATCTTTTATAGCATTTTCTACTGAGTAAATCGCAGAATTCTGTTGAAAATAGTTCGCCTTGAGAAACTTTCTTAAAATAAGCGCCCCGACTATACCATCGGCATCACCATGAAATTTTACGATGATAAAACGCCCTAATTGCTGCGCAGCATAAAGTTTTCTTGCAATTTTTTCAATATCATATTTATTAGAATTAGAAATAAAACAAGGTGTAGAAAGTTTTGAATTGAGGATAGAAGAGGACATAGAAAGTTTTGCGCTTCGTTCAAGTTTTTCTTCTATTTCAAAATAAATATCATTGCATTTTTCTATTTTTTCAGCTATGAGAATTGTTTTACCTGATTTTTCTTCGCTTCTGCATAGCGCTCTTACACTTTCGCCTTGTTGGAAAAATTCGGTGCTTGTAAGCTCAACCGGGGCGTTTCCATTATGCAATATATATGCAAACGAATCGCGACCGTAAACTTTTGTTATTATACCTTTTACTTCAATCAAAACCATAAAAAAACCATAAAAATTAAAATAAAGAGAAGAGAATTTAAATCTTTATAACCGAATTATATTTATGAATATTTATGGCAAAGATAAAACCAAAAATATCTATTGTGATGCCTACACTTAATGAAGAAAAACTTATAGAAAGGGCGCTACGTTCTATTAAAAATCAAAAAAATGCACCAGAATACGAGCTCATAATTGTTGATGGTGGAAGTAGTGATGATACAGTAAAGATTGCAAAAAGATACACCGATCTGATATTTTATGAACCAAAGCGCACAATAGCAGCTGGAAGACATAAGGGCGCCCTTAAAGCTTCTGGAGAGATAATAATTAATGTTAATGCCGATTGCTATTACAAAGAAGATTGGCTTGCGAATTTAATAAAACCATTTGAAAATCCGCGTGTAATTGGAACTTTTGGTAAGTTACTTCCTGATCATGGTGAATTGGTAGATCACATATTTGCAGAGACATTTTTACATCCGAGCGCGCATATACTTTCAACAGTAAATTTTCATTTTGTATCCACAGAAACATTAGCTATAAAAAAAGATGAGTTTTTGCGAATTGATGGATTTAACACAAACCTTATATGTGGGGAAGATACGGATCTAATAAAACGGATAAAGAAATACGGAAAGGTAGTTTATGTTCCAAGTGCAGTGGTTTATGTTTCAATGCGTAGAATAAAAAAATGGGGTAGACTATATTATCTCTATTTTCACACAACCAATTTTGTCAAAATGCATCTTTTTAATAAAGCGCATAAACGCTATGAACCAATAAGAGAATAATCAAATTTCATACCTATTTTATTAGCCATGTTTATTCCATAACAGACGGCCCCATTTTTATCCTCATTTTCAAAAAAAAGTATTTGTCCCTTGTTTCCGCAAATTGTCCCATTTATATTTTCCGCTTCGCTAAATGATTTTGGAATAATATAATCAAGTTTTTGTATTTTCAGTGCGCATGCGTAATTTCCCAACAAATCGCTTTCACTTATTTTATTTGCATAATTACGTATTCGCGACGGGTTTTCTTCTGTTGAAATTAATTTCATTTTTTGGATAGAGGTAATTCCATTTCTCAGTGAGTAGTTCTGTTTGATTCTAAATTCCAGAGAATACGCAGTTTCGGCGTTTTCTGTTTTTGCAATTTCTACGAAATAATCCGCTCCTTGTTCGCGTACTCTATTCATTAAGCGCGAGGAACGCGTGACTCCGCATTTCACCAAATGACCAAAAGAAGCAAGATAAACGCTGAATTCTTGGTTTCTGAAGGATGCAAAAAATTTTTCAAAACCCATATAATCAAGGCGCGTATATAGACGCGAAATATCTTTTGCCGCGCACGCAGCGCACTGTTTATAATCAATTATGCGCATTGGGCAGCGATGTTTTCCATCACAATCATTATATCCTATACACTGCCTTTTTCCATAAAATTTTAAGTTTAGCGTGCCTTTAAGTTCTAATTCAGTAACCAATGATTCGCCAGTGCGTTTGCATCCATGCGCCTCTAAAATTACAATGTCAGAATTTTTGTCACTTCCATATCGCGCCCCTTCGCTTTCCCAAAACTGAAGCTTGGAATTGAGAGAAGAAAAATAAATATAATGTCCGTTCTTTTTTTCCATGTATTTAATTTTTTTGCGATTTTATATAAACAATACGGATCATGGTTTCCAGTGCTGAGGCCTTTAAAATTTAGGTAATAAATTTAAACTTTCACAGAAAAATTACCCCATATTAATCATTAATTAGTTATTAGTCAATCATTAATCACCAAAATTCTTAAAATTCAAGCAACAAATCAGAATTCAAGCAACAATTCGGGTAATATAATGAAAGATAAATACGCAAAACGATTAAACAGAATTCCACATTATGTGTTTGCTGAGCTTGATGCACTTAAGCAGGAGCAAATAAAAAAAGGAGTTGATGTCATCTCGCTTGCAATTGGAGATCCGGATTTGCCTGCTCCAAAATTTGTATTGGATGCGCTCGCAAAAGAAGCTGCGGACCCGAAAAACCATAATTATCCTTCCTATACCGGCGAAGGATTTTTTAGAAGAGCGGTTGCTGAATGGATAAAAAAACGCTTTTCGGTTGAAGTAGACGCTGAGAATGAAGTGATCGCGCTGATAGGCGCAAAAGAAGGAATTGCAAATATTGGAAGGGCGTTTGTTAATTCTGGCGATATTGTATTATATCCTGATCCAGGCTATCCGGTTTATGCAAACGGAACCACTATCCTTTCTGATGGAATTGCGGTTAAAATGCCGTTGCTCAATAAAAATGATTTTCTTCCTGATTTTAATGCGATAAAAAAAGAAAATGCAAAAAAAGCAAAGATTATGTTTTTGAATTATCCAAACAATCCTACCGGTGCTGTTTGCGAAAAAAAATTTTTAGAAAAAGCGCTCGCGTTTTGTAGAGAATACGAAATAATTTTTGCATATGATAATGCGTATTCGGAATTCACTTTCGGAAATTTTTCCGCTCCGTCCATTTTTGAAATCGCGGACATCAAAAAAGATGCGGTTATAGAATTTTACTCGCTCTCAAAAACTTTTTGTATGACTGGTGATAGAATTGGTTTTGCGGTCGGAAACACAGATATTGTGAAGGGACTTGGAAAAGTAAAAGAAAATATAGATTCCGGCGTTCCTGTCTATATTCAAAAGACAGCGGCCACTGCACTTGCTTCCTATGCTTCTTATCAAGATTCTAAAAAGCCAAAAGAAGTTCAAATGATGCTTGATGAATACGAAAGAAGGGTGAAGGTGCTTGTAAGCGAATTGGAAAAAATCGGCTTAAGTGCAAATGAACCGCGAGGAACATTTTATGTTTGGGTGGACATAAGGAAAACCGGCAAAAAAAGCATGGATTTTGCAAAGGAAGCGATAAAGCACGGAGTCGCAATCACACCAGGTACAGCATTTGGTGAGTACGGAGAAGGTTTTGTAAGGCTCGCGGTTACCCAACCGGTTGAAAAGATAAAGAAAGCGGTTGAAAGAATAGAAAAGCTTTCTTTTTAAAAAATACTAAAATCTATCGGTCAAATTTTATCAAAAATAACCGATAGATTTATAAATTTTCAATACCGATGTCTTTTCATGAGAGAAACCGAAATAATGGCGATATTACTGGATTGGAACTTTTGGGGTAACTTTAAGGAACGACTCCACGCACGACTGTCATATCTTTCAATAATTGAAAAAATTTCATCCAAGAAAACAGCAACCGTTCTATCAGGAGTGCGAAGAGCAGGCAAATCTTCTCTTGCTTATCTCTTTCTCCAGCGACTTATTGGGCAAAAGAAAAAAAATACCAAAGATTTGCTAATTGTAAATTTTGAAGATCTCCGCTTTCCACCAGTTCTGACAAGCAAAGACCTACTTGATATTTATGAAGCTTATGTAAAAAATATTTGTCCAACTAAACCTTTTATCGTCTTAGACGAAGTACAAGTAGCTAAAGGCTGGGAAAAATTCGTGAGGTATTTATTAGAAGTAAAGAAAGCAAATGTTATAGTTACCGGATCTTCCTCCAAGTTATTAAGTAGAGAAATTTCAACGGTAATAACTGGCAGATATGTAAATGTTGAAGTATTTCCGCTGAGTTTTAAAGAATTTTTGGATTTCAAGAATTTAAAATTGACTAATGATTTAGACGTCATCAAGAACAAACTCAGCATAATAAAATTTTTTGAAGAATATGTGCGATGGGGTGGGTTTCCAGAAGTTGTTTTATCTCATTCTATTCAAAGAAAGCAAGAACTATTGCGACGTTATTTTGACGACATTCTGATGAAGGATACGGTGAAAAGATTCGGAATTACAGAAATAGAAAAATTGGAGAATCTCGCTAGCGTTTACATCTCTAATATTTCTACTTTACAGTCATTTAATAAGCTTAAAGAAAAAATTGGCGTGAGTTTGGATACGGTTGAAAGGTTTTCCAAATGTTTAGAGTTGAGTAAACTTTTCTTTTTTCTTAAAAAATTTGATTATTCTACCGGTAAGCAGATTCGTTCTGTCCAAAAAGTATATACGATTGATCCTGGTTTTTATAGTATTAAGGGTTTCAGATTCTCTGAAAATTTTGGCAGAATAGCTGAAAACATGGTAGCTATTGAATTATTTAGAAGAAGCGCCCTAAATCAAAAATTAGAGCTATACTATTGGCGCGATTATCAAGAAAGGGAAGTTGATTTTGTAATAAAAAACAGAAGAAAAATCAAACAACTTGTCCAAGTAACCACTATTTCCGAATTTGAAGATATTGATAAAAAGACCTTGGATTCCTTAGTAAAAGCAAGCAGTGAAACGAAATGCAATAACCTTGTTGTAATAACCAAGGATTATGAAAACGAGCAAAAAATCAAAGGAAAAACAATAAGCTTCATTCCAATATGGAAGTATTTGATTCGTTATAACAGATAGAATTATAACAGATAGAAAAAATTTAGATATGTGGGGAATGAAAAATCATGAAATTAACAATTAGAAAAGCAAAATTAAGAGATGTAGAATTGCTTATTCCATTAGCACTAGAATTGATGATGTATGTTCGCAATCTGAATAGAAAGAAAACTACTGAGCATGATATATTAAAACTAATTCCAGATGTAAAAAAATTGTGGAAAAAATGGGCAATTAAAAACATAAAATCTCAGAATAGTTATGTCGTGGTGGCTGTTGTTGATGATGAAATCGTTGGCTATTCGATGAACTTTATAAAAAAGAATGTGCCGGTCTATGCTGTGAAGAAAATTGGTTATGTTAGCGACCTTTATGTCAAGAGCGGTTACAGAAATAAAGGAATTGCGAGTAAATTCAAAAACTTAGCATTTAAATGGTTCAAGAAAAAGGGGTTGAAATACTCATCAATTGCCGTTTATCATAAAAACATTAAAGCGCACGCCATATATAAAAAATGGGGATTCTTTGATTATAAGATTGAAATGATAAGGGTGTTGTAAATGAAAAAATTTAAATGCGCAATTTTGGGCGCAACTGGAGTAGCTGGGCAACAATTTATAGAAGCTGTAAAAGGACATTGTTGGTTTGAAATCACAGGACTTTATGCTTCTGAAAAATCAGCTGGAAAAAAATATTCCGAAGCATGCATATGGCAGCAAAAAAGCGAGATCGGATCAAGATTAGCATCGATGATTGTAAAAGATGTCGCAAAAATTGAACAAGATATCATGCAATACGATATAATATTATCTGCGCTTCCGGGAGAGATTGCGCGCGAATTTGAAGAGAAATGCGCAAAAGAAAAATTTGTTATAAGTACCACATCCGCATTCAGATACGATAATGATGTACCAATTCTTATTCCAGAAGTAAATGCATCGCACATACAGCTTATTGAAAAGCAGAAAGCAAGAGGTTGGAAGGGGTTTGTTGTGCCCGGGCCAAATTGCACCACGGTTGGACTCGCAGTAAGCCTAAAGCCGATTTACGACGAATTCGGGATAAAAAACGTATTCATGACTTCACTGCAAGCGCTTTCTGGAGCAGGTTATCCTGGCGTGGCGTCCCTTGACATTATTGACAATGTGATACCTTATATTGCAAAAGAGGAGGAAAAAGCCCAAAAAGAAACAATAAAGATTTTTGGCTCGCTCGCACATGGCAATATAAAAAACGCGCCCTTCAAGCTGAGTTGCACATGCACGCGAGTAAATGTATACGATGGACACACTGAAGCTGTTTTTGTAGAAACAGAAAAAGCATGCTCGCCTGAAGATTATATGGATGCAATAAAACGGTTCAACGAAAAATCCAAAAAAGAATTCGGAGATCTTCCTTCAGCACCAAAAGAAAGTATAGTAATTAAAAAGGAGGAGAATAGGCCACAGCCGCGAAAGGACAGGGATATAAATGATGGAATGAGCACGATTATTGGAAGAATAAGAAAAGACGAAATTTTCCCGAATGGGATTAAATACGTTGTGCTTTCGCACAATACAAAAAAAGGCGCGGCAAAAGGCGGGATTTTGGTCGCGGAATATTTGGTGAAGAAAGGTTACATAAATATATGAATACCGATATCAGACGCTGTTGACCTCATCATCAATCAGAGGTTGTTCATGTCATCACATATTTCATTATAGCCGAAAAGAATAAGAAAGAATAAGAAAGAATAAAAAGGAATAAGAAAGCGCACTGCAAAATTGAAATGATTCTATGCTAAAAACAGACATAATGGATTTTGAGTTGGATGGTGTTTTTACTAATGGTTCTGGCGCATATGACGATACTTTGGAAAAGCTTATTCAAATTGCGAACTCGCGCGCTGGTTTTATAACAACAAAAACAACAACTTTTCTTCCGCGCATTGGAAACCCTGGTCCAAGATTTTATGCAATCGGCAATACGACTATAAACAGCATGGGCCTTCCGAATCCAGGATATGTTGAGATGGTGAATATAATCTCGGAATTGAAAAAGAAAACCAAAAAACCTGTTTTCGTAAGCATGAGCGGATTTGATGCGAACGAAGCCGAAATAATGAGTAAAACTCTTTCGGAAATTGCGGATGTTTTGGAATTAAATCTTTCCTGTCCGAATCTTAAAGGGAAATCGCAAATAATATACGATGCCGAAGCAACGAACAATATCTTGAAAGCGGTAAGAAAAAACACAAATAAAAAAATTGCGGTTAAAGCCGCGCCTTTTTTGGACGCCTCTGCGCAAAGCGAGTTTTGCGAGATTGTAACAAAGAACAGAATAGATATAATTGTTGCGATAAACACATTAGGAAATTCAATGTACATAGATGCCGACAAGGCAAAAATAATGCTCAAACCGAAATGGGGCGGACTTGGCGGAGAAGCAATAAAAATGATTGGTTGGGGAAATGTAAGAAGATATTACGAGTATTTCAAAGGTACAATTCCCATTATAGGATGCGGAGGAATTTATTCAGGAAAGGATGCGTTCGCGTATGCGCTTGCAGGAGCGAGCGCGTTCGCCGCTACATCTGTTTTATATGAAGAAGGAATTTCTGCTTTTGCGCGCATGGAAAGCGAGTTAGAAAATGAATTGAAAAAACATGGTTATACAAATTTAAAAGATGCAGTCGGAAAGGCAGAGGAATAGTGAATATATCAACTCAATTTAATTTTTCTATATAATTTTCGATCATTTAAGTCGAATAATATCCAGCAGAAAAATTCTTACGCTTTTCGATGTGAATTTTCGAGATAATCCGTGCAATTTATAAACTTTTACTCATAACATAACATTTATCAGGTGGTAAAATCCTAAATTCCCGCTAATTTAGGCACTAGTTTTTGAACTTTCTTCGAAAAAGAGACCGAAAGGTATTTAAAATGTAATGCCTAATTAACCATTATGACATTTATACGATATAAAGAAATCGGAAACC
>JBFLYM010000034.1:0-10496 GCA_040757035.1 Microcaldota archaeon | reverse complement strand
TAAATCTATCTCTTAAATTAGATTATAAAGTTATGTAGAACAAATCTGGAGCAAAAAAAGCGCTAAACCTCGTCGTGAGCGCAAAAATCTGCAAAAAAAAGTTAGGTCAATTTTTTAAAGTCCAGTCTAAAGATGGTAATAAAAGAGCAAACATATTTTTGCGTAGTTTTTCACACGGGTAATATGCTATTAGATAAAGCGCATCAAAAAGACGAAACATATCATTAGGTTTTATAGTTGAATTATTGTAAGCACTTTTAAGTATAGCAGATATAGATATGAAAATAGACCAAGTGATATTATTGTTTTTTTCCAGACTTCAACTACTATCTCAGAGAAATTATTCGCTAACTCAAATTTTGACATCCCATGTATTTCTGACAGGCATAATGAACGTATTTCCTCATATTTAGAACCATTTTCGCCTTTCCTATATCCGTTTGAATATATCTTTTTAATTTGTTCAATGAATGGTTGCTGACTACCTCTATCAAGAAAAAATTTATCATGGTGTCTATTCAATTCTCGTATTCTCTGATTTCTTGTGAAACCAGCTAAACTAGATAAACCAAGAGACATATCAAAATCATCTCTGGTATAACCTCCTAGCCATGGGAATTCCTCGCAGCTTGCTGTAGGGAGGCTTCACTCTATTTTGAACTCGGACGCCTTTGATATCTACGCTACCATTAATCACGCTTAACGCCTTTTACTGGGATTTTGGAAAAACTATTTAAATTTGTTCACCACAAAATTTATAAATAATTATGATTGATCACCACGGTTATGTATTTTATGGAACTTCAACAAAAATTGTACAAGAAATTCAGAAAATTCAGCAAAAAAATTCAACAAAAATTTACAAGATGATAATTACATGTATATCTGCCCAAAATGCGGCGCACAGGAAAATACAAAAAAATTTTTAGGGCCATTTTGCATTGATTGCTACATTGATTGCCATTATTTCAAAATAAAAATACCCGATAATATAAAAGTTGAGCAGTGCAAACGCTGCATGAAAATAAAACTTAGGGGAAAATGGATAGAATTTTCAGAAAGAAAGATCAAAGAATATGTAGAAAACGAATTTAAAGGCGAATTTACAAGTGTGGAATTTTTCCAAGATGAGAAAAAAGCTATTTTTACAATAAAAAAGAATGGCGCAAAAGCCGAAATCACAAAAAGAATAAATTTTGGTTTTGATCCAACCATATGTCCAGAATGTAATAAAAAAGCAGGTGGATATTATGAAGCAATAATCCAATTGCGCGGGAACGATAAGCGAATTAAAAAATATTTTAGAATTTTTGAGGAGGAATTGGAAAAATCTGAGACTTTTATAAGCAAGGTTGTAGAATCTAAAGAAGGATTGGATATCTATGCTGGAAGTACTACTACTGTGCTTGGAATAATAAAAAAATTAGGACTTGAATATAAAGTAAGCGCCAAACTCGCAGGCCAAAAACAAGGAAAACGCTTATATAGAACTACGTTTGCAATTCGATTCTAACCCGAACCGCGGAGGGGGAAACCCCCTCCCCAGTTTGAGGGTCCTCCTGACCCTCCCCCAAAACACCAAAACAGATAGTTTTTTCTTTGGGGTGGACCCCCCAGACCTTTCTTTTTTTTAAAAAGAAAGGGATATGGACCGAACCGCGGAGGGGAGTGCCCCTCCCCAGTTTGAGGTGTCATGAACGACAATTGCATTACATTGCACGCAGTCTTTTTACTCTATCATCTATCGGCGGGTGTGTTGCAAAAAGTCCCGTAAATTTATTTTCAAATGGATTCGAAATAAATAATGAAGCTGTCGCCTTTGTTGCTGTTGAAACATTTGCATGTCCTTTTATTTTTTCAAGCGCTGAAGCAAGTCCTTCAGGATAGCGAGTAAGTTTCGCGCCATTCGCATCAGCGAGATATTCTCTTTCTCTTGAAATTGCGAATTTTATAAGCTCTGCAAAGATTGGCGCAAGTATTGCAAAAATAAGCGCGATGATCAAAATATAACTACTTCCTTTTTTGCTATCGCTACTGCGCCATCTTCCACCGTATCCAATATATCTTAATGCAAACTCCCCTATAATAGCAATTGCGCCAATCATTATAATCGCAATTGTAATAAATCGTATATCATAATTTGCGATGTGCGAAATTTCATGTGCGGCAACCCCTTCAAGTTCCTCACGTTTCATATTTTTGAGAATGCCGCGCGTAAATACTATATGACTATTTTTTGGTTCCATGCCTGTTGCAAACGCATTCATTGCTTCATCTTCTATTATCCAAATACGCGGTTTTGGAATTCCTGCTGCAAGCGCGAGCCCCTCTACTACATTTCTGATAAATGGTTCTTCGTTTTCCTGCACTTCGCGCGCACCGCTTATGCTTAAAATTGTACTCGCTCCTGCGTTATATGCAAACAATACATAAATTAAAACAAGAATAAGCGCAATTACAAAGCCAATTTCTCCCAACTCCAATAGACTTGCTAGTATTATTACTCCCAAAAAAACAAGGATGGCCATAACAAGTATAAGAATAACAGAATTGCGCTTATTTTTAGCTACAGCATCAAAAATATTTACTTTTTCAATATGTGCCACCCCAAAAACGTGTCACTCCAAAAAGAAAGAACTAATTCATTTTTTAAAAAGAAACTTTTATGTTTTTGCGTTCGGCTTCAATTGCAGTAAAGAATTGATTTTCTTTGAAATTGAATATGTTTGCGACTATATTTGTAGGAAATTGTTTTATTGTTGTATTGTAGTCCATTACCGAATCATTGTATGCCATGCGCACATAAGAGATTTTATTTTCTGTTCCAGCAAGTTCATCTTGAAGTGCTTTGAAGTTTTCGTTTGCCTTTAGCTGCGGATAATTCTCAGCGACCGCAAATAAAGACTTGAGCGCACCTGTAAGCAAATCATTCGCCGTAGCCCTTTGCCCAGGCGTTCCGGTCATTATCGCGCTTCTTAATTTTGCTATCTCTTCAAATGTACCTTTTTCGTGCTTTGCGTATCCTTTCACGGTTTCTACTAGATTTGGAATAAGGTCATATCTTCTTTTGAGCTGTACGTCTATTTGTGCCCATGCATTATCTATACGTACTTTCAATTCAACTAATCTATTATATATCCCAATTAGCATGAACGCTCCTATTAGTATAAGAATTATCAAACCGATTAATAGCATAACAATCATTATTATCACCAAAAGTATTATACACAATGTTGAATTTATATACCTTTCCATGTTGTAAGATAGATATAAAAAAAGTATAAAAAATAAAAATTAATTCTTATTTCGCATAATTGATTTGATTGGGATGTATAGACTATGCCAGAATTTACACGTGAAGAAGAAAAAATGCTCGCGAATTTTGTAACCAATACCAATAAAGATATTTTTTGCATTTTCAATCTCCCCGAAGTTGTGAAAGGCGCGCTTTTCTCCCGCTATTCAAGAAGTACAAAAAGCCTTAGGCGCGTGCTTCTGGATGAATTCATTTTAGATAAACAAGTAGGTTTCGCAGAATTAGTAAATTATCAGGAACAAACCGGTATTTCAAAAGCCGTTGCAACTAAAAAAGCCGAAGAATTCTATGAGCGCGTGCTTGTTGGTTTTGGTGACGATAGCGTTGCAGAACTCGCGGGAGCGCATGTTGCAATAGAGAACATTTCCAACATCGCAACCAAATTTATAGAAGATTCGCGTTTGGGTATTTCTCCACTTGAAAAATCAACGCGTTATATCTATTTTGATCAAAAAATAAACGAAAAATATCCATTTTATCGCGATCAAACAATAATGGGTTCTGAATTCGCTGAAGTTTATGAACAAACCTGCGACGCGCTTTTTGATGTTTACACAAAACTAATCCAAAAAATGTCAAAATTTTATGAAGAAAAATTCCATAAAGAAATTGGCGTTTCAGAACGCGCGTACGCATCTATTTTAAGGGCGAAAACCTGCGACACGCTTAGGGGTATTCTACCCGCAAGCACGCTCACGAATATGGGCGCATTTGGAAATGGAAGGGCATTCGAATACCTACTAACAAAAATGTACGCGAGCGATCTTGAAGAAATAAACAATATTGCGAAAGTTCTTCATAATGAACTTAGATGCATAATCCCGACTTTTGTGCAAACAACCGATGGCAAATATGGAAAAGCGTACCAAGAATACATTTCAAAAACAAGGGAATGCACTATTAGTTTAGTAAGGAAATTAATAGAAGATCTGAGATTAACAGAAGATTTGAAACCAACAGAAGATCCGAAAATAATAGAAGGTCTAAATCTAAAAACCGCAAAAATTGATCCCATTTTTATTCACCTTCCTTCTGTTGATCTTATTGATTATGACGCAAACGGGGAGCAGAAAGTAATTGCTGCGATAATTTATGCGAATTCGCATATCTCAAATTCCCGTATCTCAATGAGAGGAGCGCTGCGTATCGCAAATTCTTTGAGCGCGGAAAAGAAATTGGAATTGATTTCGGTATATGTCGGCGAAAGACAAAACAGAAGACATAAACCTTATCGGGCATTTGAGAATACATACTATACTTTTGATATTTGCGCGAATTTTGGCGCCTATCGTGATATTCACAGACACAGGGTATTAACCCAAGAACGGCAGCTTATAAGTACAAACTTTGGATATGATATCCCAGAGGATATTATAGATGCAGGATTTGAAGCCGAATTTAATGGCGCAATGAGCGCTGCGAAGAATGCATATGAAATAATCTCTAAAAAAATGCCAAAACAAGCGCAATATGTTGTTCCTCTTGCATATAAAATAAAGTGGTACATGAAAATGAATTTGCGCGAAGCCTATCATCTTTCAGAATTGCGTTCAGTTCAACAGGGTCATCCTGATTATAGAAAAATTGCACATGAAATTTTCAAAAAAATAAAAGAAATTCATCCGAATCTTGCAAATGGGATGAAATTTGTAGATTTAAAGAATTATGAATTGGAGCGTTTGGAGGCAGAAAAGAAAATAGATAAAAAAATTCAACAAAATCAGTAATTCCACTAAACCAATAAAAAATTAGGCCAGCACAGTGAAGTGCTGGCAAGGCGACCAGTTTTTCCTCCCAGATACAAAAGAAGCATGATATTGATTATTAAACTTAACCGCTATTTAAACCTTTCGCTTAGGTGTTTTTGTTTGCCTAAAATTGTGATATTCAGTAAAAATGCATTTAACTTGACTTTACAAAACGCGCGCGCTTTTACAAGGAGTTCAGGTTTTCCGCTCGAGATTTATCAAAAAGACATTAGCGCGAATGGTGGTTGACTTAACGCAAAGTAAAAGTTTAAAAATATGTGTATATTTAATAAATCAATCATAAGTGTAGGTGGTTTGATGGCAAAATATCTTATCGCAAGACAATTGTCAGGTAAAAAAATTATAACAAACGATGGAGAAGATTTTGGAAGATTGGTTGATGTTAATATTAATGAAGTTACTGGAAAAGTGGAAGATCTTATAATTGAACCAAACCCAGATAGCGAAAGCGCAGGCAAGTTCAAAAAAGAAGATGGAATGATTCACATCCCATATGAAACTGTAACTGCGATAGGCGACTTTGTAATTGTGGAGAAAAGGAATTTTTCTTCCAGTTAATTTCAGTTTCTTATTCGTTTATGTCTCTAATTGCTGGAATAGATGAAGCTGGACGAGGATGTGTAATTGGTCCTTTAGTAATAGTCATGTTTTCTTGCCAAAGCGAGAACGAACCCAAGATTAATGCATTATGCAAAAAAGATTCAAAACAACTCAGTCAAAAACAGCGAGAAATAATTTTTGAGCAGATCAAGCACCTTGGAAAAATAAACTTCATTGAACTAAGTGCAGTTATGCTTAATCAATTAATGAAAAAAGAGACTCTCAACGAAATAGAAGCAATGTTCATTGCAAAACTTGTAAAAAACTTGAATGTAGATGTCAGTGTAAAGATTGATTTACCAGATAGATATTCATGGGTATTTGCGAAAAGAATGGAACGTTATGGTATAAAAAAATACGAGGCAGAACATAAAGCGGATGAAAACCATCCAATAGTTGCAGCGGCGAGTATCATTGCAAAGGTGCTTCGCGATCGTAAAATAGAAGAAATAAAAAATGAAGTTGGTGATTTTGGTTCGGGATATCCCTGCGATGAAAAAACAATTACATTTTTAAGGAACAAAGAAAACATGAAAAATATGGCAAAGTATATCAGGAAAAAATGGAAGACACTTGAAACAATAAAACAAACCAAACTCTTCATCCGCGTTTTAGGCTTTGGTGTTTGAGCAGTATTTTATGCACTCCACTTCCATATTGTATTGCTTTTTTCTTTCGTGCAAGTGCGAGAGTCGACGCACCAATAATTTTTCCCATTTCGCGGAGAATTCCTTTTTTTAGTTCGCGTTCTACTATTCGTTCTTCAAGTGGAATTTGGAACACTAATTCTGCGAGTTTGTTATTATAAAATGGAAAACGCGCTTCCATTCCGCACTTGTAAGCTATTTTTTTTATCATCCCTATGTCTTCGCTTTTCAATGTTTCAAATTCATTTTTTAAAATCTTGTCTAAATCATCTCCTTGTTCTAGATATTTATAATAGCGATCATATCCAACAAAAAGTTCTTCTGAACCAGAACCAAAAAGTATTGCATTTAATCCTTTGTGTTGTGCAGCATCGCAAACAGCGTATATTGGAACACCTATTTCTATTTTCAAAAAATTGTTGGGACAGAACGAATATATTTTTTTATAAATGTCCAAAATTCGTGTTTCATCGAGAATTATTTTTTCTAACGGAACATTTAATTCTTTAGCTATTTTTTCTGAATACACCAAATCATCGCTTCCGTTTATCCCTGCAGAAAAAAGAAAAACATTGCTTCTTTTTTTTGCGATTGTAGCGAGAACTGTACTGTCCAAACCGCCTGAAAATGCGATTGCAATTTTATCTTCTAAACACTGCTCAGTGCTTTTTTCCAAAACTTTGATTAATTCAAGTAACATAGCATAAAAATAAGTGTCAGCAACAGCATGCTTTCCCGAGCATAGCTCAGTAATGGCGATGCCGTAAAGAGGCTTAACTTCCGTGTTCGGGATGGGAACGGGTGTTTCCCTCTTCCTATGGTCGCTGACAACTAATTTAATAATTCAAAGGATTTTTAAATAGCTTACGTAAACGAACAAATCGAACAGATTAACGATGCATGGAAAAACACATGCAAGGTGTTGTTCGGCGAAGAAATATTGTTCTTTTAGGCTACGCTTCATAATTATTCATTAGAACGAAGGTATTAAAAACCTAATGGTGGATATATCCAACGTGGAAAAATCAACAACGTCGGCAAAATACAATATCAATCATCATATAGTCTGGTGTCCTAAATATGAAGAATAGTGCTGAATTGATTATTCATGTTTCTGTTCGCGAAGCAAAAAATATAATCTCTGCTTTAAAAAAAGAGAATGCATCAAACAAACGTTTTTCAAGTAAAATATTTATAAGAAAAAGTAAACTTATAATAAGGGTTGAAGCTAATGATATTGTTTCTTTGCGCTTTACTGTAAATAGCTATCTTAGATATTTGCAGGCAATAGAAAATATAAAAAATGTATTTAAAGGGTGAGGATATGGATCAAATGAATCCAGAATTTGAAAAAAATGTTGCTGAATATCAAACTGTAGAAAGACAATTACAATCTGTTCTTCTTCAGAAACATCAGATACAAATTCAGCTTAATGAAATTGCAATTGCGAGCGAAGAAATTGTGAAAGCAAAAGACGATATCTATAAAGCAACCGGTAGCATTCTTATGAAAACGACAAAAGAAGAAGGCGAGAAAGATCTTAAAAATAAAAAAGATCTGCTTGAAATACGCCTCAAAGCGCTCATTCAACAAGAAGAGAAATTAAAACCTATGCTCTTGAATCTTCAGAAAAAGATAGAGGCTAATTCAAAGAATTATGATGTATCCTCTTAATTCTGACTTTCTTCCTCCGACTCCTCCAACCGTCCCTCTCCTTATTGAAGTTCCTACATTTTATAGCTACATGGTTTTCAAAATGACTATAACTGGCATATCCACAGAAGGATCATTGGAAAGATCAGTAAAAGGATCCGTAAAAAGATTAATAGGAGGAATACCATCCTCAACTTCTACATCTTCTTCAATTTCTACAAATTCTACAACTATAACCAATTTTATTATCAAAAACAAATCTAAAAAGCTTGGAATAGCAATGCATAGAGGAGCGGATTTGGATGCATTAGCCTCTGCCTATGCGTTAAGTACGATTTTTCCAAATGCAACAATTCTTACGCCAGACGAAATGAACAAACCTGCAAAAAATTTCGCGAATTATCTGAAAATAGATATAAAGAAATTTAAGCAAATAGATAAAGACAAAGATCAATTTGAAGGGCTTATAGTAGTAGATTGCAAAACGTATAGTATGATAAAAGAAGCAAAGGGTTGGAGAATACTTTGTATTATTGATCATCATCAAAAATGTAATTCAGAAGAAATAACCGCAGAATTGGAAATTTTGGATCGCAAAGCTCCTTCTACCGCGCAGATAATTTCTTCAATTCTGCCCAAAATAAACAAAAAGGCTGCGTTTGCATTAGCAGTAGGAATGGTTTCTGATAGCGCGAGATTCAAAAACGGAAATGCACAGATCTTTTTAGAATTAAACAAATTAATGAATATTTGCGGCAAGTCTTATCAAGAAATTCTTAGCTACGCGGAACCAGAACGTAAGGCAAGCGAAAAAATAAATATTCTCCAAGCATTTCGCAAAACAGATATAATCGTTTATAATAATTTTGTGATAGCGACTGTGATTGTGGATTCAAATGAAAGTGATATCGCATCTGCTATAAGCGAGTTTGCCGATATTGTTTTTTCTCTAAGTTATAAAAATGGGGAAACTCGAATCTCTGCACGAGCAAGAAGCAACGTTCCAATTGCGCTCAACAAAATAATGGCGGAAATCGGCGGAATAAGATTTTCTGGAAGCGGAGGCGGTCATGCAAAGGCAGCCGGCGCAAGCGTAAAAGAAAAACCGAATAAAACATTATTGGATGCATGTGTTGAAGCAACAAGAAATGCGCTCGATGCACAACGCGCGAAAAATCATAAAAATTATACGCTTTAATAATTTTGCGGTGATTTTTTATCATGGAATTTGAAAAATTTGTATTGGACGATATAGCTGAGATAGAAAACAAAATCAAAGCGATGATCCCCCCTGAGCCAAAAGAGGTATACAACTTACTTGAAGAATATATTTTTCGCGGTGGAAAGCGAATCAGACCAGCAATAATTATGCTCGTATTTCGCGCACTTGGCGGTAAGGATAAACAAAATGCGATAAGCGTTGCAGCACTAATAGAACTTTTTCATAATTTTACGCTTATTCACGATGATATAGAAGATAGTTCTGAATTTAGAAGAGGAAAACCGACGCTGCATCTTTCGCACGGAATTCCAATCGCGCTCAACAGCGGAGATGCAATTTACACGATTATATGGAACAATCTTCTCGCATTAGATCTTCCGGCAGAGAAAAAAATCAAATTGGTTTCAATACTTGGACGCGGATTTCAGCGCGTTGTTGAAGGACAGGGAATAGAGCTCAATTGGTATAAGGAAAAAAAGATAGATATATACGAAGAAGAATACTACAATATGATCTCTGGCAAAACAGGTGCGCTCATGGGTACCGTGTGCGAAGCTGGAGCGTATCTTGCATATGCCGATCCAGAAAGTTTGGAAAGGTTTTATAATTTTGGCAAATCTCTTGGAATTGCCTTTCAAATACAGGATGACATACTCAATTTAATTGGTGATTTCAAAGAATATAAAAAAGAAATTGGAGGCGATATAACAGAGGGAAAAAGAACACTCATGATTATTCATGCAATGGCACATTCAAACGAAGAGGAAAAAAAGAAACTTTTGCATATACTGTTATCAAATACGCGAGACAGAAAAAAAATAGATTATGCAATATCTATAATGAAAAAATATGGTTCAATAGATTATGCAAAACTCAAAGCACGTTGTTTTGTTGAAAAGGCGAATAGTTTTATCGAAACCTTCCAAGAGTCAAAAGAAAAAAATGAATTGAAAAAACTCTTATTTTGCATAACAAATCGAAAATTTTAAGAAGTATACTGACCCAACTTAATTTTTCGGATTTGCGATCGATATACCCATAATTCTTTCATGTGTAAACCATAATGCGCGTTTGTTCATTGGCGGTACTTGAAAAACACCGAATTACTTAGTTGGGGGAGTATAATAAAGAAAAGTGGGGGAGGGTCAGGAGGACCCTCAAACTTGACTTTACAAAACGCGCGCGCTTTCACGTCGTAAAACCTGTATGCTCTAATTTGCTTGGAACTCGTACTAAGCGTTCGCAAAGCGAGATAGTGAAAACGCTTCCATAAACAACTGTTGTTTTG
>JBFLYM010000033.1:0-10505 GCA_040757035.1 Microcaldota archaeon | reverse complement strand
TCCGATTTCTTTATATCGTATAAATGTCATAATGGTTAATTAGGCATTACATTTTAAATACCTTTCGGTCTCTTTTTCGAAGAAAGTTCAAAAACTAGTGCCTAAATTAGCGGGAATTTAGGAAAATTCTATTTTTTTCAAGCAGGTTTTTTTCATGGCTGATCGAGTGCTTGTACTATTCATTAGCAAAATGCTCAATAAGATACTTCAAGAAGGCAGAGAGTTCGATCATTCAGCCATAGTGAACGAAGGGCAAATATGGAATTGGATGTTCCTTTTGGAATAACGCCTCAAAAACTGAATGGCAAACGCCTCTCTCTATTTTGATGATTTAATATACTCTTTTAACCTTTCGAGTCCAAATTTCGCCTGCCCAATATTTAATCCGATAAGAGTTGCGATATTACAGAGTTCCTGCGAATTTCGTGTTGAAAATTCATCCTTTGCAAAAAAACCAAGCGCAAAGGCAATTTCATATTTTATGCAGATCAAAAGAAATCTACGCATTTTTGCCATTTCAATTGCTCTTCTAAATCCGTAATTTTCAATTATTCTCCCCAAATCTATGAGAAATACCGAATTTCCTCTGGCAAAAAGTTTCATAAGCCCGATATCGCTATGATATTGATCAGGCAAAACCAACACATTTTTATTTTTTAATTTTACAGCATCGTCCAAAGAATGAACTTGTGCTATGTTATTTTTCATAGTTGTGTTTTTTGCAATATCTATATACATCGAAACAACTTTATTATCTATTATTTTATTTATACCAATCGTATACTATTTGTGGCAGTATATAATTAAAAACCTCATCATGCAATTTCAATAATATGCTAATCGAAGAACCAAAAATAAAAACAGTCTCAAGCCAAAAACTAAAGGCGCAAATAAAAATACTTCAGGAGGATGAAAATTTCTGGCACGCATTTTTTGTTTTTATTGGTTCGCTTGCAATACTTTTTGCCGTTCCATTTTATCCGTTTTATATAATTCCTTTACTAGCGATTTTGTGCGGCGCAATCGCATATCGCAATTCGGCTCTAGGAACAATTTTAGGTGTTATTTTTGTATTTCCGGCATTCGTATACCAATCTTATTCGCTTGGCTTTTTATTCATGCTTATAACAGCTATTGTCCTTTTTGAAGCTTTTGAACATTGGGATATAATTTGCGCATTAGAAGTACTTATTTTTCTTCCGTTTACTCCATTTCCTGTCTCGCTTTTGGGTGGTTTTGTAATGCTCGGAATGGTAATAACCGCGCTGAATTTCGGTTCATCAAAAAGTATATTGATTTCGATTCCATCTGTTTTTTTAATTCTTTTCCTTTCGTCAATCTGGCTCTATCCAAATTCCGCGTACATGCCAATCGTTCTTGATAATTATTCCCCAAAATCAGAAGCGCTCCAATTTTCCAAATCTCAGGTTTCGCTCAGCGAGCTTCCGCAGGAGTTTTTTCTCGCGCTCGCATCGCTTGCTAATTTTTCAAAGGCGACAGAATTCGGCGAATCTCTTTCAAAGTCTTCGCAAAATATATATTTGTTATTTTTAAACGACAGCTGTTTTATTCAGCTCGTTTCTTGGTCAATAATACTTTATTTAATAAGCGTCACTTCTGCGCGAAGAGGAAATCATACGCAGTTTTTTTCAAGCCTGTTTTTGCTGTTTGTCCCGCTTGTAGATTATTTTATTTCTGCCTCTTTTAATTTGCCGTTTAGAATAGAAATTATTTTTTATACGCTTGCTTCAATCGCAATCGTTTGTTATCTTGAAATGAATGGTATAAATTTTAGCAAGGAGGGCGTCATTCGCAAAAAAGAATTACTCAAACGATTTGGAAAGTTTGGAGTACAGGACTTAAGTCTGGAAAGCAAAGAAAGCTTTGCAGATGTTGGTGGCTATGAGGATGTAAAGGACGAAATACGGGACGCGGTTGTGCTTCCTCTTGAACAAAAAGATCTCGCTTACGCTTATGGGTTAACGCCGCCAAAGGGCATTCTTTTGTTCGGTCCGCCAGGTACTGGAAAAACAATGATTATACGCGCGCTTGCGAATGAAATAGACTACAGACTTTATTATGTGAATACCTCTGAGTTATTGAGCAAATGGTATGGAGAGAGCGAAAAAAACGTCGCCGAACTGTTTAATGATGCGAGAAAAAACGCGCCGTGCATAATAATGTTTGATGAGATAGACACTGTTGGAAAAAATCGCTCTGCGTACACCGATGATGTAACTCCTCGCGTACTCAGCGTTCTTTTGCAGGAGATAGACGGTGCTGTAAATAGCGGAAAACCGATTATGATAATAGGAACAACAAACATTCCGAATACCCTTGATCCTGCGCTTCTTCGTCCTGGAAGATTTGACAAGATAATTTATATGCCGCTTCCTAATTTCGAAGCGAGAAAAGCGATTTTTGGGGTTTATCTGCGCAAATATAATACCCAAGATGTTGACTTTGATAAACTCGCAAAACAAACCGAACGCTTTTCAGGTGCAGATATAAAAAATGTAATTGATGAAGCGGTAAAACGCGTTGCAAAAGAAGCGCAGCAAAAAAATATCATACTTCCCATACACGGTGAAACCATTCTAAATGTTGTTTCGCATACCAAACCATCGGTGAGTCTGGCGCATCTTGAGGATTATGAAAATTTTAAAATGGATTTTGAGCGCCGCGTTGGTGCAGAAAAAAAGCGCGGTAAAGAAAAAGAAGGAAAAGACGAAGGCATATTTTGGAGAGACGTTGTCGGACTTGAAAGCGTGAAAGAAGCGTTACTTGAAGCAATTCAGCTTCCGCTTTTGCATGAAGATTTGATGAAAAAATATAAAGTAAAGCCGAACAAAGGCATTCTTTTGTTCGGTCCGCCAGGATGCGGAAAAACTCTTATAGTACGCGCTGCTGCAAGCGAACTTAGCGCATCGTTTATAATTTTAAGCGGTGCTGAACTAATGAAAAAAGGGTATAGTCAGGCTGTTTCTGTTTTAAAGACAGAATTTCTGCGCGCGAAAGAAAACATCCCTACAATACTTTTTATAGATGAGATAGAAACCGTTGTTCACTCGCGCACGATTAGCGGAGGCGATATAGTCGGACAGCTTCTTACCGAAATGGATGGTATAAAAGAACTGAAAGGAGTTGTGGTTGTAGGCGCAACGAATAGGCCGGATATGCTGGATCCTGCGATTTTGCGTCCTGGAAGATTTGACAAGATTTTTTATATTCCACCGCCTGATATAAACGGAAGAAAAGAAATTTTCAAAATCAATTTAGGCGAGTTTGCTTCTGGAGTTGATTTGGATTTGCTTGCACAGGATAGTGAAGATTTTTCAGGTGCGGACATATCATCTGTGGTTCAAACAGCGAAAATGGATGCGCTGCGCGAAAAGTTGAAAGGAACAGAACCAAAGATAGCCACTAACTCACTCTTAAAAATAATCCATAGCAGAAAGCCGTCAATCACAACAGATATGCTTGACCAATATGCAGAGTTTATGAGCGAGTATGGAGAGAGACGTTAGTGTTTGCGGTCATTTGTTTGCGAGTTTGCGTGGGTTACACCGGTCTCGCCAAGTACTCCTGTTTCAATAACAGGGTTCTGGCTTGTTGCTTTTTCAATTTGCTTTTCTATCTTTCTAATTTTGAGAGTGTAAGATATTGATTTTAATATCGCCAAACTTGAACTTCCAAGACCATATAGTGCACAAATTGCGAGACACGGTCCAAACACGTTTGAATATTGATGAAAATGATGTTCTGAAATGGTTCCAGCAAGCGCAATAAGACCACTTGTTACTGTTACACCAACGGCTGCATAAAACATGTGTTTTAACCCTACAATCCCAATTCTGATTTTTTCTTTTTCGAGTTCCCTTGCCTGCTGACGCAAGAATCCAACTTCACCTTCACCTAAATCATTTTTCTTTAAATCCTCTGACTTGGATCGAGTGAAACACGTTTTAGTATTTTCTTTCAACGTTCTCACTTGTTTGATAAATAGATCTGATACATTACGTAGTTTATTCCTAAATCCAAGTTTTCCTCCAGGAACATCACTCCGCGGCTTTAAATTTAAACCCTGCATACTATCACCATATTACCATTTATACAACAACATTTATATATATTACGTTCAACTTTTCTATACTAATCCACTAAAGCGCATTCTCCAAAAAAGAATTCATCGCTTGTAAAATTAGTAAGGTTGCCGGATTTGATTACAGGAATGAGAAGTTTTGTAGAAATATGCTTTTCGCCAACTATGTATGATGTAATTTCTGTTTTATCCATTTCTATGCACATGCCTGTTTTTTCAAAGATTTCATTTGCAATTTTATTTCCTTTTGAAATGTTTTCAAACCCTCCTTTCAAATAAATTATATTTTTTACATCGCCTTGCAATTCATATTTGTAAAGCGAATTGTCTATTTTTGTATCTATTGATAGTAAAAGAAGAATTGACAGCGAAATAAGCGTCAATAATGAAAGGACAGATTCAATTAACTGCATTCAACCACAAAAATATAATTTTTTTATTTCGTTTGTTGGTTCGTAGACTACCAAGCGATAAATGCACGTACCTTGTTTTGCTTCAAAACCAATTGAAAGATTTATGTGCAGAAATTTCCCTAATTTGCCTTCCAAACTTTCAAAATCATTAAGTATAATAAGATTTGGATAACGTTTCTTTTCTGGAAAACTATTGCCTTCTGTTTTTGCTCCGCCGATTTTTACCACATAATTGCTTGCAGAAACTAGCTTATCAAATAAAATTTGTTGTTCTATTTTTTCATTTGCGCGCGCTTCCAAAAAAGACGAAAAAATGATGGTATATAAAGCGATAAGAAGTATCGCAATCATTGAAAATAGAAAATCAAAAGAGACAAATGCCTTAAATCGGTTCGCCATTGTTATCATTGTTATTATCAATTCTGTAAATACTAAAACTTTGGATTTGCTCCTCATCGCTTATTTTACCGATTACTACGCTTTCATTATTTATATCTGTTATTGAATATTTTCCATGCATTGAAAACCTCGCATTGCGAATTGTCAGGGAAAGATCAATAGTTCTTACAAATTCTTCCAACTCTGCTTTTTTCAATATTTTCGCCGAATGGATTTTTGCAGAAACAAGAAGATGGGAAAATGCTGTAACAAGGATTGAGATCAATGCAAGCATGAGCAGAAAATTCAATAAGAACTCAACCGAAATTTGAGCTTTCATTAATTCATCCTGCTTTATTAATTCATTAATTCGTTTCATAGACATAAGGACTTTGGAATACATTTTCGCTTGTTGGAATGTAAGAAACTTTTGAGACATTGAACTTTTTTGAATATATTGTAATACCAAATATTTTTGGGGTTTCTCCAAAATTTTTAGAACCAAGGCCAACGCGGACAATGGAAAATTTTTTAGTTTCTGGTTTTATTTCAACAGAAATAAAATCTTTGCATTCGGGAGAAGAGATTGGCCAGCACAATCCGCCATTACACATTTGCGGTGCGCCAGACCTAATTGATTTTTCTGCAATAAAGCCTAAGTCATTTTCATCGGATATTTTACCGCACCAAAAGGAAAACTCATAATCAGGATCGCTTGCAATTTGATTTGAGCGAACGGATAATATGAAGGCATGCACCTTGCTTTTGATATGCTCTTTTGCTTTGTTTATATCAAATGCGTATAATGTTTCAGAACCGAGCAATTCAGCGACATATTCCAAAAAACCTAATATTGCGCCGTATTTAGCCGCGATTAGCATGTTTCTTTTTGCGTCAAGACTAAGTTGTTCCATTCTTTCTAATGCTATTGCTTTTGAAAAATCAATAGATTTAGAATTATTATATGAATTAGATAAAACTACTAATATTGCCAATGCTCCAAGAATAAGCAAAAACGAAATATAACCGCGCATATATAAAAATTAATGAAAAAATTAAAAAAGTAAATATTAGCAACTAAATGTTCCATCTGGGTAGAGTATCTCAAGTAAACCAGGAACAATCGCTACAATAACTATTCCTATTATTGCTCCCATAAACATTGCTGTTGCCCATACTGATGCTCTTGCTCTGGTCTCAGCACCGAGAAGTTGTCCACCTGCATAAACAACACCAGCAGCAACAATCATAAGAAATGCCATAATTGGAACGATAGCTTTGATTTGTAGGCATAAATCTTTAAGCATATCCTCAAGAGGAGTACTGCTACTCTGAGCAAACATAACAGACATTAACATACATAACATAAGCATTATTTGTAACCCACGAATCTTATTCATTCATTATCACCTTTCATAGTAATTTATTAAATTTTAAATATTAGATAGAGAGGTATATATTTATAAATTTATCCTCAACAATAGACATTACTTCAAAAGATAATTTGAGGTAAATCTTTGAAAAATCAGAGATTAATAATAAAATTAAAAACAACTTTATTGTACTGATTTTCAGAGATATAGATTTTGAGAGGTGCATAGAATGGGAACAAAAATAGGTTCTGAAAAAATAACTCGAGAGGACGGGTTTTTGTATTATGTAGGTCAAGATGGCTATGTTTGGGCAGTACCAATGAAACATAATAAAACCGGAAGGAAAAAGAAAGTCAGTAATGAAAAGATCAATAAAGAAGGCGGCTTTATGTATTATATTGGCAAAGACGGCTATGTTTATAAAGCAAAACTTAAAAATTATAAAGGCTGATATTTTTTCCTTTTTTTTTATTTTTATTGGTTTTCAAAATTAAAAATCGCGCTTTTTTTAATTATTCTCAAATTAATAATAATTTTACATTTATATTTATTTACTAATATTTATAATTATTTATAATAGTCCACTAAAAAATAAGGTGAAATAAAATGGATTTGGTAATTTCTGATCCAAAAACTGGAAAATCCTATCAATTTGAACTTGGCAAGGATAAAGGTCAGGTTTTAATAGGAAAAAAGATAGGAGAAAAAATAGAGGGTAACTTAATTGGCGCTGCAGGATATATTTTTGAAATACGTGGAGGAAGTGATGCGAGCGGCTTTCCATTAAGAAAAGACATACCAGGTGCAAGAAAAATTGCAACTATACTTTCTGGAGGAGTAGGTTTTCGTTCGAAAACAAAAGGATTAAGAAAAAAGAAAACCGTGCGAGGTAATACCATCGCCATGGACACTGCGCAAGTTAATCTTAAAACATTGGATTATGGGGCAGCAAAATTAGATGAACTTTTTCCGCAAAAAAAGAAAGAAGAAAAAAAATAAAAAAATAAAAAAATAAACGGTGTTCTTTTTGCAGGCCGAAATTAATATTGGAACATTTGGGCATGTTGACCATGGGAAAACCACTCTTACAAAAGCTCTTACAGGTAAATGGACAGATACCCATAGTGAAGAGCTTAAACGCGGAATTTCTATTCGTTTAGGATACGCTGATGTTTCTGTCTATTATTGTAAAGAATGCGAAATATATTCAAAATTAGAAAAATGCAACTGCGGAAAAAAAACCGAGTTCAGAAGAAGGATTTCTTTTGTTGACTCGCCAGGGCATGAAACTTTGATGACGACGGCTATTGCGGCTTCCAATATAATAGATGGAGCGCTTTTTATCATTTCTGCGAACGAACCTTGTCCGCAGCCTCAAACCGCAGAGCATTTAATGATTTTAAACGCAATCGGAATAAAAAACATAATAATTATTCAAACTAAGATTGATTTGGTTTCCAAAGAACGCGCAATCGCACACAAAAATGAGATAGAAAATTTTATAAAGGGTTCTGTTGCCGATGGTGCGCAAATAATTCCTGTTGTCGCAACGCATGATATAAATATAGATTCTGTTTTAGAGGCGATAGAAAAAAAAATTCCAACGCCAAAGCGGGACAATTCCACAGATCCTTATTTTTACATTTCGCGTTCGTTTGATGTCAATAGACCAGGCGCTGAAATAATGAAGATTAAAGGCGGTGTTCTTGGTGGTTCGCTTGCACAAGGAATGTTAAAAATTGGTGATGAAGTCGAACTTAGACCTGGTTTGCAAAAGAAAGAGAACGCGCCGCCTAAACCAATAATATTTAAAATAACAAACCTGCGTTCTGAAACCGATGAACTTAGCTGCGCGCTTCCTGGCGGTCTTATTGCTATTGGAACCTTGCTTGACCCAGCAATAACTAAATCAGATATGCTTGTCGGTTCGGTGGTTGGATATCCTGGCAGGCTTCCTCAGATTGTAGATACAATTGATATAAAATATACTCTTCTTGAAAGAAAAGATATAGAAAATCCACCGCTCAGACAAACCGAACCAATAGTGGTAAATGTGCACACGGCAACAGGAATCGGTATTATTTCAAATTTGGCGAAAGGTGTTGCGACGATAAAGCTCAAGCGGCCGATTTGTGCAGAACGCGAAGGTAAAGTTGCACTCTCGCGAAGAATAGGTCAACGATGGAGATTGTGTGGTTGGGGAATAGTTGTCTCATAAATGTCTCATATAAATTATAGTCTCCTAAATTGTAATCTATAGTTGTGAAAAAAAGCTTATTGCTAAGAATAATTCTATGCACACCAAAAATCCACCGACTGTAAGATTTGTATTGGCTCTATTTTTCGCGCGTTCTACGTGGAAATCGACAGCATGAAGAAGCATATGGCCACCTAAATAAAGTAAAAACACCTCAATTATAGGTTCTATTCCACTGCGAGATAGATTGAAAAACAAAAGCAAAATAAAGATAGTAATATTTATCAACCCATCCTTGACTGCATGACTCGCGCGATATTTGGTCGTTTCAACAAAAAAGAAAATTATTGCAAGACATATTGCAACATTAAAAAGACTCCAAAGTACATTTATTAAGACTCTATCAATTTGCGGAACTAGCCACGAAACAGGAATAGTTGATATTGGGAGAGCAAAAAGCGGAATAAATGTTCTCAATGATGGAAATAATGAATGATAACTCCAGCTTTCCTTAGCAAGATCATTGCTTCTTTTTTCATATATCGGCCTGTCCGAATACACTACTTTTTTTGAAAAATCTTGACGTGTGGAATACATTCGCGATTTTGGTATTTTTTTAGTCATAAGTTATCATAAATCAAATTCATTCATAAATTTTTTAAATCTTTCTGCTGAAGAATTAGCTATGTCATTAGCCATACTTCTTATAGTAATTGGTCTTCTTGGAGTGCTCGGAGAACTTTTCATTCCTGGCGGAATAATGGGTATAGTTGGTTTTGGAATGTTGATATGTGGCGTTCTTCTTTATCTTGGTGTACCCGTGGAATTTGCTGTGGTTGGAGGAATTCTCGCAGGTGCTTTTGCTGGAATAATAGCGTATGTGTTTTGGGCGCGGGCGCGTTCCAAACCAATTAAAACTGGTGCAGAAGCCTTTATTGGTTTTGAAGCGAAAGTATGTACGGATTTCTCGGATTCAAAAGGAATTGTACATGTTAAAGGCGAGGAATGGAGCGCGCGCTCAAGAAACAGAAAAAAATATAAAAAAGGAGATATAACTAAGATATTAGGAGTTAGCGGAGTTTATCTTGAAGTTGATTAAATGGGTATTGGGGTTATTTTTCTCATTATCGGAATTGCTTTTTTTATGCTCATATCGCGTTCATTCATAGTGATTAATCAATACGAAGAAGGCGTAAAATTCCGCTATGGAAGATATGTGGGCAAACTTAATCCTGGAATAAATTTCCTTATTCCGCTTATTGATACTATTAAGATAATAGATATGCGGATACATTCGATAGATGTACCGCATCAAAATGTAATCACTAAAGACAATGCAACTGTAAAAATAGAAGCAATTATTTATTATCGCATTGTTGACGCGGAAAAAGTTGTTCTTAATATCGCTCAATACGAATCCGCTTCAATTTGGCGCGCGCAAACATCTCTTCGCGCAATTATTGGTGACATGGTTTTTGATAGTCTTAATTCAGAACGCGAATATATAAATCAAAGACTGACTAATGCGATTAAAGGAATCGGCTTGGCATGGGGAATCGAAATAATAAGCGCTGAGATTGGGGAAGTTAAAGTTGATTCGTCTTCGCTATTTGACGCTCTTGTAAAGCAGGTGCGCGCAGAGCGGCTCAAACGAGCATGCATACTTACAAGCGAGGGCATGCGCGAATCTGCAATACTCAATGCTCAGGGGATCAAACAAGCTACAGAAACAACCGCATTTGGTTTATCGCAAGCGAAGATAAATGTTGCACAAGGTGAAGCCGAAAGCATAAAACTTGTTTCTGATTCTGCAAGAAGCAATCTTATCGGTCCTGCGCTTACGCTTTGGGAATTGAATATGTGGAAAACAATTTCGTCCAATTCTAATACTACTGCTGTTTTACCTTATGATGTAACTAATTGGATGAATTGTATGAAAGGTGTTGAAGGTATAATTGACAAGACATAAAACAAATGAAAAAAAAGAAATAAACAAAGGAAATAAAAAAAGAATAAAGTGGAAAAGAATGAAATAAAAAATG
>JBFLYM010000032.1:0-10790 GCA_040757035.1 Microcaldota archaeon | reverse complement strand
AATGAAAAATCTGAAATGTAAAGTCTATGATGAAGAAATCCTTATAAGTGAATTAACAAAAGAGCAGAAGGCCATTATTGAGAAAACTAATGTCATAGTGCCTAAAACCTTGGGAATTTAGGATTTTTTCATAATCTATTTATTTCGTTTTGTTTTTATAGGGTTTTGCTCAATATTCAATCTATTCCCAGTAAATCCGCAAGTAAATAATTTGACTCGAATTTATTAATCTTACCATTCCTATTTTTTCCATGAAAGTCGTCATTCTTGCAGGAGGATTTGGCACGCGACTTAGCGAAGAAACTGTATTGAAACCAAAACCAATGGTAGAAATAGGTAATATGCCCATACTCTGGCATATAATGAAAATTTATTCACATTATGGATTCAAGGAATTTGTGGTATGTCTTGGCTATAAGGGATATATAATAAAAGAATGGTTTGCGAATTATTTTTTACATAATTCTGATGTAACAATAGATCTAAAAACAAATAAAATTGAAATTCATCAAAGCAATACCGAAGACTGGAAAATTACATTGGTAGATACGGGTATAAATACTCAAACTGGTGGAAGGATAAAACGAATACAAAGGCATGTAAATGGAACATTTATGCTAACTTATGGAGATGGTATAGCAGATATCGATTTAAACGCTCTTCTAGCATTCCATAAAAAGTATGGAAAAAGCGCAACGGTTACAGCAGTGCAGCCGCCAGGAAGATACGGCATGCTTAATATAGAAAATGAAGTTGTACGAATCTTCAAAGAAAAACCACGCGAAGATCAGACATGGGCAAATGCCGGATTTTTTGTGCTTGAACCAAAAATTTTTGATTATATAAAAGGCGACAATACTATATGGGAACAAGAACCGCTTGAAACATTATCTAAAAAAGGAGAACTTTATGCATATAAGCATTTTGGATTTTGGATGCCTATGGATAAACTCAAAGACAAAAATGATTTAGAACAAATGTGGGCAAGCGGAAACGCTCCATGGAAGATATGGCAATGACTAATATGAATTCATCATTCTGGAAAGATAAAAACGTTTTCTTAACAGGAGCAAGTGGGATGGTTGGAGGTCACATTGCACAAAGACTTATTTCCTATGGTGCAAATGTTATCGCGCTTCTGCGTTCAAAAGACCCGCGCGCGTATTTCTACAGCGAAGGAATAGATAAGAAAACGATTTTTGCGTATGGTGATTTGAAGGATTTTTGGAGAATTTGCGATATAGTCACACGCTATGAAATTGAAACTATCCTGCATTTGGGCGCGCAGCCAATAGTTGGAACCGCGCTAACAAATCCGATTGAAACTTTTAGAACAAACGTTAATGGAACGATGAATATTCTGGAAGCCGCAAGAAAAGCGCCAACGGTGAAACAAATTGTAGTCGCATCTTCGGACAAAGCGTATGGAACGAGCGCAAAACTTCCCTATAGTGAAGACATGCCGATGCGTGGAAACGCGCCTTACGAAGTTTCAAAATCCTGCGCAGATTTGATAAGTTTAAGTTATGCAGAAACGTATGAAATGCCTATAACGGTTACGCGCTTTGGAAATATTTATGGTCCTGGAGATCTAAATTTCAATCGCATAATTCCTGGCGCAATAAAAGCAGGGTTAACAGATACGGTGTTAAACATAAGAAGCGATGGAAAAATGATCCGCGAATATCTCTATGTTGAAGATGTTGTAAACGGCTATCTTATGCTCGCGGAAAATATCAAAAAAACCGCTGGCGAAGCGTTTAATTTTAGCAGTGGCGAACGATTTAATGTTACTGGTGTTGTTGAAAAGGTTGAAAATTGTCTTGGAAAGAAAATAAGAACAAAAATACTCAATATCGCGAAGAATGAGATTCGCGAGCAGTATCTATCCTCTGAAAAAATCAGGAAATTGCTTGGTTGGAATGCGAAATATATAATTGAAGAAGGATTGAAGGAGATGATTCCATGGTACAAAAAATTTTTTAGGCCATGAAGAACTTAGATGGTTGAGTATATGAACGTAACGACAATCAAAAAACACATAAAATCAGCAAAACTGATGGATCGGATAGCCGTGCTTGTAAGAAGATACGCAGAATTAACAAAAACAAAACTGCCGAAAAACAAGGTGCCGATAAGCGGCAAGGTATTTGATGAAGACGAACTCATAAATGGAGTTAATGCAGTGTTGGATGGATGGTGGACTGAGGGAAAATACTGTGCGGAATTTGAAAATGCTTTGAAAAATTATATTGGGACGAAATTCGCGCTTACAACAAATTCGGGTTCTTCCGCGAATCTTATTGCATTTTATGCGCTTACTTCTACAAAACTTGGTAAAAGAAAAATAAAAAAAGGAGATCATGTAATCACTGCTGCAGCAGCATTTCCTACGACCGTAAATCCAATAATACAATTTGGAGCGGTTCCTGTTTTTCTTGATGTGGAACTTGGGGCATATAATGTGCGCGCTCATGATATTGAAAACGCAATAACCGAAAAAACCAAAGCCATCTTTGTTGCGCATACTTTAGGTAATCCTTTTGAAGCAAAAGAAATAAGAGAAATTGCTGACGAACACAAATTATGGTTGATTGAAGATTCGTGCGATGCGCTTGGAAGTAAATACGCAAAAAAAATGTGTGGAACATTCGGGCATGTCTCCAGTCTAAGTTTTTATCCTGCTCATCACATAACTACCGCTGAAGGCGGAGCAGTACTTACCGACAATCCACTTTTATACAAGATAATGCGTTCATTCAGAGATTGGGGAAGGGATTGCTGGTGCCCCACTGGCACGGATAATACCTGCAAAAAAAGATTTTCATGGAAATTGGGCAAACTTCCGTATGGATATGATCATAAATACATTTATTCTGAGATTGGATTCAATTTAAAAATGACCGATATACAAGCAGCAATAGGAATCGCACAGATAAAAAAGCTGCCAAAGTTCATGAAAAAAAGAAGAGATAATTTTTCATATCTATTGAAACGGTTCACCGAAGAAGGACTTGAAAGATATTTTATCATGCCTGACAAAACCAAAAACTCCGAACCATGCTGGTTTGGTTTTCCTCTTACTATCAAAAAAATATCAAAAAAAAATATCAATCGAACGAAATTGCTTGAAAATCTTGATAAGCGCGGTATTGCAACTAGACTTGTTTTTGCTGGGAATATAACAAAGCAGCCGTATTTTATCAACAACAATATCTCTTATCGGGTTGCCGGAAACCTAAAAAATACTGATGTTATAATGGAAAGAACGTTCTGGATTGGGATTTTTCCAGCGCTTAATAAAAGAAATTTAGAATATGTGGTGAAGAATATAAAGGACCTAATTGCTTACCCAGTGTAACATTTGGCACAATGTTGGGCACAAAAAGAATAGTATAGAGGGGATAGTATTGAAAAAACTAAAAAGTTTTTTTGGAGATTTTGGAGAGAATTTGATGGGGAATTTGAGGGAGGAAGTATTTTTGTATGAATACTTTAGAAGCAAGGATATGCGGGGCGATTTCTCAAAACCTTGGATTAGTGGTTGGAGATTTTCAGGCTTGTCAAATTTATCAGGATTAAAACCAGAATTAAAAACTTTTTCAATAGGTGAAATATTTTTCACTAATTCAAAAAAAAATGTAATAAGAGGTCTCCATTATATTTTGCATCCTTCGACTCAAAGGAAAATAATAGTTTGTCTCAAAGGAAAGATAACCGATGTGGTAGTGGATTTAAGGAAAAAATCTCCGACTTACTCCAAATATGTTTCGCTGGAACTAAGCGAGGATAACAACCACGCTCTTTATATAGGCGAGGGATTTGCGCATGGTTTTCTTACACTCAAAGATTCGCTCCTGCTTTATTTGGTAGATAAACCATATAATGCGAAACTTGACCGAGGAATAAGGTGGAATGATCCCAAAATAGGAATAAATTGGGGTATTGCAAAACCTATATTATCTGAACGGGATGAAACACATCCTTTTCTTGAAGAAGCTGAGAATACTTTTATTTAGTCAAATTTAGTTAGTATCCGAGTAACATGGATGATAAAATGAAAAATGAAAAAATGAAAAGAATAATTATTCTTGGAAGCAGCGGGCTTTTAGGCTCTTGTCTTTATCATCTCGCCAAGCAAAAAAACATAAATGTTTTAGGAGTGAGTCGAACAAAATCCGAAACTACAGATATTGTATGTGATTGTACCAATAAAGAATCTATTGATTCCATCATAAAAAAAGAAGGATGTGACGTAATTATAAATACGATTAAATTCAAAGGTTCAACCGATGAATGTGAAATAAAAAAAGAACAATGTTGGCAATGCAATGTCGTTGTCCCTTCGCATCTTTCAGCACTCCAAAAAAAATACGGCTATCTTTTGGTCCAAATTTCCACAGATTGGATATTTGAAGGAAACGAAAATGTCGTTTATAATACAAACTCTTTACCATATCCAAGAAATTTCTATGCATTTTCAAAATTTGTTGCTGAAACAGAAGTAATGAAAGCGCGGCGTTTCTTAATAATAAGAACAACCGGTTTATTCGGATTTGAAAAACCTCCGAGAAATTTCTTTGCAAAAGTACTTGATGCTGCAGAAAATAACAGACAAATTGATGCGACGTCGGATCAATATTCACAGCCAATCTCAGCGCTTGAACTATCCGATATCATTTATACATTGCTAAAGAAAAAAAAGGATATTTTGAACAAAACATTGCACATCGTAGGGTCGGATTACGTCTCAAGATATGAGTTTGCTCAAAGAATTATTTCATGTTTTGGATTAGATATGAACTTGGTGAGAAATGTTACAACCAGTTCGCGCATGATCTACGTTCCAAAATATTTAAAATTAGATATTAACGAAACAGAATGCATCATTGAAAGAAATATCCCTTCATTAGATTCTATGATTTTGCGTTTGAAAGAGTTTGAAAGAGAAAGATATACCAATCCACCAGAGATTAAAGATTAAAGGTTCGCAGGAACCATGAATGTTATGAAAATTAGCGTTATTGGAACCGGTTATGTTGGTCTTATTACAGCAGTTTGCCTTGCTCATTTAGGAAACAACGTTGTATGTATCGGTAGAACTCAAAAAACAATAGAAAGATTGAATGCTGGTATTGCACCTTTTTATGAACCGCAACTTGATGATATGCTAAAAAAGGTGCTTGAAGCGAAAAATTTCATTGCATCTACGAATTACGAGCTTATCGCTGATAGAGAAATTATCTTTATTTGCGTGGGCACTCCATCTAATAAAAATGGAAGCGCTGATCTTAGTCAAATCTTTCAGTGCGCAGAAGCTATAGGAGAAGTTTTTACTAAGAAAAACGCTTATCATATTTATCATACTGTTGTAGTAAAAAGTACTGTTCCTGTAGGTACAACAGAGAAAGTTGGAGCAATAATATCAAAAAAATCCGGGAGAAAACTAGGTGAATTTGGAATTGCAATGAGTCCAGAGTTTTTGGCTCAGGGCAATGCGATTTCAAATTTTTTGAATGCGGATAGAAATGTTATTGGCTCGGATTCTGAAAAAGATTTTGACATAGTTAAAAGCGTTTATATGCCATTAAAGGCGCCGATAATAAAGACGGATTTGCGCACAGCCGAAATGATTAAATATGCAAGCAATGCGTTCCTTGCAACAAAAATATCGTTTATAAATGAAATCGCAAATATTTGCGATAAATTAAAAATAGATACATACATTGTTGCGCACGCTATTGGTTTTGATAAGCGGATAGGCCGAGATTTCCTTAACGCTGGAATAGGTTGGGGAGGCAGCTGTTTTGGAAAAGATTTGCGTTCGCTGCTATATCAAGCAAAAAAACAAGGTTATAAACCAAAAATAATTGCATCTGCGCTTGCGCTTAATGAAAAACAACCGTTGCGCATAGTTGAGCTTGCAGAAAAAGAAATGAATCTTAATAAAAAAATCGTGGCAATACTCGGTCTTTCATTCAAACCGAAAACTGATGATATGCGCGAAGCGCCTTCAATAAAAGTGATCTCAGCGCTCGCGAAAAAAGGCGCAATTGTAAAAGCATACGATCCCGCTGCGATAGAAAACGCTAAAAAAGTTATTCGTAAAAAAATTATCTATTGCAAAACCAAGGAAGAAGCGCTTCAAAATGCAGATATTTGTTTAATTCTAACCGAATGGGATGAATTTGGAAAAATGGGTTCATCGGATTTTTTTGGTATGAAACAAAAAATTGTAATAGACGGAAGAAAAACATTAGCGAAGGAAAATATTTATGGTATAAAATATGTCGGAGTTGGACAAGGCGGCGTGTAAAACGTGTAAAATATGAAAATTCTTGTTACTGGAGGCGCAGGATTTATTGGTTCTCATCTATGTGAATCGCTCTCAAAAAAACACGAGGTAGTATGTGTAGACAATTTGCTCACCGGGGACATTGAAAATATAAAAAAATTAGAGATAGAATTTAAAAAGCAGGATATTTCAAAACCATTTGATATAAAGTGCGAAGTAATATTTAATATGGCATGCCCTGCTTCACCGATACACTACCAAAAATATCCTATAGAAACATTGCTTGTCAATTCATTAGGAATGAAAAATGTGTTGGATAATGCAAAAAAATATCGCGCTAGAGTTTTGCACGCGTCAACTTCTGAAGTATACGGTGATCCTTTAGTTCATCCACAAATAGAAGCGTATCGGGGCAATGTGAATTGTTTGGGGCCGCGCGCATGTTATGATGAAGGTAAACGTTTTGCAGAAGCGTTGTGCATGAATTATTATACTAAATTTAGGGTTGAAGTTGTACTTGCGCGAATTTTTAATACCTATGGTCCTAACATGGCGCTTAACGATGGCCGTGTAATACCAAATTTCATAAGCCAAGCGCTTAAAGGAAAGAGCATAACCGTTTATGGAAATGGGAAACAGACACGCAGTTTATGTTATATTAGCGATATGTGTAGAGCGTTAGAGATGCTCGCATTTTCAGAATTTAAAGGCGAAGTTTTTAATGTAGGTAACCCTACCGAAATTACAATGATAAAACTCGCAACAAAGATCCGCGAACTTTCAAATTCAAAATCAAAAATAGTTTTCAAATCGCTTCCAGAAGATGATCCACATAGACGCAAACCAGATATCTCTAAGATAAAAAAAGCGCTTGGTTGGAAACCTAAAATAGGACTTAGTCAAGGACTTAAGAACACTATCGCGTTCTTCCGTGATTCAGGGAAAATATGAAAGGTATAATTCTTGCAGCCGGTAAAGGTACGCGCATGCGCCCGCTTACTTATGCAATTCCAAAACCGCTCCTTCCGGTAGGCGGAAAACCAGTGATAGAATACGCAATAGAAAATTTATGTGCATGCAAAAAAATAGATGAGATATTTATAGCGATATCTTATATGAAAAATTGTATAGAAAGATATTTCAAACATGTTGATTTTGGGATAGATATAACATTTGTAAAAACTTTTGGTAGAGAAACTGCAGGCGATTTGCGAACAGTATGCGATTGTGCCGCGATTTCTGATGATGTTGTAGTTGCGTATGGAGATATAATAACCAAGATAGATATTGCTTTGCTTATTTCAAGTCATTGCAACCTTGGTACTTTAGCAACAATGTGTTTATTTCCGGTAGATAAACGAGACGTAAATAGATTTGGTATTGCGAAAATTGAAAACGGATTGATATGCGATTTTGTAGAAAAACCAAAAACATCAGAATCAAATCTTGCTAACGCGGGTTATTATGTATTAAGCAAAGAAGCGATTGAACTTGTTCCAAACAAAATGATAAAAATGGAGTATTCGTTTTTTCCCGAACTTGTAAAAAAAAGAAGCCTTGGTGGAGTCGTATGTAATGTGCCATATTGGCTTGATATTGGAACAATTGAAGCGTATAGGCGTGCGAACGCATTTGTAGAAGGTGTATCTCCTCCGTAGGATTTGTGATATAAAGTCATTAGCTGGAGTTTAAAAAATTGATGGAAGCGTTTTCACTATCTCGCTTTGCGAACGTTTAGTACGAATTCCAAGCAAATTAGAGCATACAGGTTTTACGACGTGAAAGCGCGCGCGTTTTGTAAAGTCAAGTTTCACAACTTCTACAAAATTCGTGATCTTGAGCAATTTTTTCATTATATAATCTTTTGTAATAATTCTGTTTGAATAAAAATGCGCATAGAACAAATGGAAACACAAGCACATTTATAGGAATAATAAATAAACTAAATAAGATAGAAAGGAATGGATTGTTTTTATAATAAAAATAGGTTTTGTTGCTCGTTTCATCGTAGAAATATATATTTTTTGCCAAAATTGAAAACGGGGGATACGCCATAAGAAACTGGTTTGCTATTATTAGGTTCTTTCCCATAAACTTAATTATATTCAGAAACATCTCTTTGATAGATCTGAGTATTGAATTCCTTATACTGTTTCCAAAAAATATACTCTCATTGAATATTTCTAAATTATCATCGTTGAACGGTAGTGGTATGCTTTTAAGATCTGTTGCAATGAATATATATTGTTCATTTTTTTTGAAATCTTTAGGATCTGTCTGAGTTAAATACATTTCATCAATATTTGGATTAGTGTTGCCCATTTTTCCTTGCAAAAAATGCGTAAATGCAACAAAAAAAGAGGACGAAAATTTATTATTTCCCATAAAAATCATTAGGAATAGAGCTCTTGTAAAATAAAAATAAAAATAAAAAAGATATATAAAAAACCTATTTGTCATTGTCATATGAACAAGTACATTGCGGGAAGAAAAATACCAACGCGTTGAACGAGTGGTTAACCTCCGTGGGTGGTATATTTTTATTCTATTATCTTCTTTAATTTTGTACAAAGATGCAATCCGTTCTACGAACTCAACATCTTCATTCATTAAAAAGAATGGATCAAAATAAAACCCTATTTTTGTGAAAACATCTCTATGTATCATAAAATAATGGTTTGATGTGACTATTAATGATCCATTTGAAAAAAATCCTCTTACAACATCTATTTTTTGTGCAGCATTTTCATAGAAATATTCAATTGCATTTTCAGCTGGTAGTGCATCATCATCAGCAAGTATTATATAATCATAACCAAGCGAATAGGCGCGTTTTGCACCTATTTTGAATCCTCCTGCTGGTCCGGTATTCGCACCTACCTCAATAATTTCAATATTAGAGTATTTGTCAAACTCGTTTACCCATTTCATATCTGCGGTTCCGTTATTCACAATGATTATGCTATCAATTTTTTTTGTCTGATTTTTTAATTGGGTTAAATGCATTTTCAGACGTTCGTTTGCATTATAAGTTACAATTATTATTGCTATTCTCATTTTTTTACCTATTTAATACCATAGCCAATATTATTTTCTTTTCTTACAACGTTCATAAATAATGTTAGCAATCCAAGCATCAGAAAAAGTGGAATGGTCAAAACTAAAAGCACAAATTTAATCATGTGAAGAAAAATGTTTTCATTTTTTGATAATAAATATAATTCCTTTCTTCCTGATATCCAAGTTTCTTTTGCGCATATGCAAACTAGAGTTACTGCATAATTGTTTATTGGCATAAGCAATACTTTTTTCCCAGCAACTGCAATGCACATTCCAATTAATTTCTTGATATTCTTGCCAGAATATTCATATCTAAAATTTTTTTTTCTTTCAAATTCATTATAATTAGTTTCATTGAGCGGCGTAATTATAATATCAAAGTTTTTATCTTCAATTCTTCCACCAGTTTTTATACCGTTTCTATTGACGGGTATTATCGCATTTTTTCCATATTTTCTTAGGATTATTGATCTTAGTATATGTATACTAGCATTTCTTGCGCGTGTGGTTCCAAAAATAAAATACACCAAACAAATAAATAAGAATGAATATAAATATCGCATTGCACATTCAGGAATTGAATACAACATATCGTTTATCCTATAAAGTATACTGCGATCAAAATTCACAAAGATTGAATGGTGCGCAGGATGACATACTTTATTTTTTATGTGACTAATAGATGCGAATTTTGTTATTCTAATCATAAATTCCGTATCATCGGCGCCTAAATAAAGTGGAGCAAAATGAAGTCCTGCTTTTTTTAATAACTCTGAATCGATCATTCCATAGAAATGCAAGCCCCGGTGTTTATAAATTATTTTTTCATCAAGCAAAAACAGGCATTCCGGAACCGCTATTTCAATTCCGCGTTTATGCATGCTTATCAATGTTTCTACTATATTATTATCTATAGGGAAGGCGTCTGCATCGGCCAATATTATACATTGATATCCTTTTTCTATCGCATATTTTTCGCCTAAATAAAACCCGCCAGCAGAACCACTATCAATTGCGCGTTTTACCAATATTATTCCAAAATTATATTTCACCTCTCTTATTATTTTTTCTATTTCGCTACAATCCATTATATTTGAAAGTACTACAATTACATCAAAATTGTTAGTAGTTTGTTTGGAAAGAAGGTCTATGTGCTTAAGTACAATCTCCTTTTCATTGTAGCATGGTATGATTATTATATTTTTACCATTCAGTAAACCAATTTTTACTGGTTCTCCAATTAGTTTATCATAGTCGTAACGAATATTATCTGTAGGATTCATAAACATCAATAATATGCTATTAACTTACCTAACTTTCACCTAAGTGCTATGACAACAAACCAAATATATCCATGATCTTTTTTTGTTCTTCGTTTACAGAACTCATTTTTTTCAGACGCGTATCTCCTCTATAAAGATGCACATCATAGATA
>JBFLYM010000031.1:0-11215 GCA_040757035.1 Microcaldota archaeon | reverse complement strand
GGTAATTCAAAATAATAACTATAGATTGCGGTGAACATGAAGCAGATAAAAAGTTCGTATTGCTGTCAAGATCTGTTTTATTTCCAAAATTGCTTGAACCAAAATTGTTGTTTGAATCCGATGTAAAGTAATAACTTACATTGGTATTTGTGCACGCATTTGTACTTGAAATATTGTTGTTATCTGAATCACTCGAAAGATAAACACCTTTGGAGTTGTTGATTACTGTATTACTCAGGATTATATTATTGTTAGAAGAACCAAGATAAATACCGAAATAACTATTATTTGTAAGGGTATTGGTGGTTAAGGTGTTGTTCGAACTGGAATAGTGATAGATACCAGCATCTCTATTATTGTTCATCGTATTGTTGGTTAAGGTGTTGTTCGAACTTGAATCGAGATAGATACCATAATTACTATTATTGTTCATCATATTGTTGATGAAGTTGTTGTTCGAACTGGAAGCGACGATGCCGTAACCATTATTGTTCATCGTATTGTTGGTTAAAATGCTGTTGTTAGATTGAATATAAATTCCGGTTGAATAATTATAAACCAGACAATTTTTTATTTGGCTGTTTGAATTCAAAATATTAATACCATAACTCGTATTCATTCCAGTAATAGAATACCCAGCACAATCCAACGTAACATTGCTCACCGTTATGTTTATACACGTACCAGTTGAGGAAAGATTGTTGATTAATGTATAGCTTCCTGAAACAGTTATATTCTGACAAGAAGAAATATTTTTAGGAGGATTGGAAAGCGGCAAATAATCCTGGTTTGTTCCTCCTTGTATTGAATAACTCGAATCGCATATTCCATCTCTATCTGTATCGCTGCAGGTTTGTGAAGGTCCTGTTCCATCTGCCTTTGCCCAGAAATTACCTCCTAAATAAGGACCGCCAATTATGTTTGTACCACTGGTTTTTGTGGTGTTCCAATTGTCTATAACACTATCGTCATAAGCTAAACCTTGTGTACCTGTTGCATTGAAGATGTTGTTATAAATAAGGTTGTTGTTTGAGGCAGTGATATCTATTTGAAATTGACCATTGTTATTAATCGTATTGTTAGTTAAAATATTATTATTAGAAGTGGAATAAAAATAAATACCATATTGAGAATTAGAATAAATTTTGTTATTAATTAACGAATTATTAGAACTGGAAGAAAAAATGATGCCATTGTAAAGATGATTATTGATACTATTATTTATTAATGAGTTGTTGGAACTACTGTCAAGATTTATACCCCCATTACCACTATTAGTGCCATTGACTGAATTATTAACTAAAGTGCTATTGAAGGTATTGAGTAAGTTTATACCAACATTATCATTGTCGAAAAACCTGTTGTCAATTAAAGTATTATTGAAACCATCGGCAATGTCAATACCATTAAAGCCGTTGTCATTAATCGTGTTATTGATTATGCTGGTGTAGTTAGAGACAATAAACATTCCATAACGATACTTAGAAACAACACAATTTTTTATTACATTTTTCTCTATTGGTCCATAGAGAAATATACCATATGCACTAGCATTGTATGTGCCTGTAATTGTGTACCCTTGACAATTAAATGTCTTATTATTAAATCCAGTAGGATTATTTATGCATGTTTCAGATGAAGTTATATTAGTAGTTAAAAGAACATTTGTGCATGAAGCGTTGTTAAGTTTGACAATACAGTCTGCACAAGAATTGCATGTACAATCAACGGAGAATACAACCGAAACCAAAATTAACAAAGATAAAAAAATCGATTTTAATTTGTCCATAAAAAAATTGTACTCCATATATTTATAAATTTAATCTTTTTTATTTAGGTTTGTATTATCCGATAATTTTATATTTTTTACGCAAGAAACAAAAGTGGTGATGGTATGTCTATAAAATATACAGTATTAAAAATGAAAGGTGTGTTTTATGCAGGCTCAAATAAAATTGCTGAGCAGAACTTAAAGTTGAAGAAATATCCGAATCTCCAGGACGTTATAAACATGGCGAAAGCGCTTCAACTTTCTGCACAATCAATATTATTTAAAGGATTGAGCAAAGGAGAACAAAAGAAAATAATATCAGCATCAGCAGGTGCAAAAATGAGTGCTGCAAAAAAAACCAAAAAGAAAACAAAGGCAAAAAGAAGAAAATAAGATGAATTATTTTTTCTCTTCAAGTTGAGAATAAATAACATCTTTATCTATTGGAAGTTCTATTCCAAGGATTTTGTGTATAAATATAAACATATCGACGAATCTTTCTTTATCCTTTGTAATCAATTGGAAGATTTGTTTTATCCCAATGTCATTTCCTATTAATTCATAAAGAAGTATTCCTTCCTTTCCATATTTTTTGTATATTGCAAAACAGTCTTCACCATATTTTTTTGAAATATCCTCTCTATTTAATTGTTTTATGGCAATCATTTTGTTTGATATGAAAAATGAAAGTAAATCGCGCACTTCATAAAAAGGAATCTTAAGTTTGAGACTCAAATCAACATCAGTTGTTTTTCCATCTATAGCATTCAGGACTTTGGAACCATTTTCGCCAAATTTTGAAGCAATCTTAACTTTAAATAAAATTTCAGAAAATAGATCTGAGTTTATTTTTGTTGGTAATTCAACAGGGTGCAGTTCTTTTGATAGATCTGCCGATGTATCATCTGTGAAAGGCATAAATTTGTTTACACTTACTTCGGTTTCGGATGGAGTTTTCGTTTCTGGATGTTCAAGTTTGATTATGCCTTGTTTTTCCATAAACTCAAGCATTTCTATAAGCTCTGTTTCGCTTATGCCAGTTTCGCTCATTATTTCTTCTGCAGTTTTTTGACCGTCTATAAGCGAATAAACCTCAAAACCAATATCACCATATTTTTCTTTTATTATTTTTTCCATTGATTTTGGTTCAAATTCTTCTTCATTTTCTATTTCTGGAGATATCTCTTCGTCTGCCTTTTCAAGTGTTATTGATTTGGAGGGAGCCTCTTCTTCCATTTCCTCTTCTATTTCTTCTTCATGTTTCTCCCTTACTTCCTCTTTTCCTTCCTCAACTTTTTCTTCGCTTTCCATCTCTTCTTTTACAAGAGTGATTTCTTCAGATTCTGTTTCTTTTTTCTCATCTTCAGCTTCATGTTCAATTATTTCACGTAATTTACTTTTTTGTTTTGAAACATTGAATTTTTCTTCCGTACTATCTTCTTTTTCATGTTCTTCTTCAATTTCTTTTTTCTCAATTTGCTGCAATTCTTTTTCATCTTGTCCTAGCATTGTTGTTTCTGGTTCTATTTCGGGTGTTATTTCAGATTTTTCCACTTCAAGATCAATTTCTTTTTTTTGCAGTTCCTTTTCAAATTGTTTTGTTTCATCTTCTTTTTCTTCAGTTATTTCTCCTTCATCCTTGATTTTCTCTTTACCTTTAACATCGCTAACAACTATCATTTCCTTTTCTTCGAGCCATGCAATTACTGTAACAACGAAATCAGAATCAAAACCAAATTCATTTATGATATCTTTCCCGGTTTTTTTTCCATTTATCCCTCTATAAATTTTTAGACCTTTCTCTCCGAATTTTTTCAGCACTGCGTTTTGATTTTTTAATTTTTGTAACGGTCCTTTTTCCATCCGTTTCAATTTATAATCAAGGTTTTTTGACATAACAACCACAAATAATAACTATTAGTATTAATCAACATAATCAGTACTCCGTTTTTAATTAGTACCCTGTTTTAACCTATTTTAATCTCATTTACATCAAATTATATATTTGCATTTAGTTTACCATGTACATTTATATGTACAGGTTTATTAAATATTACTTCTAATTAGAATTATGGAATTTAATGAAATGCTCATATCTACCGGTGTTGACGCATTAATAAAACTAATTCGTGAAAAAGGAAAGATAGAAATTACGGTTGCTTCCCAACTTCTCAACATATCTATTTCTAGTATAGAAGATTGGGCGCATACGCTTGAAAACGAGGGAATAATTTCAATTGAATATCAGCTCACAAAAGTTTATTTGAAATGGGTTTCGCCAACAGAAGAGGAGATATCTCACGAGAAAACAGAATTAGAATCTAAAAAATCCGAATTATTACAAGAACTAAAAGAACGGGATGAAAAGGCACTGGTTCAACTTAATGAAATTACGGCATTGAAAAGCGAATTCGGTATAAATTATAGTGCAATAATGTCGCGGATAAATGAGATAGAGAAAAAAAATGCAGATGCGACGCAGACTAAAGATCTAAGTGAAGAAAATTATTACAAAGTATCAGATAAGATTAAAGAGCTTGAAGGAAAAACCGTAGAGGTTGGAAATTTAGTAAAATCCATGCACGAACAACTTGAAAAAACACGCAACGAACTTCTCGGCTCGGATATACGCGATCAAATGAATAAAATTATGGAAACTGGTAAAGAAATTACTTCGCTTAAGGAAGAATTAGAGGCTATGGAAAAGAAAGTACAGGATACTCTTGATTCAATTTCAAAAGCGGATGTGGATATTTCGGAAATCAAAAAACCTATTGAATCAATATACAATGATTATGACTTATTCAAACAAGAAATGAACAAAGAGAAAGAATCGCTTCGCGAAACAGAATCAATTTCCAAACTGCTCAGCAATGCAAAAGAAGAGATAAAGATACTCGAAAATTCAATTAAAGAATCTACTCGTGAGATCAAAAACCTCAACAGTGCGGTTGAAGAGATAGAAAAAAATGTTGTCAAAATGGCAGTGCGCGTAAAAAAGGACGAAGAGAAAGCAACGCATTTTCTTGAGGCGCTCAAAGGCACGGAAGAAACATTAAATCAGTTCAAAATAAATGATGGAAAATCTCATTCGGAAGAAATTGATAAATTAATTGAAAGAAGTGATGCGCTTGACGAAAAAATGAATAAGTTCCGCAATAGTGTTGATGAAGCGCTGCCTTTTTTTGAGAATACTGAAAAACTTATAACCAGTCTTTCCGAATTAAGAAAAAAAATAAGCGAAGAAAGAAAAAAACTTGCTGATGAAAGTGGTGCAATATTTACATTATTGGACGAAGAAGCGGCAACATATTCAACGTTCCAAAAAATAAAGGAAAGGGCAGCCAATACTATAAATGAATACCTTAGCCAACTTGAGAGAATAGAAGTAGATTATGAAAAAATAGAAAAAGAAATCAATGTAGTAGAAAAAACATTTGATGCATCACTTGTCAAATTTAAAGAAGGGATTGATTATAAAAGTATAGAAAAACTTTCCACATCCGTTGACAAACTTGTAGAGAAGAAAAAGTTGCTTGATGAAGTAAATGCAAAAATAGAAGCTCTTGATCTATCCGCGACAAAAATAGCGAAGCAAATCAAATTACTTGGGAAAGAAGCAGAACTACTTGAAATGCGCGCAGGTTCTTTTGTTCCGAGCGAAAAAGAGCTAGAACAGTATGCAAAGACAACCGAAAAGAAAAAAAAGGAGATAAAAGAAAGTATTAAACTTACTGAAGACGAACAGAAAGAATTTGATATAAAAAGAGATGAATTGAGGAAACTCATTAAAAAATTATGGGAAGAAGAATAATTTTGGGTGTTGAAAATATGGAAGAGAAGAAAATTGAGGAAAGAAAAAAAATAGTGCAGACAAAAACGACAAATATTATAGACAATTATAAGTTTGAAAGTAGTGGAATTCCGGTTGAAATCAAAATAATTAAAAGAGACGATTTCAATCCGTTTTATGAAGTAATAATCCCTGGAGTTGCCGAATATACACGAATAATCCTAGAAACAACGCTGCGCGCAGAACTTATAAGCGAGGTCAAGGTTGATATAGCGGATATTCTTGATGCAAGAAAATCGGATCAGATAAAAAAGAAATTTTTTGAAGGTGCGCTCGTAATCTTAGACAGGAATTTCCCAAATTTAACTGAAGATAAAAAGCGCATATTGGCTTCTTATCTCCTACAGAATGCGCTTGGGCTCGGTGAAATTGAAATACTGCTTTCAGATGAAAAATTAGAGGAAGTTGTAATTAACAATTCGCGCGAACCAATCTGGGTTTATCATAAAAAATATGGTTGGTGTAAAAGCAATCTTACAGTAAAAAATGAGGAGACAATTTTTGATTATTCTTCATTGGTTGCGAGAAAAATAGGAAGACAGATCAATATCCTTAGTCCGCTTTTGGACGCCCACCTCCCAAACGGCGATAGAGTAAATTCAACACTTTCACCGATATCACATTTTGGAAACACGCTTACTATAAGAAAATTTTCAAGAAATCCATGGAGTATAACCACGCTAATAAAAAACAAAACGGTTTCCCCTGAGGTTGCGGCGCTTATCTGGATGTGCGTGCAAAATGAACTGTCATTAGTGATATCCGGAGGTACAGGAAGCGGAAAAACCTCTTTTCTTAATTCGCTTGCTGGTTTAATCCCTTCAAATCAAAGAATAATTTCAATTGAGGATACACGTGAGCTCACCTTACCTTCATTTTTGCATTGGGTACCAATGGTTACACGGGAACCAAACCCAGAAGGCAAAGGAGAAGTTTCAATGCTAGATTTAATGGTGAACGCGCTGCGCATGCGGCCTGATCGCATTATAGTTGGAGAAATACGGAGACAACGCGAAGCAGAAATACTTTTTGAGGCGATGCATACCGGGCATAGTGTTTACGCTTCTTTGCACGCAGACAATGTTGAACAAACTTTGAGTAGATTGACAAATCCACCAATAAATATTCCGAAGGAGATGCTTGATGCTCTCGCTGGTATAGTTGTTACGTTTAGACATAGAAGATTTAACATAAGGCGCGTACTTGAATTTGGAGAAATACACAAAAATTGCGATTTTCACATAATTTATCGTTGGGATATCAAAACCGATGAAGTGAAACAGATTGCCGGACTTTCGCGGATTGCAGACTTGCTTTCGCTTTATTCTGGAATGAATGATCATGAAATTAAGGAAGATCTTGAAAAAAAGACAGAAATACTTAACTGGATGGTTGCCAATGATTATACCGGCGTTGATCAAGTTGGACGCATTGTTTCGCAATATTATCTAGACGAAAACATCATATATGATCTTGCGTCCAACAATAAAAAATGGACGGTATAGATTTATCGATTTGTTTGGATTTATTTTAGATTCAATGTAGTGTGAATTCATGGACTTCGATGAACTCGCGGATGAAGTAAGAGAAATAGAAAAAAAGGCAAGTAAAAAGAAATCATGGAGCGGAACTATTGAACTTCCGAAAACAATAGATTTTTCTCCAAAAGAATTCGTTGATATGACATATTCAGATATTCTAAATAGTTATGACAGAATGGAAAAAATAGCAACGATGTCTGGAGTACAGCTCAAATCTATTTCACAAAAAATTCCGTTATCTCAACCTCCAATTCAACTTAGATCATCTTCTCTTCCATTTTCTATCCTTCCTCCCTCATTACCTCAGCCATCATCTCAATCTCCCTCTTCTCAGTCAATTTCCTCCCAACTTTCTCCTCCACCTTCTCATCCTCTGCAACCACAATCTTCGGTTCAACTAGAAAAAAAAGAAGAAAAAGAAAGTATAAAGGAAAAAATAAAAGAAACAGATTTACAAACCGAAACGACCAAACAAACCGAAACTAAACCAGATATATTTACATTCGAAAGCAATTTTTCAGTCCGCAAAGAAGCAGCACATGAAGAACAAACAAAAAAGAGTGATGTAGAAACACGCATTGCCGAACTTGTGTCGTCATCCAAACAAACCGAAATTAAAGAAGAATCCAGTGAGAAACATGTCGAAAAACATGATAAAATAGAGGCAATTAAACAGGATAAATCGGAAATTAAACCAGAAGTTACCCAAAAAAAGTTAGTGGAGGGGCCTATTTTTGAATTTGAAAGGGATTTTGAAATAGATAAAAAATATGATGAAAAACCAGAAAAAGTAATTGAATCAAAGGAGATGAAAGAAGTGCAAGAAAATATAGAAAAACCGGTATCCAAAGAGATATTTTCACAAGAAACAAAGGAAATTATGAGTGAAGTTTCAGAAAATTCAGAAATCCCATATATCGCAAAACATGAACCGATTTCACTTATTATTCCTTCCTTGCTTTCTTCATCGCCAGAGCAGGTTGCTGAACGAGTGTATAATGAAATAGAAAGCACAATACCGCGTGAACCAGAAAAAGAGAATCTTTTTGAAATAAAAAAGAGAATGATTGAACTCACAAAGCAATTATTCGCTGAAAAAAGTACTGCAGAAAGACGAAAAATTACAGAGGAAATTGCAAAATTAAGACGATTATTTTCTATGAAAGAAGAAACACCAAAAATAAAAGTTTCATATCCCACGCTCCTTTTTAATTCAACTGAAATAGCTCAAAATACAGAACTTTCGGTGGCGAAAGAAAGTCTTATAAAAGAGTATCACGAACAACTTTCAAAAATATTAGGTGCATTTTCATCTTCACTAAAAATTGCAGCAAACAATATGGAAAAAAGAAAAGTAATTTATGATATATTAGTTTCAGATCTAGACAATCTTAAAGTACAATGTGAAACATTAAGCGATAAATACGAACTGTTCTTTTTGAAAGAACATGAAATTATACTTCAAAAACTATGTAATGTGGCTTTATTTAAAAACGATAATTATGTTGTTAAAAAGATTGATGGACGCATAGAAGAAATAAAATTTTCATATCAAAAAGGATTTCTTTCGCTTAAAAACACGATAAGAAAAGAGATTTCTTCGCTTATTCAAAGCAAAAAACATGAGGCACTTGAAGCATCTAGGGACGAAGAAATGGAAAAAGTGCTTTCCATAATAAATATGAAAGAAGAAGAACTTTTGAAATATATTCATGCCAATAATCAGGAAAAATATAAAGAATTTGAAAATGGGAAAATAACAAAACTTGAACTGCTCATCGCTTCAAGAATGTTGATGGCGCTTGAATTGGGACTTAAAAAAGAAGTTATAGATAAATATTTTGAACATTTATAATTCGCTTCGCGAAAAAAACAAATTTGTGTTGCAGTAGAATGTTTCTTCAACAAAACCTGAAAGAAAGAGCTTAAAATAACCTATATATGGAATCGTAAATATAGTCGCGCCCTTTATATTTTTTTCCTGAAAAGGAGTATTCGCCAGTTGCCTGCGATAATCAAAAAATTGCATGTCAAAAATATTGTTGTTGTCTCCTTTCGTAAGAAAATATTCTTGTCCATCTACATTTATTTTTAGGTATACCCGATGGATTATATCTCCTGTATATGAAAATAAATCACCATTATTTGGCTGGTAAACCACAATACTATTTGAGAGGTTGGTTTTGTACATTTTTCCGTTGTGTAAAATTGAAATTACGCACTGTTGTTCTTCAAAAGTATCAGCATTTAAAGTTTTCCTTTTGCATTTTGAGTATGTAAAAATTAATGGACCACGCTGCTCAACAAATCGTTCAGGTTCGCGGATAAAATCTTCACATACAGAATCATGGTTTTTATAAGCCTGGCAGTAAGAAAAAATTGAGCCATTTACAGTAAAATTTTTGTATGGCGAATAAACCCTAGTTTTCGGTGTGATAATTTTTTTGAATTCATCCAGGCTTACATTTATTTCGGAGGCAGTAATCTCTGATGCCGAAACGCCACGGATAATAGCCAAATCCCCCCTTTGTAAATTCGGAAGCATGGAACAAGAAACTACAGCGCTTATCGGAACAGAAGTACGTAAAATTATTGAAATAAAAAGCCAAATTAAAAGTACAACACCAAGAGATTTTGCTATATCCAAAATTTCGTTTTTTATACCGTGTTTTTCTGCTCCTTTTTTTATTTCTAAAGCAACAAACACAATAAATTCAACTGCAACTAAAATTCCGAATATAGGTGCGATGTGCCTATATTGCGGCGCATCTTTTGTAATAAGATAAAAAGTAAATGTAACAATTAAAATAAATATCTGTACAATACCACTATCTAATTTAACAAATTCTTCCAATCGTTCTTTAAAATTCACACGCTCTCCTGTCTTTTTTAAGAAACCAATTACTTTAACGCTTTTTTGAATTCAATAATATCGTTTCTTAACTCGTTTATTGCTGCAGTAGTAACATCAATTGCATCTTTATTTTTTGTTTTTACTATCATTTTGTACCGTTCGGTTAACGGGTGATCTATCTTATAAGATACGAATTCTACTGCATCATTTTGTGAAAGTTTATTTGTAATAAGTTCTTGGATTGCACTATCGCATCCATACAATTCCAATTCCAAAGCAGTCTTTTCGCAATTTAAAATTTTTATTTCCATCCTTTAATCACCCAAATCTTTTTTCAGTGTTTTTCCATTGTTTTTCTTCACATTCTTCAGATTTTTTGAATTTTTTTAAATTTTTATTTCATTAAGCATTATTTCGTGTCCGTACGATTTTGAAATTTTTCTTTTACACACTCTTCCACATTTTGAACATTTTAAGATTGAATCGATCAAATTCATTTCGTTCCTACATATATCGCAATATGCTCTTACTATCCCTAAATCAAATGCTTTTGTAGAAAGTGAAATACCTAATTTCAATTCTTCAACCCTCGCTTTAATCAAGTCTCCGCGTTTCATTTCGTTTTTTGCGCTCGGTACAAAACCGTCCCGTATATTCATCACTCTGAGTACACCATAATCTGACGGCGGAACAAATCTTTCTCTTCCTCTTATTATTGGTTCAATTTCCACAAGTGCGAGTTGGTCCATTACATCTATTACAATTCCATAAACTATTTGACTGGGTTGAATTGGTAATATTTCTTTCTTTGAGATCACGCTGATTTCGCCGTGCTCTCTTATTATCTGTCCTGAAAGCGTGGCATATATCTCATGATTTTCCTCGCGAGTACCTCTGCTAGGAAGTGCTTCTTCAATCGTTCCAACATGTTTTCCGGGAATTGCAAAATTACTTCTTTCCATTCTTATCACCAAACAACTGCGGTTTGGAAGCATTATCCTTTATCATTATCATCTTTTAATGTATTAATGTGGACATTTAAAAACTTTTACATGCAAATTAACAGTATGAAACTCAAAATAAATAGCATCAAAACAAAAACAAAAAGCGCGATCAAGTATTTTCTTGTTTTTCTTCTTATTATGCAACTGAGTTTTGCGTGGTGGAATAGTTCTTGGAGTTATCGCATGCCAATA
>JBFLYM010000030.1:0-11392 GCA_040757035.1 Microcaldota archaeon | reverse complement strand
GTTGACCGAATACCTTGTACACTACAAATGACATGGTATCTAATTAGATACCATAAATTTATAAATCTATCTAAAATTCTCTTCATGATTTTACAACATGGTAGGTAAAACTAGCGGGAATTTAGGACGTTGCTAGCTTAAAAGATTTAAGCCAGCTGCGAGTTGCTATTGCATTGCACAGTCTCGCTTCTTTTGAGAATCTTTTCAAAGAGATTTTTAAGGGTTACGAAACGTACTTTGTGCGGTTACTTACTTTCGAAGAAGCCAAAAGGTTAATCCACAAGCCTCTTGAAGGTACACAAATTACTTTTAGTGATGAAGCTGTCAAGAAAATTTTTGAATTTTGTGGAGGTCGACCAATGGAAATATACCTTTTTTGTTCAGCTTTAATGGAGAAGTTCTCGAAAGATAGAATTTGTAAATCGCTTTATTCTAGCGAGGATATTGATAGATTAACTAAAAAAGAAATTTTCCAGTTGGAAGAATCTTTCCATCTGGTGATTTTGAACTATCAAAGAATATATGATTACGCGATGAGTGATGAAGAACGCGCGATAATCAATAGCTTGATTAAAGCTGGTAAAATTCCGGTTTCCTACATTAGTCCAGACTTAATTCAATCTTTGATTGACACTGGTTTAGTTATAAAAGGTGATGATAATAATTATCGCATCAATGGCGAACTATTCAAATTAGTTCTATCAGAACAAAATTATGTGCTCGCGAATCCGAAAAATTAGGTTGAGTTAGTATAGCTCAAAAGTCATCCAAATCAAACAGCAATACCTTATCATTCTTCTCCTTTTTTGGAAGCCTTTTGGCTATTACTGCGTAGTACTCTTTGCGATTATCATTGTTCCATTTGACATGTTTGGCCTTTTCTCTTAGGCCTGTCAGAATCACCGAAACTTCCTTTTCCTTTAGGTTTGACCACTTAACTTCTGCAAACAAAATTTCCTTGGTTCTCGAATTCAGAGCTACCGCATCAATCTCTGTTTCACCACACCACCATGCTCCGATACGCTCGAAAGTGAATGGCAGCCTATTCTTTTTGTTTAGTTCAATGAGTTTTTTACGAGCAAGCGCCTCAAAAACCATACCAACATAAGAACCAAAATTAGGGCTAATGATATCCTTGACGAGTTCGTCCTGCCTTCCCTCTTCAATATAGTCTAAATAAGGATAGATAAATTTCAGCCAAAAATTATAGTAATTATCGGTTATTTTGTAAATTCCTTTTTTACTCTTCTCCGGATTTTTCTCAGTAACCGGCACCAAGCGACTGACCAACTTCATTCCTTTTAACACGTCCAAGTATTTGCCAACCAAGAGCTGATCAAGATGCGCATTATCAGCAATTTCTTTCGGCGTTGTTTTGCCGAATGATATTGCTTTGAGGATGGAAAGATAATTTCTGGGTTCCTTTACCTCTTCGCGGAGCAGTAGGAGACCATCGTTGAACAAAGATCGACTTTTGTCCAGGAAAATGGTTCTGACATTGTCAAGAGGTGCCTTGTCAGGGTCAAACTGAAGCAAATAGAACGGCACAGCGCCTAATATGGCATAGAGCTCGACCAACTTTTCTTTTGAATAACGAGGCATGAACTCCCGTAGGTATCTGAAGTTAAGTTCAAGAATAAAAAGTTGCTTTGTCGCCGAAGAACTCGGCCGCTTTTAGTGAAAAATTCCTTACTACTTCCTCTTTGGATTGCAGAGTAGCCAAAAAATACAAGTGATTGTGCCTGCGTCCGAATTCCTTGATAAGCTCTGTTTTTCCTACGCGCCGCCTTCCATACACTATGATAAGCGAAGCACGCTTCTGGAGCTGACTGAACTCATCGTGTAGTATGGAAAGCTCTTCGTTCCGATCTATAAATTTCATAAGATTACCCAATGAGACTCCAAGGAGACCATGAATTACAAGCCGTTGGATTTATTCAATAGTAGTTGATATTACTATAGAGTATATTACTCTAGAGTAATATTTTAAAAATCTTGGTTTTTTGGTTTTCGGCTGCTCTGTGCGCTTTGTTAGATTCAGTTTTTCAATGTTGATGATAACACACCGCTTGCGAGTTGTGCGTTTCCACCTCCCTTTCCGCCATATTTTTTTATAAATTCGCTTAAAATTTCATTAGCCTTTAATTTTGATTTTTCTCCACACGCGCAAACTATGTTCGCATTTTTATTTATAATCGCAATAGCGCAATTCTCATATTCTGGAATTTTTTGGTACGCGATTTTCCGCGCGATTTTGATAAGCGTTTCGTCATCAACATCAAGTATTTTGAATATATAGCCTTTTTCATTTTCATTATCCTTATCCTTTTCGTGTTTGCGCATGTTTTTGTGTTTGTGCACGAGCTCTTTGATTAGAAGCTCTTTGATTACAGTATTTACAAGCATCGCGCAAAGTTCGTCTATTTTTTTACCCCTTGTTTTCCATTCCTCAAAAAACCGTTCTGCTGTTTTTGGAAGCTCTGCTTCACAAACCCCGAGTTTTACAGCGGCATCGCGCAATGTTTTCTCCTGATTCTGCACAAAAGAAAGCGCTTTCAAGCCAGTAGAAAATGTTATGCGCTCCACCCCATCCTGTATTCCATCCCGTTTCATGATCTTGAAAAACCCAAGCTCGCCAGTTGTTTTATTCATATGATGCGTTCCTCCGCATGCCTGAACATCTATTTCGCCTATTTTTGAAATCCTTAACTCCTTACCAGGAATCGCACCGCCCTGATAAAGACGAAAACCGTACTTTTCCTCTGCGATATTGCGCGGAAGTATTTCAATTACTATAGGCAAATCATCCATTATCCATTCATTTACTTTTTTTTCAATTGCGTTTAATTCTTCCTGAGTAATGCGTTTGTAATGCGTGATATCAAGGTGTGCTTTGTTTTCATCTTTATACGAGCCAGCCTGCCATACATGATTTCCGAGTATCTTTCTTGCTGCAGCGCCAAGCAAATGCGCGGCCGTATGATTTTTGGAAATTTCTTTTCTTCTCGCACTATCTACTCTTCCAAAAACTTTCTGGCCGATTTTAAACGAAAGCGGATTTTCAATTTCGTGCAAAATTACTCCAGCGATTTTTATTACATTTTTTACCTGACTTTCATTCAGCGTTCCTTTGTCAGCGACTTGTCCGCCGCTTTCAGCATAAAAAGCGGTTTTATCCAAGACCACATATCTATTCTCAAGAATAGCAATTGCGCTTGCTTCAAAACTATTCAATTGCGAATAACAAAGCGATTCTGTTTTCTGAAGCATCCCAACATCAATCGCTTCACCATTGCCTCCCTTTTCGCTACTCTTACCACTCTTTTTTGCGGTTTCGTCTGAAGCACGGATAAGCTCATAAAAATTTCCAGGTATTTCTATGTTTGCGGGCATTTTTATGTTCGCGTTCATACTTGCATTCATACTCGCGTTTATGTCCGTGTTCATTTTATTTTCCATACAGATTTCAACAACATATTCTGGCGGTATACCATGGCTTGTATAGAGCATTCTGAGCTCTTCAAAACCAATTCGCGTTCCGCTTTTTATGAAATTTGTTACTTTTCCTTTTGATTTCTCTTTTGTTGCGATGAATTTTTTTCTTTCTTCATTTATTACAGCAATCGTACTATCCGCTCCTTCGTGCAAATGTGGAAACATCTCATGTAAATGTTTGCAATGTCCATTCACTATTTTTTCAAAATCAAATTGCCATTTATTTAATTCTTCAAATCCAAACACGCGCCTTAAAATTAATCTAAGATTATAGCCTCCACCGCTGTTTGAAGGCAACATTCCATCTGTAATTGTGAAAAGTGCGGTGCACGTATGGTCAGCAGTTGCATAAATAGCGTGAAGCGGTTCTAATTTGTCAAAGAGTTCCTCCTGCGTTGTCCTAAGCATTTTGGCAACTTTTATTTTTTCAGCATTTATATCCTTTACTTCATCAATAGTAAGCGAACCGGCGATTCTTGCGTATTTCGCAAAGAGTTGCTCATCTATATGCACATTAAAATCTTTTTTCATCTCTTTGATAACGTTTCCGAAGACAATTTCATAGCTAGTTGGCGAACCATGAGTGATCCATGCAAGCCGAGAAAGTCCGGCGCCCATATCTATTACCTTAGTTTTCAATTCGCGGTTCCCGGTTTTGGTAGTTTCGTATTGTATGAAAACACAATTGCCCAGTTCAAGGCCGCGCGAAAAATATTCCATACTTGGTCCATAATTGCCTCCGCCAACCCAAACATCTTCTATAAAAACAACGTCCTCCTCTTTTATTCCAAGACATTTCAAATATCCAAGATCATGAGCGAGCGCTTCATCTTTCCAATAGAACAAACCTGTTTTATCTGTATTGAATGCGTGCTGCCCTATCATTACAAAATTAGTATAATGTCTTCCGGTAACTCCTACATTTCCAATATCCCCAAATCTTATGCATGGTTGCGGGACGATAAGTGGATTGCTCGGAGGTTCTAATTCCCCGTTTACAACATATGGCTGAAAATCGTTTATGCTTGCGATTGTGAAATAAAGGTCATCCCTCCATCTTGCTACTGTAGGATATGGTGCAACATAACCATGTCCGTGCGAAAGAAAATATTTTTTAATTGCGTTCCATGTTTCAATATATCCTAATTTTTTGTTTGAAGGTGGATTGCCTATGAATTCATAACTATTACAACTCGGATCCGCACAAAAATCGCGTTCGCTCATCGCCCAAAAATTGCGATTGCATTTTTTGCACATGCGCCTTGAAAATCCTTGTTCTTTAAGGATATTTATATCGTAATGTTTTTTCCATTCTGCACTAAATTTCGCTTTTAATTCTTCACTAGTTGTCATGCGATTACTTTATTTTAGTAAAATTTATAAACTCTTACATACAAAATATGTAACATAAATGCAGGTAATAAAAAAGGCGGCAGAAATGGTTAATAGTTGCGCATCATTGAAGAAAACATATATACTATATCCTTATGGACGAAACAATGGAGGATTTGGAGTTATTCCAAATCGTATTGACAGTACTGTTGAATATATTAATACTAATTACAATAAAAAATTCAAAGAAAAGTTTGACGTTCCTTTGATTTCTGATATAATTACTACTATACCTGAAAATATTGAAGTTTTACCATATGAACTTCCTTTTCAATTAGGATCAATATTTGATATAGATGAATATAAAAGAATAATCTATAATGGAGAAAAAGCAAATGTGTCTTCTTTATTGGAGATACCTATATTCCATACAGGAATAATAATATGTAAGGTTATACCTTCTTTTAATGGCACAAATATTATAAAATATACTAAAGAATTAGAAAGAGGTAATATCACTTGGATAATAGAATTATCAACACAATTATTTAATTCAATGAACAATAAAAATTCTTTTGTATCTATACATGATCCAAAATACGAAAAGAATTTTGATGAAAATACTAGTACTTATACATTTCACGTTAAATACAACGAAGATACGCTGAATATACATTCATCTCCTAAAGATTTTTGTTTGAAATATCTACGTCTTTCAAAAGATTCATATTTGACCACGTCATTTTATGAAAAGTATAAGATGATGAAAAACGCAATATCTTCACTTGCACTTGGGATTAATGAAGGTAAACTAGAGATGGGTTTATTACCTATGGATGTTGGTGTTGGGGTTGCCATCGAGATCATATATGATACTGAATCAGATTCCTATGAAGCCTGACTAGCAGGAGGACCTCTGCCATAATTTTTTATTTTTTCGCGATCAGGTTTTTTAGTTTGGACGCGTGCAGAATTTCACAACCTGTTTTATTTCCAAAATTTAATATTCCTTCATCAGCGCTTACCAGTGTCGCTTCAAGCTCTTTTGCAAGCAGGACAAGTTCAAAATCTTCTTTACTGTCAACTATTCCCGTGCGCATCGCTTCCTTATATTTTTCTCTTAATTTTTTGAGTTTTTCCGCGTTGTCAGGTTTGTTATCCCTTGCAAAATCCTCAGCAAGCCGCAATCCCTTGTTTATTCGCTCGCGTATTTCTTCTATAAAATCATAGAAAACCGCCGCAGGAAGATAAATTGCGTAAACATTAGGCGAACGTCTTTTCACAATTAATTCAAGCTTTTCAATATCATTATCCACAAAATTTTTAAGTTCGTTGAAAACGCTTGAAGGCATGTAAAATTCAATATCTTTTTTCCTTGAAACCGCTTTTGTAAATCCGGCAATGGCTTTTTTTGGATTAGCGCCAAAATTACAGTATATTTGCGGATTTACAAAGACGCTGGTATCTATTACAAATTTGCGCATATAGTTTTTTCAAACCAAGCGCTTAAAAATCTTAAGGTAAAATGAGGCTTTACGTTACAAATATCCATATTTCCAAATTCAAGGCAACGCGTTTCCGTATAAAAAATCTAAGATATTTATCATTGTTATTGCGTTCTTTTTTGTCTCACCATTATATATCACTACTCCTTTTTTAACTCTAAATTTCTTCATGAAATAGATTAGAGTATTTAAATCTTCTTTTCGCAAATCAATTCTGCTTTTAACCTCTATCGGCAAATTTTCTTTATCCCTAATAATAAAATCAACTTCTTTGTTACCTTTTCTCCAATAATGCGTTGCCTCTATTTTAGATGCAACGGCTGACTCCAAAATCCTACCTTCTTCTACTCTTGGATTAAACGGAAAAGTTAAGGAGATATGAAATGGATAAACCTTCCGTAGCTTCCTAGATTCGGCTAAAATCGAGATTCGATAATTTTTCACAATTCTTATCAGTTTAGAGAATTCCAGTAAAAATATATGCTGCTCAAGGGTTTTTTTATGAATTTTTAAATCTCTAGACAAAGAGTCCAAGTTCAGTATTAATCCAGGTTCTTTGTAAAATATATCCAGAAGAGTTTCCAGAAGTTTAGCATTTATATTCTCAAAAACATCTGGCAAGTCAATTTTAAGGATTTTTGAGATAACGCTTTCTTTTATATATTCATAAACAAGTCTGTCTTCTTTAAAACTAACAATTTCTGGAAAAGGTTTTTTCAAATAATCTTCTAATTCCTTTCTTAAATCGCTTTTATATAATTGATAATTGGTTATTCGCAGTTTATGTTTAAGTTCGAAATATTCCTTTAAACAGAGTGGAGGAATTTCTTTTATAAAATATCTTCCAGCTAGATTGTACATTGCTTCCTTCTCAAGCTGCAAAGAAGCAGAGCCAGAAACAACAAATTTTATCTTAGGGAAATTATCATAGATTATTTTTATTTTTGAACTCCAATCTTTTAGTTTTTGTATCTCATCAAAAAAAACAAAAATTTTCTCTTTTTTCCAATCGGTATCTGTAATTTCTTGAAAAGCTTCTAAGACAGATACGACATCTTCCTTTTTTTCATCGTAGGAAAAATAGAGAACTCGTTTAGGAGATATTTTCTGCTTAAACAAAGTATCTATTAATTGAAATATTACAGTGCTTTTTCCAACCCGCCTTAAACCAGAGACTAAGATAATCTGTCTATAGGCTAGCAATTTCTTTATATCTGCAAAGGGTTCTCTTTTATATTTTTTGAGCCTATCTAAGCTTACCTTATTCGTTCTCCACCATTCATTGAGCATGAGCAAAAGTTCTTTTATTTCCATAAGTACATCAAAGAGAACGAATATTTAAATCTTTCGTTCATATTTAGGAACGAATTTTATTCCGAATTTTTAATATAAATATATCCATTTTCTATTTTTTGATATTTTTATTTTCGCATTACGTCCGATTTGTGAAACAAAGCACATGCGTTATGTTTGCTTTATTGGACGTAACTCAATGTTTCAATAGCTCAAAAATCCGAATAAAAACAATGGAATGCGATTTTCAAAGCACTCCAATCCATCTAATACTAAATAATCTGGATTCTGAACTACTGATTTTGAGATTCCGCCAATTTCAAAAATAACATTGTTTGATTTGAAATCTGATGTTTTGGCTCCGCGTTCTGTTTTTAAATAGCAAGCATCTTTCGTATGAGAAATGAAAAATTCCTCGCGCAACCTTCCTATTGGAGCAGTGCGTCCTAATTGTCTGGAGAAAAAACTTGTAAGCGGGATTGGTAGGAAAAGTTTCGGTTCGTTACGCACAGCTGCATAACCAGAACGACATGGATTACATATTATTATTCCTCCTGCTTTTGCCAAATCAGAAACAAGGCGCATCGCAGTTGTTTTAGTTATATTAAGAGAAGAAGCGAGTCTCGAATAATTCAGTTCAAACGATGGTAATGAACTTACGATGTTGTAAAGCCTTATTACGTCATTCTCCACGTTCATGTTTATGTCGCGAAGATAGGCCAAATCAACGCTTGCGAGCTTGTTTATAGAATTGACGAGTTTTGAATCAAATTCTTTTCTTTCGTACAAAAAGCCTCCGTATTCCAGATATTCTTTGAAATATGAATACGCGCTCATACATTTGTTGGTGAGTTCTGTTTTTTTCTCAAGAATTTCGTTCAGCGAAAGTATCGGAAAATCAAAACCGTGTTTTATGTTTAGATATTCCCGAAACGTTGCTGGAGGAAGTCTGAAAAGTATTGCTCTTCTTGAGAGATCTGCACCCTTCATCAGGTCTATGGCAGAAGATCCGGAAAAAAACACATTGTTGATACCCTCATCATAAAGAGTCTTGAGCGAATATGTCCAATCCTTAGAATAGTGTATTTCATCTATGAAAAATGAACTATAGCCATTTTTTTCCGCGTAATTCACGACATCGTAAATTGAAAAGTTTCTCAAATATATGGCGTCTGCTGAAAAATAAAGCGGATTGTCGTAGTTTCGGGCGAGCTGAAGAAGAAGAGTTGTTTTACCTATTCCTCGCAACCCGATTATTCCAGTATAATAATCTATTCGTTCGCTGTGTTCGTTAGATCCACTTGTTTTTATTTTTGCATAAAGATCGCGAATACGTTTTATTTCCATACCTTCTATAATCTTTCGTTCGCTTTCCAATGCTATCTTTGAGAATATTTCTGTTTCCATGCAATTATTTGGACAACAAAATTTATTAACTTTCGCATTACGTCCGATTTGTGAAACATAGTACATACATTATGTTTGCTTTATTAGACAAATCAAGTGGATTTGATCGGATACTTCTTTAAAATCTCGGAACAAATCAGTATTTATGTAGTAGGGACTTATAAACCCTAACTCAGCTATCTGTTTATATTGGCATCTCTTAGCCAAGACCGCTTTCATGGAATGAAATATATAATCAATAAGAGAGTATAAATATGAAAACTCCTCGTGAAGAAAATTATTTTATGCCTCCGGAATGGGCACCGCACAGCGCAACATGGCTTTCTTGGCCTTCAAATAAAATCACCTTTCCGGAACGCATAATCAATAAAGTTGAAGATATCTATTGCAGAATAATATCCGCGCTTAGCCATGGGGAAAAGATAAAATTACTTGTAAACAATTCCGCCGCAAAAGAAAAAATACAAAAAAAACTTAGGCCATTCACGTATAACGACAAACATCTTATTTTTTATAAGATAAAAACTGCAGATGTATGGATACGGGATTATGGACCAATCTTTCTGCTTAGTCGCAATAATCGCAACATAACAAAAAGAAAAGGAATAAGAGAAGAAATAAGAATAAGAAAAAGAAGAGGAGGAAAAGAAGGAATAGAGAAAGGAGAAGGAAAACGTGCAATAGTAAAATGGAAATATAATGCATATGGAGAAAAATATTCTGATTTGCTTTATGATGATATTGCTGGCATGGATATTGCTAAGGTTTGTGGAAGTGGAACGAAAGTAGCAAAAGTAACAAAAATATTTACCCCCAAAATGGTTTTGGAAGGCGGTTCAATAGAAGTTAATGGAGAAGGAACGCTTCTTACAACCGAACAATGTCTGCTCAACAAAAACCGCAATCCAAATTTAAGCCGGAATGAAATAGAAAAATATTTACGCGATTATCTTGGCGTTTCAAAAATCATTTGGTTAAAATCTGGGATAGAAGGCGATGATACAGACGGCCATGTTGATGATTTTGCGCGTTTTATATCAAAAGGAAAAATAGTTTGCGCGTGCGGCAATTGCAACAACAAAGACAATTTAAGCAATTTGGATGGCATTGCTCTTCGCGAAAATTTGCGGATATTGCACAGTTCTGCGGATACAAATGGAAATAAATTTGAGGTAATAGAACTCCCTATGCCTAAACCGATAATAGATAAAAGCGAAAATAGGCAATTACCTGCGAGTTATGCGAATTTTTACATTGGAAATAAAATCGTGTTATTACCAATTTTCAATAATCCTCATGATAAAAAAGCGATCGAAATTTTAGAGAACTCGTTTCCGGAAAGAGAAATAGTTCCGATAGTTGCGCGCGAACTTGTTTTTGGCTATGGCGGGATACACTGTATTACTCAGCAAGAACCACTATAATGCAAGGTTAATGAATCTCATTTGCAAGCGTGCGAGTGATAGATGCAGATATAGAGGTTAACTCAGCGTTTTGCTAAAGATTGTTTTTTTGAAATTGGCCGATCTTGGTCTTGGTTGGTGTTGACTGGTCTTGGTCGATCTTGGTTGTTTTGGTTTTCAATTTTTGAAGACCTCGAAGGTCTTCGGCACATTGTCTTTGTATATAATTGGTTTTATCTTTAATGCGAGCAAGTATCTCATTTATTCGTTTTTCGTTTTCCTTAGTTTTCGATTTTTCGACAAGACCCATTATTTCATCAATTTCCTTTAATTCGGTATTCTCGGTAAGACTAATGGTTTTCGGTTTACTTTCCTTTGTATTATAAACAAAACTATCTGGAAGAACGTTTTTTCCAATTTTCACACCATTCCAGATTATTGCCCCTTCTCCGATTCCTACATTAGATCTAATTTCCACCCCTTCTCCGATATTCACAAAAGATCCGATTTTCACATTAGATCTAATTTTCGCCCCTTCTCCAATTTCCACCACATGTCCGATTTCCACCCCTTCTTCGATATTCACATTAGACCCAATTTTCACATTAGATCTAATTTCCACCCCTTCTCCGATATTCACATCAGACCCGATTTCCACCCCTTCTCCGATTTCCACCCCTTCTCTGATATACACATTAGACCCAATTTTCACATTAGATCCGATTTCCACCCCTTCTCTGATAATCACAAAAGACCCGATTTCCACCCCTTCTCCGATTTTCACCCCTTTTTCGAATATTACGCCAAGTCCGATTTTCACCTTATTTTCAGACTTGACTTTACAAAACGCGCGCGCTTTTACGTCGTAAAACCTGTTATACCTAACTTGTCTTGGTTCGCGCTACACGCGCGCAAAGCGCGATAGTGAAAACGCTTCCATAAACAACTGTTGTTTTG
>JBFLYM010000029.1:0-11813 GCA_040757035.1 Microcaldota archaeon | reverse complement strand
CAAAACAACAGTTGTTTATGGAAGCGTTTTCACTATCGCGCTTTGCGCGCGTGTAGCGCGAACCAAGACAAGTTAGGTATAACAGGTTTTACGACGTAAAAGCGCGCGCGTTTTGTAAAGTCAAGTTAGAAAACTTTATTGGCATAGGGTTCCGTCCTCCTAACAAAGATTATCGATCCTATCAAATCAGGGACATTCACATTCTTATAGAAGCGTGCTTACGGCCTCCTTATGATTTTAAGAAGGTTGACAAGATATGTTCAATGACACAGGCAATGGTCGATAGAAGTAGGGCACCAGTATCTCCACAGGTATTTATAGATAGATTTACTACGGTAATTTCCGAAGTGGCTCCAGAACGACTTCCACCAGAACTTAAGGAACAACAACATATATCTTCTTATTTTTAATCAAGTCCAAGAAAGTAAGTGCTTAAAAAGTTTGATAACAAACACATATACGAAGCATCATTGGCTAAGGCTTTGGTGTTTCAGTGAAGTTTTTTCGCGGATGATTCCTATGAAAGATATGAAAGTCTTTATACTTTGTGGCGGTCAAGGAACACGACTGCGTCCATATACATATTCAATACCAAAACCAATGTTGAAGTTAGGAAAAAAACCTATTCTTCAGTATGTTGTGCAAAATCTCAAGCTTAATGGATTTAGAGACCTTATATTAACAGTCGGTTATAAAAAAGAAAAGATAATGGATTACTTTGGCGATGGTGCTGCATTTGGAGTAAAAATAGAATATTCAATTGAAGATGAACCAAAAAACACCGCAGGTTCAATTCTTGATTATAAAAACAAAATTAATCAAAGTTTCCTTGTTGTTATGGGCGACCATCTCACAGACGTAAAATTTAGTGATATGATGGCGATGCATAAAAAATCAAATGCAATTGCAACAATAGCACTCACAAGACAGGAAATGCAGCTTGAATACGGAATTGCAGAATTGAGTAGTTCAAATAATAGTCCTTCAATAGTTGATTTTAAAGAGAAACCAAAATACGATTTTTTCATAAATACCGGAATTTATGCGTTTGAACCAGAGATATTTGCATATATAAAGGAAAGGGATGATTTTGCAAAACAAGTATTTCCGAGGCTTCTTAGCGCAAAAAAGAAAATTAATCCGTATATATTTGAAGAATATTGGGTTGACATTGGTAGAGTAAGTGATTATCAAAGACTTGATGAATTCATAAAAATAACTACGTTGCTTAAAAATGTTGTTTGATCCTTCTGAAACGAACTAGGTTATTAATTTAGTTCTGGTTTTACTGGTATTATGCCAATTTCTTTTGTTTCTGGTATCTTTCAAATTTAATTGAGATTTGATTGAGTATAGCAAACCAACAAAGTTATAGATGATATTTGTAAGGATATTTATATGAATATTCGCATATCGCTTGAAGAAGTAATTAGAAAATACGCGCTCAAGAACGCATCGGATTATGGAAAAGCAAATTGCGGGGCAGTTGCGGGAAAGGTTATAGCAGAATTCCCAGACGCAAAAAAAGACATGAAAGAAACAATGATGCTAATTTCCAGAATAGTTGATGAAATAAATGAAATGTCTAAAAATGAAATAGAAAATGAACTTAGAAATTTTGTGTTTGTTGAAAAGAAAATAGAGGAAAAAAAACTTACGCTTCCGAATGCGATTAATGGAAAGGTGGTTACAAGATTTCCGCCAGAACCTTCGGGTTATTTACATATAGGACACGCAAAGGCGGCGTTTTTGTATTTTGAAAGCGCGCGCGCTTACAATGGAAAGATGTTGCTCAGATTTGATGATACAAATCCGGAAAAAGAAAAGATTGAATACGTGAACGCAATACGCGATGGGTTGAAATGGCTCGGCGTTTCGTATGCTTCAGAATCTTACACATCGGATTATATGCCAGTTATTTACCAATACGCAGAAAAGGCAATACTTGAAGGAATGATTTATATCTGTACGTGTACTCAAAGCGAAATTTCAAAAAACCGCGAAGAACAGAAGGAGTGCGCGTGCAGAAATTTAAGCAAAGCCGAAACGCTTGCAAGATGGAAAAAAATGCATCGCGATTATGGCGCTGGTAAAGCAGTTGTAAGATTAAAAGGAAATATGAAATCCTTGAATACGGTAATGCGCGATCCGAGTTTATTTCGGATAATTGAGGCAGAACATTACCGACAGAAGAAAAAATACCGTGTATGGCCTACATATGACTTTGCGGCGCCAATCCTTGATTCTATAGAAGGCATAACCCATATGATGCGAAGCAAGGAATACGAATTGCGCGACGAATTATATCGTGAAATAGTCAAAATCCTTGAATTGCGAAAGCCAGAAATTATAGAATTCTCACGTCTTGCAATAAAAGGTGTTCCAGTAAGCAAAAGATTTATTACTCCGCTAGTGATTAATGGAAAGGTTTCTGGCTGGGACGATCCAAGACTTCCGAGTTTAAACGGACTTGCGCGCCGCGGAATTCTCCCAGAAGCTATAAAAAATTTTGTTTTATCTTTTGGACTGTCAAAAACAGAAAGCAAACCCAGCTTGGAAAAACTTTTGGCCGAGAACAGAAAATTACTTGAACCTTCAGCAAAACATTATTTCTTTGTTCCGGATCCAATAAAATTAAAAATAAAAAATGCAATGCCAAAAAAAATAGAATTAAAATTTTATCCTAATGCTCATATTGGGACAGAAAGTACAGGAACAAGAAAAATCAACGTTTCTGGTTTTGTGTACATTCCAAAGGCGGATTTCGAAAAGATTAGCGAGGGCGAAATTTTCCGGCTCAAAGATTTATACACTGTAAAAATGATCTCAAAGGCAAACTATGAAACCGAGCTTGTTGAAGATAAAATAGCTGAAAAAAAAATACAATGGGTTAGCGATTATGTTGAAGCAGAAATACTAAAACCGCATAATATTATGAATGAGGATAAAACATTCAATGAAAAAAGTCTGGAAATAATAAGAGGTTATGCAGAAAGTAATATTTCTTGTTTAAAAGAAGGAGATGTAATTCAGTTTGAGAGGTTTGGATTTTGCAGATTGGATAAAAAAAACAAAAGACATATTTTTGTGTATTCGTGTTAAGAATATTATTGCTCCAACTTCTATAACTCTATAATTTTTTCAACTTTACAAATTCATTAATTATTCTATTTACTTCGTGCTCTTTTTTTGCAACCATGTCTATTACTTCTTTATGAGAAAGTTTTTTTGTTTTGTTTGTACAATTTGTTCCTGTTCTGGATATTCCGGATGCATAATTCGTCGCAATACACAATCCGGCAACAGGAATTTCCAATTCGCGAAAAAGAGTCGCTTCATATGCATTTGTCATACTAACTAAATTTGCACCAATAATTTTGAGCGCTTTTATTTCAGCGCGCGTTTCAAATCTTGGTCCATGAGTGGTTGCGATTATTCCGTTTTTCTTTAATGGAATTGCTGCGTTCTCTGCTGCTCTAAAAAGCTTGGTTTGCATTTCTTTTGGATATGGTTCTGAAAAATCAGTGTGTTTTATCCCATTTTTGAAATCATCAAAAAAAGTAATCGGTGCATTAAAACCGATGAAATCTTCGGCTACAACTAAGTCTCCCGGTGTAAATTTTGAAATTATTCCAACTGCATAAATCGCAATCGCCTCTGTTATCCCGTGTTGTTTAAGCGCCCAAATGTTCGCATGATAATTAACTTTGTGCGGCGGAAGCTGATGATTTTTGCCATGCCGCAGAACAAAAACACAATCCATTTTGTCTATTTTACCAGAATAAAGATAAACCGTTCCATAAGGCGTATTTGTTTTGCATTCGCTAAATTTTCTTGATTTGAGTAATGCGGATATTCCGCTTCCGCCAATTATTCCGATCATAACGCTCCTGTGACATACTCCCACCTATAAATAGGGTGGGCTTCTTGCTTCAACGACGAAGCTATTGCTTCATCTCCACAAGCGTTACTTTCCGTCTGCCCGACGGTAGCTCGTATACGTATATTTCGTGCAGCGTTCAAATCTCTGTCTATAGATATTCCGCAGAAAGGACAATTATGCACTATTGTTTGTTCGCTTTCATCCCACCTCTAAAGAATGTGGAGTTTCCCGCTCACGTTTGCTAGCTAAATTGCTTTTTTATTTTTGAAAATTATAAACTGTTCTGGTTGGATAGGGAATATCTATCTTTTCTTTTTTAAATGCAAGAAATATAGCACGATTTATTTCGTTCGCAGCTACACCACGCGCGCGATAGTCTTTAACCTTGTATGCATATTTAAAATTTAGAGAAAAATCGCCGAATGAATCAAAAAATACCGGAGGTTCAAAATTCTTTACAAAATTATCATTGTTTGCTGTTGTTTTTTTCATTACATCTTTTATTACGTTTGAAACGTGATCAACATCAGAATTGTATGAAACTCCTATGCTTCCGGCTTGTATAATCGTTTTGTCAGGATAGCAGTAATTTGTAATAACACTTTGCGCAAGTTTGCTATTTGGAATTATGATATAATTACCTTGTGGGCTAATAATCTTAGTAGTTCTCCAACCTACTTCATGGACAACACCCTCTACTCCAAAATCCGTAGATATAAAATCGTCTTTTTTAAATGATTTGTCTACTGAAACATTCACTCCGGCAAAGAAATTTCCGAAAGAATCCTGCAAAGCAAGGGCAACTGCAAGACTCGCAATTCCTAATCCTGCAAGAAGAGGAGTAATTTCTATTCCTAAATTACTAAGCGCCATCATCAATGCTAATCCATATATTGCGATTGGCAATATTTTATCGATTATCGCCAATACCTCGTCGTTAATTTTTGTTTCTGATTTTGGCGCAATCTCAATTTTATACCATAATAAAATGGTTGAGATAAGACGATTAAGTGCAAACGCTGCGATAAAGATAAGTACAACCATATAGACATTTGGGAGCCCAATTTTTCCTAAACTAATGTCAGGATAGGTCAAAGTCAGGGCAAAAAACAAAGAAAAAGTTATTATAAAGGCGCGAACAGGGCTGCGTATGCATTCAAGAAGTTTATCATCCAAACCAGAGATAGTTTTTTCTGTGGCTTTTTTCAAAAGAGAAAAAATTATTTTATATGCAACAGATAGTGTAAATCCAAAAAGTGCAAAAAATATTATAGTAAGAATTATTTTTCCTCCAGGTAATGCCGATATAACGGATATCATCTGATCAATCATAAAATCACCCATCACTTTGGAATAATTGAATATATTACAGATATGGATAACAAATTATATAATAAATGCGCTATTATGCACGCGATTAGATTACTCTTTTTCACGAAATAATACGAAAGCGCAATACCAATAAAAAATACGCCTATTATTTCAAATATAGAATTATAAAATATGTGCGAAATGGCGAATAGAAATGATGACAATATAATTCCGTATCTGCCTGCAAGAAACGCACGGAAAAAAATTTCTTCGCTTATTGGTGCAAATAATACTCCAAAAACAATAAGGTAAAATGGAAAATTAACGACTTTTTGATAAATGTTTGTTATGTCTGGTTGAATGTTTAATAGTGATGCACAAAACGAAATACCTATTGGAATTAGAATTAACACAAAAAATAATCCGATTCCATGAAAAGCGCTATAGAGCAACCCTCTTATGGTGCTCATGTGCACAAATAATCTTGGAATGTCTTGATAAATGAAAAAGAGCCCGAGCGAAAGCAGCGCTAAATGAATCCATATAGTAATGATTTGAAATAAATTCGTTAAATAAGAAAAGACAATACTTAAACAAAAAATTAGAAAAAATATAAGCAAAAAATTGCGCTTATTTTCTCTCAAAATAACCACATTTACCGCATGAGCGCCTGTTTCTATGTTCAGCGAGTTTCACACCTGCTCCACATTTCGGACAGAATTTTCCTTGTTTGTATTGAACCGTTTTATTAACTTTCTTTGGTGCTGAAGTTTTTCCTGTTTCTTTTTTTTCAACCATAAAAATCATCCATTTGTTGTTATCTCCAATGACTTCGAATTGGTCTTGTTGATCTTGTGAACTGTGTTTGTGAACCTCGGGTCATTGTAATCTTGCAATAATTTTTTTTCCGATTTTTGTTATTGATTTTGGTAAATGTAATTTAGCTCCGAACACGTATAAATCTTTTAATAAAAGCATATACCTATTCTTAACACAGTCCTTTAAAGTGTTTTGTTTTACTTTTTGAGCAAAAGTGATAGAATCAACAAATTTAATATTTTTGAAATATTTGGATTTACAAACACAGTCTTTTACAACTTTTGTTGGGCCTTCCCAACCTATAGTGTCATGAAATGCTAATATTCCACCATCTATTACTTTAGGAAACCATAAATCAAAATCTAATTTTACCAATTCATATTCATGTGCCCCATCTATAAAAATGAATTCGACCTGTTCGTTAAAGCTATTTACAGCTTCTTCAGAAGTTTTAATAAGCGGAACAATTATATCATCCACTTTTGCATTTTTAATATTCTTCTTAAATTCTTCAAATGTCCATATTTTCTCATTTTCTTTTTGGTGTTCTGAAGAACCTATATGAGGGTCAATTGCATAAATTTTTACTTTATTCCCACTTTTACTACCATTAGCAATCCAAATTGTAGATTTACCTTTCCAAGAGCCTATTTCAACAATCACTCCATTTCCTTTACAATTCTTTGCAAGATTGTATAATGTTTCTCCTTCTCTATCAGTGAGCCAGCCTTCAATTTTATCTGCAACTATTCTTGTTTCTTCAATAGTCATAATTTTTAACCTTTTTTTACTTTCTTTATAATTTTTCCTCAGATTTATAAAACTATCTTTAATGTCCTAACTACCATTTTAGTTATTATCTTAGTCTAAAAAGGAATGCTGTGCTTGTTTGGATCTGTTGAGTTTGACTGTTAAGTTTAGATTTTATAGATGGTTTAACAAATTCATAATTTTTAGAAGACGCATATTGATCCAATTTTTCTTGTGTCGCGTTTGGAGACGCTATTTTAACGCACGAAACATCAATTATTAGATAACTATATCCACGCGATTTAAGGAATGTGTACACTTCATCAGAACTGCGATTGAACGCGCTTTTTTTGAACTCCTTGTATTGGCTATCCCAAGGTTCTGACAGTTTGTCAAATCCAGCTATTTTGGAATCATAGGCGCAGATTGGAAAAACCTTTGTGTCAGGTGGAAGCGCAAGAAGCAAAGCACTGTATTCAAAAACTTCATCAAAAGAAGACCATGCTGCGCCAGGAGGCCACTGAGATGTTTGAACCTCAATTCTTGGAGAAAGAGAGGTAGAAAAAATTATCAATCCAACAATCGCAATTATCAACGCTTTGCGCGGGTTGGCGTCAACAATAATTTTTTCAATAACCAACGCACCAAACACCGCAACAGGAATTGCTAAAAAAACCCAAAATCTATGTGGAAAAAGTTTTATTGGGAGCGCGTTACCTTGAACTCCGAGAAATCCTATTATGAGGAAAGCTACAAAAAATATCCAAAGCGCGTCGGCTTTGAGTTTACGCACAAACACATCTTTAATTATACTATAAAGTGCGATAAGTGTAAGTAGAACTAATCCAAATCCTATTCCAACTGCCTGATCCATTTTGCTTGGAACTGGTGGAAAAAGGAAATCCCATAAATTATAAACAACTCCACCCGAAGTATCATCGCTTGTTCCACCATGAAAAAAAGAGGATAAAAAGCCAAGTCCGAAAAGGAATTGCTTTTCTCCAAATTTCAAAAACGCAGGGACCCAAAAGATTATGCATGCGAGCAGAAGTCCGCCTACAAGTGCAATAAAAATATTTTTGGAAAATTCTGTATTTTTCCAGGCAAATTGAATAATAAGGAAAACGCATGAAATTACACCAAAGGTAAGCGCTACCGTAGGTTGAGTAACAAGTACCGCGCTTACGCACACCAATGTTTGGAGTATGAATGAAAAATCCTGTTTAAGTTTTACGAATGCCATAAACGCAACAAACACCAAAACCATTGCTAATGTTTGCGCCCATATAAAATGACTCATAAAACCCGGGATTGTTGATATAAAAACAGCGGCTATCGGAGCGAGCCATTTTGAATCAGAAAACAAGTCTTTTATCCAAAAATAAAACGCAAATACAGCGACGCCAGCAAGCAGCGCATTGAAAAATTTTAGCGTAAACACTGTAGAATTATTGAGCTGGCGCAACATGCCCAAAAGTATGTCAAATGCTGGCGGATATGGTTCAAGATACCAACGATCAAAATTTGCTGCGTTAGTTTCAACAGGCATACGCGCAGAAAATGTATGCGCAATTTGATTAACACCTAATGCATGTATCCATGGATCGTCATCTTCGAGGTAAGGATATTGGTTCGCGCCGTGGAACAAAAGCGCGACTGTAAATAGCGCTGCAAAAAATCCAATAATGTCAGGAGTAATCCTAAATTCAAAACAATCTACTTTTTTGTTTTTCTCAGACTTTTTATCTCCTGAACTAGTTTCCAAATTAGTCTTGAACGAATTCTTGAACAAATTGAAATGGCGCGCTCCGGCTCCAATAGCGCCAATGCAGAGTGTGATTATCCAATGAAGCGGAATTGAAAGTGTGGACATTAGCACTATAATTACTGTTAATGGGGCAAAACCAAAAAGCGCGGAGCGCATTTCATGCCTTCCAGTGAACGCATAACCATACAAACAGACGCAGGCAATTAACCATATCAGAGATAAAATCAAACAAACACCGAATTAGAATTATCATTATTACATTGTCATAATGTCACATCATCATAAAGATTATAGAGATTATAGTCGTAAGGTAAATAAACATTGCTTTTTGTTTTAATAATGGAACATTTAAAAACGAAATCGAAATTATTTATTCGGTGTACATGTATAGACCAGTGCTGTTAAAAACAGTTGAAGAAAAAAAATCTTCTTTGCTTAATTTGCTTCATATTGCGCTTGATACTTACGATGATATTTTTTCAGATTTTGATCCTTCGGCATATACCCAGCGTATAATTTCTGATGATTTTCTTAAGGAGATACAAAAACGCTACGTAGAGACTAAACATGGAAATATTGAAATCCGATTTTCTATTCCAAGTGCAATGCGTTCTATTAAAATTGAAACACTGATAAAAAAAAGATTGAAAGAATATTTTCAAAAACAGATAAAATTATTTGATGAGGAGATAAATAAAAGAAAATATGCTGGTATGACATATTTTTTTGTAGGACTTCTTATACTTTTGCTTTTGTATGCCTTTTACCCTTCAAGTATATTCCTTAATTCTCATACATACGATATAATTATTTTGCTATTCACTCCTATTGGATGGTTTGGTATGTGGGAAGGATTAAGCTTGTTCGTGCAGGCCCCAATAAAATACGAGGAGCAAAAAAAATTCTATTTGAAATTCTCAAAAGCAAATTATGTTTTTATAAATGAAGAAGATTTTGTGAAGGAATTAATTGAAACAGAAAGTATTGAAAATATAAAAGATATTGACACAGGCATCTCACAGACACAGAAATAATCCAAAATCACTCGCTAGTCTTTCTATTTTGTTCCGCTGCTCCTTATTCACCCCATTTTTATCCAATAGTATACCATCAATTTTTTCAATATTTTTTTCTATTGCTTGTTTAAACGTAGCTTCAGTGATCGTGTCAATATTATATTTTGGGAGCATATGTCCGAAGCAAAAACCTTCTCGCAACGAATATTTGGTAAACTGTGGCGCGTAGTGACCTCCGCCAATTCCAAAATAAGTGCATCGTTCTGAACATTGTTCAGAACGTTGTCCAGAGCTTTGATTATTGTGTTCGTTTATTACTTCAAATACTGCTTCGGCTATTGCTCTTGCAGCGAGCTGATTTTTCCATTCATTTTCTGAACTTCCAAGCTCAACAAAAATTATTGGTATCGGTTTACTTATTGTTGGTCCATGATGATCAACTTCGTAATTTACCTCAAAATTAAGCTTGTATTTTTTATTCTTCTCAAAAAGTGCGCAAAGAATAGCGCGTTGTTTACTCGGATACGAAACATTAAGCGTGCGCGGTTTCCCACCATATTCAGCGTTATTCCAATTTCCAGGAATGTGCGTTGTCAAGCGTTTAAGTTTTGCTTCGCTCCGATGCGGCGAAAGAACAACAAAATAATCTGTATTATAATCAACAGAGATATCGCCTGTAAAAACATTAAATGCGCGATCAAATTTTGCATCAATCAGTTTTGCTTTTTTGTAAACCCACTCTATTTCTGTTTTTTGCTCAAAACCAAAATTTATGAGCTCGCGCGCAACATTATACGACGCAAAATTTTCAATAATTTCTGTTCTTGACGAGAATAACAAAGTCGGCATGATATGTTTCTCATAAAATAGATTTATAAAGGCCTGGTTTATACCGATCCACTTTTAGAACCCGTGGCGCCCCTAATAGGTATCGTGGCGTTCACCCGAAGCATATTCAAACATGCCATGGGCTTCGGCCCGAAGTCGTTCGTAAAAGCGCGCGCGTTTTGTAAAGTCAAGACTAAAGATCAAAGGTCCGCGGGAGCCATATTTTCGAATATTAACAGAAGCGAAAGATACATTTAAAAACTGTTTTGACCATAAATTAAAACAAAGAATTTTTATATTGAAATGGCTTAAAATGGGGATATATAATGGGTTTATGTAACAAAAGGAGTGGTCGGAATGGCGATCGGATGCAAGAAGAGATATTGGAAACATTTCCAGGACATCAAAAAGGACTTAGAGAAAGCTTGGTGATTAAATGTCGCAATCTAATAAGTTCCAATATTTTAGATCCTTCTATAGTGTCCAAACTTTCTGATCTCTATAGCAACAACAATATTAATTTTGGTTCTCCATCTTCCAAAAGAAACAGCAAAATCCTTGAATTTTCAGATACGGCAAGTGGACAGGGCATACCTTTTGAAAACGTATCTCTTTTTTTGTATTTTAAAGAAAGCGAATGGAAAGAAAAAAATGTTGGTGATATGAACATTGGACAACGTCCAGAACTGCTCTTGATTTCAAGTGATCCAAGAATAAACTTTGGAGAAATTTTTGGGAGTAACCCTGTTATTAACTGTAAAGGTATAATGGATGGAGGAATTTTTACTATAGCAGATAATACCAAAAACGATAAGGATTTAGAACATACTAAAGATTTAGCTCAACTTTTGTATATTTTAGAAGCATTATATAAAATTAGTCAAAGAATGCATGGATATTCTATGAACGAGGATTTAGCTCAATATATTCCTATTTGTGGTGTTTATGAACCAGATAGTACCGCCTCTTTTTACGAAATTGCAGATATTCAAATAAAAAGGATGGAAAAACTTATTGAAGAAATAAAAGAATATTGTGGTCAAAGTGCGATAGATGGCGGAGAATGGAATCACTTCGGTTGCAAGTTACGCTTGCTTCCTATCGTTTACAATGCTCAAACCCGTGAACTCTTTGTAGTTTGGAGAGAAAACAAAAACACCATCAAACACGAAATATTTTCTGAGCATATAAAAAACCACAATTTAAGTACAAATGACGTAGTAAAAAACCATCTTGATGCCATTGATCAACATATGTTTGATGTGAAGTTTACGGAAATTTATAAAAAAACTAAAAACATTTCAGGAATAGTAACCTTACCTCCCAATGAGTTAGGCACATAGTTTCATTGCACTCAAAATCTCCCGTTGCCTTTTCCCTATTTCAGTAGTTATCAAATCTCCATTCTGAAGCTCTACCTTCTTTATCTTCTCGAGTT
>JBFLYM010000028.1:0-12335 GCA_040757035.1 Microcaldota archaeon | reverse complement strand
CACGCTCAGAAATCTTAAATGCAAAGTTTATGAAAATGAGATTGTTGTGGCAGAATTGACGAAGCAACAGAAAGAAATAACTGATATTTTAGGTTTCATGGTACCTAAAAGTTTGGGAATTTAGGAAGTTTAAGGGTTTAATAAGCTATTATTTAATATGCAATGAAAGGTCGAAAAATAATTTAGAATGAAAGAAAAGGGAAAAACCATGAAAATCACAATCAACTACAAAAAAGTAGTAATTTGGGGAATTGTCGTTATAATCCTTCAGATGTTTGTGGGTAATTTGCTCTACCAAAATCCAATTGTCTCGGGAATATACGAGCAATATAAAGGACATCCTTCGACTAAATCAATGGACTACTTTGGTGGATTGGGCAATTGGCTTTTACTAACAATGTTATTCAGCATATTTCTGGAGATAGTATTTATAATCCTGTATTTACTGCTTTATAAGAGTATTCCTGGAACTGGGTGGAAAAGAGGATTATCTTTTGGTCTGATGATCGGGTTTATAAAAGCAGTGCCAGAAGCATTCAATCAGTGGATGCTTTTCGTCTACCCAACAATCTTGATTCAGGTTCAATTGATAAATACCTTGCTGAGTTTGGTAATATTTGGAATTTTGCTGGCTGTAATTTTTGGGAGATTTAAGGTTATAGAAAAAGGAGATGAAAAAAATGACTAAAGAAAGAGATTTAATCGCATACTGTGGTCTTTACTGTGGGGATTGTATTGGCTATAGGCAAAAGGCAGCAGATTTAGCAAGGGACCTCAGAAAAGAATTAAGAGAAACAAAATTTGATAAAACAGCAGAATATCTGGCTACAATGCCATTCTTTGCAGCATACAAAAACTACAAGGAATGTTATGAAGTGTTGGGTGCATTGGTAAAAATGCGTTGCAAGAAAGCCTGCAGGGGTGGTGGAGGTCCGCCTTTCTGCAAGATAAGGAAATGCAGTGTAAAAAAGGGATATGATGGCTGCTGGGAATGCGATGAAATTGAAACATGCAAGCATTTAGATTTCCTCAAACCTTCTCATGGTGATGCCCATATAAAGAATTTAAGAAAAATTAAGAGAAAGGGGATTGAGGAATTCCTTAAAGGGAATAAGGATTGGTATTCTGCCCCAAAAGGAAAATAACAATGTCAGTTTATTATCAAGTAATCAAATGTAAATCCTTTCTTCATTACCTTGGCAAGAAGGGTCCGCCATTCAAATGGAGTGTGAATCCATACAGAGGCTGTGAGCATTCCTGTCCTTATTGTTTTGCCCGCTATACTCACGAATACTTGGGATACAATACTGGCGTTGATTTTGATACAAAGATTCTTGTAAAAGCAAATGCAGCCAATGTTTTGGGTAAGGAACTCTTAAGTCCAAAATGGGAAAAAGATAGAGTCCTCATTGGTTCAGTATGTGATCCCTATCAGCCAGCAGAGAAGAGGTTTAAAATCACTCAGCAGATTCTGGAGGTTTTCGCAAAGCATAAAAATCCAGTATTTGTCGCAACAAAATCAAATCTAATTTTGCGTGATATAGACCTGCTTTCAGAAATGACAAAACAAGGAACGGTAGGTGTCAGTTTTACCATAACTACCATAGATGAAGATATTCGCTGTAAAATCGAACCAAGGGCTCCATCAACCAAAGAGCGTCTTGACGCAATAAAACAGTTATCAGATGTAGGTGTAGAGGTGGATGTATTATTCATGCCAATATTCCCGTATTTAACCGATAATTTTGAAAATATAAATGGTGTGGTGAAAGCAGTAAGTGATGCTGGAGCAGAACACATAATTCCAGGGGTTTTGGATCTAAGGGCATCGTGCAGAAAACGCATCTTGTCTTTGATCAGAGAAGAATTTTCAGAACTGTTACCAAAATGTTTAGCCCTTTATAAGAGAGCATATGCCCAAAAAGAATACACTAGAAAAATTTACAAAGTAGTGGAAACTGCACGGAGAAAATATGGTATTAAAAGGATTGAAATACCAGTGTTTAAGGAAAAACAGACAAAACTTAAGTGTGAGTAAAAGATGAATTGAAATTTTAGGCAGGGTTCGGAACTCTGCGGTCGCCTTTGACAACCACAATTGCTTGTTCAATGACTGCTGGGATTTTTTACTTGTATTTCTGCTCGTGCGTCTAACTTGACTTTACAAAACGCGCGCGCTTTTACAACGACTTCGGGTTCGTGAACGCCATCTGTTTTGGTTCAAGCTCTTCGAAAACAAGTTTATAATTTTGTTATTGCGAGTTCTGTTTCGATTAGCGCTTTTTTCAATGCGTATCCTTTTGGAACTGCAATTATTGTTACTGATTCTATTTTTCCTATCTTTTTAAGCAATTTAAGCGTAAGCGCAATATCAAAATCATGCATAGAATATAATGCATTCGTTTCTAATCTATCCAAATCTTTAAGTATGCATATCTTGGATATACCTTCTGCGCTATCTAAAATTAGCAAATTTTTTCCCTCGTTTTCTATATCTTCAACCGATTCTAATATCTTAAAACAAAACTTTCTTTTAAGTTTTTTAACTATATTAAAAACGATTGAATCTCCATTTATGAATGGATTTCCAAAAACCAAAATTTTCATGAACACCAATAAATCCGCGAGTAAATAAAAAACTTCGCATTTCGGATTAAACTTAAGTTGTATCTCAATAAGTTGAGTATATCGCTCGCAAATCCGAATGTATTATTCTTCTCATTATCAGAAATGCGTTGAACCAGCAAAGTGGCAGCCACAATGGAGTACCGAACACCGCAACAGTATAATGCCAATTACCTGCCAAAATGTTCACGGATTCCGTAACCGTGCAGAGAACTGCGGCACCGCTTCCTGCTGAGACTTCGTCTTTACCGTACTTACCGGATAGAAAAAAAAATATCGTAGCCGCTACGAACGCAAACGTAGTTAGCAATTCGTTTGTAAAAACAATCCCGAGCAAAAACGTGCCTGCGAGTGCCGCGAGTATTGCTTTCCACGAAAAATGCGGTTTGTTTTGCACGCGCGATGGTAGAATTTCATCTAAAAAAACAACCGCGAGTCCCCATCCAAATGGAAGCCATAGAGGTACTGGAAGATAGTGTGCATGTGAATAATTCCATATTCCGAACATTACCGCGACGTTTTCGCATACTCCGCCGAATAGGAAGGCAAGAAAGAAATGTTTTGTCTTCCTCCAGTTTCCGCATGCGAGATAAATAACAGTAAAAATCGCCATTATTGTGAGTAGTTTCAATTCGTCGTCATACATTGCTGCTATAAGAACGGTTCCGATTGCGAAAAATACGAGTGCGACGACAAGGACAGAATGCGCACCGCCATTTTTTATGTTCGTCCATCCTATCCACGAAAAAAAATTTGTGAGGCAGTTGGTTCGGACCATTGGCATCAAGTTTTTTTAATGGATTGGTATTTAATGGATCAGTAGGATCAACATATTCAATAAACCAGAGAAATCAAGAAGAAAGAGCGCTGTAGTTATCCACATTCCAAGGTGTATCTCGTCTATTCTTCCCGAGAATATTTTTAACATTACATATAATATTGCTGCAAGACCTATACCATGACTTATTGAAAAGGTAATTGGTATTGCCGCAAGGCAGAAAAATGCGGGAATGTTCTCACTATAATCGCGCAGATCTATTTTTTTCATTCCTTCCAACATCAATAGTCCAACTATTATTATTACTGATGCTGTTGCCTCAATGGGAACAATCTTTATAAACGGAAGGAAAAAAAGAGATAAAATAAAAAATATACATATAAATACCGAGGTAAGGCCGGTTTTTCCTCCTGCTTCATAAGCCGATGCACTCTCAGCGTAAACAATTTGCGGTGAAGAACCAAGCACTGAACCAAAAATAGTCGCAATAGAATCGCCGAGCATCACTTTGTCAAGGTCCCTTACATATCCTTTTTTTCTATTTATATATTTTCCTCTTATGAGCAAGGCTGTAGAAGTTCCAAGAGTATCAAAAAACGTAACCATAAAAAGTGCAAGTATTATTGAAATAAAATTAGAATTCAAAAGACCAGGGATATCATATTTTAATGCAACTGCATCAAGGTTTTTTGGTAACCCTAAAATAACGAGTTCAGGTGAATGTCCGCCATATACTGAGATTATTATCGCAAGTATTGTAGTAAATAAAATTCCTATAAGGAAAGCACCCTTTATTTTCTTTATAAAAAAAAGACTAGTGATAAAAAAACCAAATATCGCAAGCAGCGCTCCTGTTCCAAATATACTACCAACAACAGGTTCTGTAAATTCGGTAGGTATAATTAATCCGGCATTTTTAAATCCTACGGTGATAAGAAGTAATCCTACTCCACCCAAAATTCCATATCTCAAACTCAATGGTATTGCTTCAGCGAACCATATTCTTATCTTGCTCAAAGAAAGCACAAGAAGGATTACGCCAACAAAAAATGATGCTGCAAGAGAAATTTGCCAGCTTATTCCGAATGTTTTTATCATTGTAGATGTAAAAAATATGCTTAGCATCATACCTGGTGCGATTAAATATGGCTTATTCGCGAGCAAGCCGAGGATAAGTGTTCCGAGTGCTGCACTGAGTGTTGTTGCAAAGAAAGCACCATCAAAATCCATTCCTGCTTCTGCTAATATTTGCGGATTTATAAATAAAATGTATGAAGAAGCAAAAAATACCGTAAGCGCAGCTATAAATTCATCTTTTACATTCAATTTTCCGAAATTAAATATCATATATATCAAACTATCAAACAGAACTCAGAAAAAGAACCTAGAAAACTTAGATATCAAACAGAATCTGAATTTTCCATCCATCTTTTTCTTGTTCTACCTCAAGCATATGAAATGTTATTGCTTTTATTATATTTTTAAGTGTTTTGTATTCTCCCAAAACTTCAACATTAATAGTTTTGCCATCGTAAGACTTCACATTCATTGCTATTGGTGAAAAACCACCAATTTCACATTTTGCAAGAATTTCTGAAAAAAGAAATACTACCAATTCCTCTTTATCCTCGTTTTGTACCGAAACTTCAATTTTATCTATTTTACCCATTTTTTCCATTTTATCTATTTTAGCAGAGATTGAATCTTTTATTAACGAATCTTTCATCAACAGAAACATTCCGTACGCTGTTTCTTCAAGTGCATTTTCAAAGGTTTTGCCTTCTGCAATTATTCCAATATCAGCGATATGTTCAAGAATTTTAAATGGCATATTTTCCCTAACTTTTTTCAGACCTTTTCCCTAACTTTTCTCCAATTTTTTCCCTAATGTTTTTCAATTTTTTTTCGCGGAGCGTGTTATTTATAACAGAAACCTATTTAATAGGTTGCGCAATATATATTCTGATATTATGGACATAATTTCTATGCGCGATTTAGATAAAAAAACAATAAACGCTATTTTTGAGCGCGCGGAAAAAATAGAAAAATCGCAATACAGAGAAAGAAAAGCAATACTCGCAACAGCATTTTTTGAAGCAAGTACGAGAACCAAATTGTCGTTTCAAAGTGCAGCACAACGCATGGGAATGAAAGTAATTGATTTTAGCCCTGAAATAAGTTCGCTCGCAAAAGGCGAAAACTTCTCGGATACGATTAGAATGTTGGATATTTACGCCGATATAATAGTAATAAGACACAGGAGGGACGGAAGCGCAAAACTCGCGGCGAAATTAGCGGAACATCCGGTAATAAATGGAGGCGATGGAGCAAACGAACATCCGACGCAAGCGCTCACCGATATTTACACAATCAAAAAAGAAAAAGGAAAAATTGCAGGACTTAACATAACGCTTTTTGGCGATCTAAAACACGCACGAACAATGCATTCGCTTCTTTATGGTTTGGCGATGTTTGGCGCTAATCTTACTCTTATCGCTCCAAAAGGACTTGAACCTAATGTAGAGATAATTAATGAAATCAAGAGTAAATTCAAAACTAAGATAATAGAAAAAAACGATCCGAACTTTAGTAATGCTGATGTGATTTATGTTGTGAGAGTACAGGAAGAACGCTTCGCAGATAAGTACGAAGCAAAAAAAATAAAGGAACAATTCAAGTTAGAACTCTCAGATCTGAAAACAGCAAAAAATGATGTAATAGTGCTTCATCCACTTCCAAAAATAGATGAAATATGTAACGATATTGACAAAAGTGGATATGCAAGATATTTCCAACAAGCTGCAAATGCCGTACCCATAAGGATGGCCATATTGGAATATTGTTTATTGTTTTGAGTAATAATAATTGAGTAATAGTAATATTGTTTGAGCAATAAAAATAGGATATATAAAAAATAGGATAAATGCATAAAACTGGTAAAACCCATGATAACTGTAGAAAAAATATCTAACGGGACTGTAATAGACCATATCCCAAATGGGAGAGGAAAAAAAGTTCTTAGTCTTCTCGGTATAGATGAAAATTACCCTTATCGCGTTGCGCTTATGATTAACGTTCCAAGCAAAAAAATGAATAAAAAAGATATTGTAAAAATAGAAGGAACGTCAGTAAGCGTTGAAAAGGCGAACCTAATTGCACTTGTTGCTTCACACGCCACAATAAACATAATCAAAAACGAAAAAATTGAAAAAAAAATTAATGCCGAACTTCCTGAAAAACTTTTTATAGGCAAATGCCCAAACCCAAATTGCATAACAAATTTAGAGCGCGGTTATGAAGAATTCGTAAAAATTAATGAAATCAAAGAATTTTATAGATGTTTGTATTGCGAGCGTCTTTTTAAAGGTTCGGAATTAGTTTGAAGATAGTAAAAATTAGTAAAAGTTAGAAGGTCGGTAAGGTCGTAATTTTGATAATCAATCTTAATGATGAATATGCGCGCGCGCTTTTGAAAGGAGTTGAAACGCTCAAAAACAACGGGGTAATTATTTTTCCAACAGATACTGTTTATGGTATTGGATGCGATGCGAGAAATGAAAAACTGATTGAAAAAATATACTTCATAAAAAATCGGAAAGGGAATAAACCATTTGCAGTAATAATGAGCGGATTTGATATGATAAACGAATGGTGCGAATTAGGTAAAAATGATGAAAAAATGATTATTAAGCACCTGCCTGGACCATATACGTTTATTCTTAACCTCAAAAAAGGAAAAACGCTTTCAGGACAAAGCTGGAAGGTAGGTGTGCGCGTTCCTCAGCATGCGTTTATATGTAAATTAGCCGAAAAGTTTGGCGCGCCGATATCTGCAACAAGCGCAAACAAAAGCGGAAAAGAGAACGCCATATCGTTTGAAGAAATAGAACAAAGTTTGATTGAAGCATCTGATTTATCTATAGACGGTGGGAAAACCTTGTTTAAGCAACCTTCTACAGTAATAGATCTGGTTGAAAAAAAAATTTTAAGAGAAGGAGCAGGAATTATTTCAAAAGCGAAGTTATTTATTAATTAACAACTAAATAGATAATAAGGTGAAACTTATGATTAGAGAAGAATTCAAGAAAATAGAAGAACAAAAACAAAAATTTACTGACCTCGGACCATCCATGGAAGAGCAAATGAAATTGTCAAAGATAATTCCAATACCTCGAGAAGATATGGTCAAAAACAAAAAAGAGATCGAAAACACCTATATGCGGGATATTTTAGCAGCAAAAAAAGTGCTGGGACTTATAACAACGCATGTGGATAATGATAAAATTCCATATATCGCTGCGTTAAGTTCAGGGTAAATTTAATGCAATTTGAAGAGTTGGTTTTATGATAAAAAAGCCAAATGGAAAACTAGGTATATATGAAAACGCAAACATAAAACGCGCTGTTCAATATATAAATGATGGAAAAAAGACAGAAGAAAATTTAGTTTATAGTATTGAAATTGAATTGAATAACAAACCTCTTATTGTCACTGTACGAATAGGCAAAAGTTTTATAGATGCAACCGTTGTAGACAAAACAAATGGTGAAATGCTTGAATATGTCGCGCAGCAGAATGACAAGATAGAAGCAATAAAAAGACATAATTTGAATTTTGAGCAGGTTAAAAAACTGCTTGAATCAAAAACAAAGGTTTGACCTCAAATGCAATCAGAAAAGTCACAATTAAAATCGGACGAGATAAGAAAAATAACCGAATCAATTACACAACTTGAAAAATATATATTTACAAAAATGAATGAACTCGATGATAGATTAGTCAAACTTGAGTTAAATATTTCTGAAAGAAAAGGCGAACAAGTCAAAGGATAATTATGGTGGAGGGAACGTATTTTCCAACAAATATAAATAAAATGGAGCATTCTGAAGAATATTACAAACTGAAAGAGCAACTTGACAGACTAAACTCAAAAGTTAATGCATGGATAGGTAATTTTGATTTGCGACTAAGAAAGCTTGAAGGGAATGGAGGGGCAAAAAATATTTCGGCCGGTTTTGGTAAAGGAACAAAAAAAGAAGCAAAGGGAAAATCATCTTCGCTTGCAAAAAGAGTGCTGAAAAAAATTAAATTTTTAAAATGATATAACAAACAGACAAAATAATCCGGAAAGTACTGAAATGGATAATTTATTTTTTATAATCTATTTTTTTATACGAAACGCTACAAGATGCGTTTTTATCACTTATCCCTATTATTATCTTATTTTTATAAAAATTAGTTGAATTGTTTCTTTTTATATGAAAAAGAACTCCAGATGAAAATATTTTTTCGCATTCGTTTATGGTTAGATTTCCTTTTTCGCTTATGCAAACATTATCTTCGATCGCAAATGCGGAAACATTTTTTGGTGCAAGCGCAACGCTTCCTGCAAGATCAATTCCACATTGCATTATCACATTTCGCAGATCCAAAAAATCATTTGAACAATTGCGCAAATCCATCAAGATAAATACCTTGTTTGCTGCCGAAAGATCGTTTATGAACTGCACGTATGAAGTCGGTCGTTCATCATAATCCAACAGTCCAAAATAATAAACGATAAAATAAGCAGAAATCAAAGCTAACAGCAATACTGCACCTAACTTAATATCAATATCAGCCATCTATTGTGTCACCTATGGTATTCTTATATTCTTATGAGATGTGTTTAACCTATGAGATTTATGAGATTTTGAGTATCTCGGCAAATGGGCATACTTCATAAAATAAGCTGTCTCCAAAGATATTCATTTGCTTTGTAATTAATCCAGAATACGAAACCGAAGTTATAGAGGATACGTTAAGCATTATAATCGGTTTTGTATTTTTGTCTAAGCAATTTTTGATCGTAGTGTTATTTTTATCCATTGCTATACATTCATTTGAACTAACTTCGTAAAATGAAGAAGAAATGTTCTTTTTTGTGAATTCTGCTATAATAGATAATGCACATGTTTTCATAGAAGTGTACGTTTGGTTATCTATATTATTCTTTTGAGGTATTGTTATTACCATATTCTTTGTACGTTTTATTAGATCAAAATAATCAGAATATTCCATTTTATTGAGCATTTTATCTGTTGAGAAGAACAAACATATAGAAATCATCCCAATTAAAAATATAAGAAACATAATAAATATTGCAATTAATATTTTGTTTATTGGTTTTGGGATTAATGCATAGTAAATGAAAAAGACAAAAAGTATTGCAGATAAAAAAGAAAAGAAAAATACCAAACTTACTCCAAACGGAAGATAGGAGGAAAGTTGTGTTTTTTGCAAATGCGTAAGCGAACCTGCCTGTACCATGAATGCATCAATTTCCTTGATTATATTGCCTGAAATTCCTGTAAGCAGATAGAATATCTGAGTTGTATTGGTTTTAGATAAAAGTGCTTTTTCATCAGAAATTAAAATTTCATATTGTGTTTTGAGGTCATTATACGTACTTGCATTCAATCCTTTTTTGAATTGCTGATCAAGAAGAGTTTTTGTCTGTTTTATACTATTGCGGTTGGCATCGTTTTCTAATGTAAGCGCTTTGCCATCAATAAAGAACATATAAATAGTTGCGTCTTTATAGGCTTCAGAAATATTGTAGTATGTTATGATTGTTGAATTTAAAGAGAAATTAAGCGAATCTATAATCTGTGTGTAATTTGCTAGCGAATCGTTGATTAAAGTAAAATTGTTTGTATTTATTATGGATTCTATTTCTGCTTCCAGAATGGAAAGTTGCGAGAGTTTTAATTTTGCCGTTTCATTATCTATAAGCGCAAGCGCTTGATTGGTTAAATTCCGTACTTTATCAGCCTTTAATTTGAGAGAAGCATAAGTTGAATTATAGTAAAACATTGTATCTAAACTCAAACTTTGTTGAATGCGCAATTGCGTATTGTTAAATATAATCTCTGAATTTAATTTATATTGACTTAACTGTGCTATTTTTGATAATATCTTATCAATTATTTTTTCAGCCGAATCAAGAGAATCGGTATCAAGATCTAACATAACGCATATGCCAGAACAATTGGCACATGTTTGATTCTCTAGCGGTATTCTAAATTCAGTATTTTCTATATAAAAAGTATAATTTTTAAGAAGTTTAATCTCGTTTTTTATCTGCTTAAGATATTCATTTGGATTATACTCGTCAATTGTATTAAGTTTGTTTGTGATATTACTAAGAACTTTATCAATTCCATAACTTGAAAATGAAAAATCCTTTATTGCATTAAGATATGTATATTGGTTTGCACATCCCATAGAAGAAAATTTGCGGGCAAGAATGCAGAACGCTGCCGAAGCACGCAAACAAGATTCATCATCTATACACGGCGAACTATCAAGAAAAAGTGATTGTCTACAAAAATTTTCTTCCATATTTTTATAACTTCCAACGCCATTGTTTCTGCTTAAATTGAACGCAACGAGATAAGGTTTAATACTGTTTAGCTCAGTCGCATTTATAAAATATTTTCCTTGGTAATATACCTTTAATGCATTTTCTATCTCAGTTCTGTTTAAAACAATCTCTTTTATGGTTTCGTTAGTTTTATTTGAGATATTTTCTGTTTTTATAAGAAAAGTTGGTTTTTTATTGATATTTACAATATAGTAATCCAAAGAAATATTTGTGTAATCTATCGTGAATGACTCATATTCAATAGTTGCATTTGTTTCATTTACAGTGAGATATTGCGTTATATTAAAAGCAAAAATACTTGTAACCGACATCAAAAAGAAAAATAATATTTGAAACTTCATAATTTAGATTAGGATGTAATATTTAAAAATTCTCACTTAGAGTAGTGAACTGAAAAGAAAGTAAAGAATTGGTTTGCGCCAACAACTTATAGAACGCTCTTTAACAAAATTTGCAAATAAATCGATTTTTTAAAAGAATCCGTACTAATTGAGGTCAAGTCTAAATCCAAAATTGATAAAGATAATTAAGGATGAATCAAAGATGAAAACGCCGTATATCTTAAAGGGGCTAGTTTCACTTGGATATAATTCGGTATCCAAAATTCTACCGGCATACTTGGCTTCGATCGGGATTGGTCCTGTTTCTATTGCCACAATAAATTCCTCATACCATTTTGCAAAAGGGGCGAGTGGAATAATAACCGGGCCGATAATAGACCGAATTGGATGGATCAAGAGCTTTAGATATTCAATGGCACTGACAACAGTGATGCTCGCGCTTTTCCTTTTGTTCGCAAAAACAGATGCTGCATTAATGTTGTTGTTCTTAGGTATAGGTGCTACCCTTGCAGTAGCATATTTTAGTATAGACGCGATGGTAACCGGGTCCAGAAGGAAATCCGAGGAATTGTCAAAGCTTGAATTCGCCTATCAGATTGGATTTGTCGCTGGGCCTATAATCGGTGGTTTGCTGGCGCTCACATATGGCTTCCAAAGTGCTGTGGTGTTCTGGATTGTGTGCTCGCTTGCTGGTTTTGCGCTTTCCTTTAGTATTCCATGCGACAAAAGTCATGTTACAAAACGCAATTCATGTGCTATTGCTGAGATAAAGAAAGCAATAATGTCCGCACCGGCGACGTTCGTTTCGTTTCTCGCGTTTGGAGCGCTATTCACAGGTTTTGCAGAAGGAGTAAGGGATATTGCAGTTCCGCTTAATGCGCATAACTTAGGAATGGACATTGCTGCGATAGGCGCGATATTCACGATTTCCGCAATCGTCACGGCGTTCGGTATAGTTCCGTTGGGAAGAATTTTTGATGCTACAGGAAACAAATGGGGTGTGATTATCGGATTGGCACTAATGGCAGCTGGTTTTGACTTGACTTTACAAAACGCGCGCGCTTTCACGTCGTAAAACCTGTATGCTCTAATTTGCTTGGAACTCGTACTAAGCGTTCGCAAAGCGAGATAGTGAAAACGCTTCCATAAACAACTGTTGTTTTG
>JBFLYM010000027.1:0-12806 GCA_040757035.1 Microcaldota archaeon | reverse complement strand
AAGGTTAACGTCGATGGAAAAGAACTTATTGCCGAAGTTCCAAAAACAACAAGAATTTTGTTGGAGAAAATTGGACTGCCCAACGATTTATTGCGGCCTATTACCAAAAAACCGCAGAGTTAAGGGTAAATATCTAATAAAAGTAATTGCTGCAGAAAAGCTTGTACGTTCTTTTGAAACATATTATTCTACGCATGGTTCTGATCTATTTTTCTGCTACAATTGTATAGGTTGCAATAATCTAATGTTCTCGTTCAATTTGAGGAACAAAAGTTTTGCAATCGGAAACCTGGAACTTCCACACGATAGATATATAGAATTGAGAAAAAAATTGGTTGATGAAAGCCGCGAATATTTGGAAAAACATAAAATGTTCTATTCTATGTTTGAAACCCTTCCTCCAATAAAGAGTAGGCCTATTATTACAGTGAAGAAAAAGGCGCCTCCTATTCAAGACATCAAGCCAATAGAAGAAGCGTGGAAAAGCACATGCAAAATTGTCTTTGGAAAGGACATCGGTCCGCTCCAAAAATACGAAAGATTGCTTTCGGAAAGAATAAATCTGGTCATAAAGATAAAAACTATTTATGGAAACGAAACTTATACTTCGAATATGTTTTGCTATAAATATATCTCAAATGAAAGAATAGTGAATTTTGATGAAGCTATGGAGCTTGCAAAACAGCATATTACTTTTGAAGATGGAGAAGAAGTTTCGCTCAAAAGTATAATAAAAAAAATAAGTCCGATTGCATTTTTTAGGACAGAATTCGCAGAAGGAAGCAATACAAACAATATAGAAACGCAAATCCCTTATACCGCAACCAATACCTATAAGGTAGTGGATGCAACGTATGCAAAGAACTGCGCATACGATACAATGGCGCTCAATTCCGAATATATATTCGGCTCCTACAGAGTGCTTCATTCCAAATTCTGCATAAAGGCGCACGGAAGCGTGAGAGCTTCGAATTGCTTTGATATTGATTGTTGCACAAATCTCAGGAACTCGTATTTTTGCCATAATGTTGAAGGTTCGGATAATTGCATGTTCTGCTTCAATACAAAATCAAAAAGGTACGCAATTGGAAACGTAGAAATCGAACGCGAACAGTACATGCGAATAAAAAAAATTGTATTGGACGAAATCACCGCGAAACTGGAAAGGGACGGAAAATTGCCATTTGATATATTCAACGTAGGTTGCTACCAAGTGTAGTATTCCAACAAAGAGGATCGATAAAGAGGAAAGGACCAATCAGGAGAAAAGAAAATTCAAAATCAACTCAAAATTAGAAATATATCCAAAGGCACGTAGGTAATAATTTTTCCATCCACTTTTTTTTCATCGAACAAATCTTTGGTTACCAAAATTCCGCGTTCTGCTTTGCGTTTCTTAAGATAATAAAGGAGATTCCTTATATCTCCGCTAGTTATTGAGGATTGATATTTTACTTCTATAGGCACATCGACAACAAAATCCACTTCTCTTTGCTGTCCGTCCCGGTAAAATGCCAATTTTTTATTGCTTAATTTGTCATAAACAGATGTTTCAACCGCCTGCCCTATTGTAGGATTTTCAGCAAAGGCATTATATATTGACGCTGTTTTAACAAATATTTTTTTCTGTTTTTTAAGCGCTTTCTGAAAGGAACCAACGGGATAAATACTTTCAACAAGATACGCGTTCTGCAAATAAAAAAGATAGTCGGATACTGCATGCCTGCTTAGTTGGCTTGCCTCAGCAAAATTAACTTCTGTGAACAACCTTGATGAATTCGTAGCACACAATCTCAATAAGTCATAAAGTTTTGAAGGATGGGCTATCCTGAACACCAAGGGTATATCGTCAAAAACGATCTTTTCAATGGTGCTTGTCCTAATATACGCTTCACCATCCCTTTGTTCTTTGCGCACTATTTCTGGAAACGAACCTATTCGTAGGAATCTTTCAACTTCTTCCTGATATCTGCCTTTAAGTGTGAAAACATCTTTAATTCCAACTTTGTTATAATGTTTTCCAATTAAATCAAGATGTTCATCAAATTGCAATGGCGGAAGATAATAGGTGTGCATTCTTCCGCTTAGGCTTTCAACACCTTTTCGTATCATTAAGGAAGATGAACCGCTTACTATAAATCTTGCTTTTTTCTGGTCGTGGTATTTTTTAATTATTCCTGCCCAGTCTTCCACCCGAAAAACTTCATCCAGAAAAATAATTGGTTTTTCCATTTCACTGAGGAATACATCAATTATACTTTTGAGCGCATCAGGGTTAGCGTATCGTTTCTCATCAAACGAAAAATAAAATGCATTACAACCCAATATTTGTTTTACTAGTGTTGTCTTGCCGACACGCCTTAAGCCAGTAATTGCAATTATTAGTTTAGAATCCATTGCTTTTTTTATCTCTTTGAATGCGTTACGCTTGTATGTCGGCAGTTCTTCTGCATTCCCAGTGTTTATAGGTGAGAAATCCATTATTTCCTTTTTTGTTGGAACTGCCATATGCTTCTTTAGGAGCATAAAACTTAAAAATATGTTATCATATATGAATTATCCTATATGAATTTTTCCAACCTCAATTTTTCCATCGGATGTAAAATTTATTCCCAACGCACGCAATGCGCTACTATCTTCTCGACAAAGCAAGTGTGTAGTGTGAAGTTCGCATGAATGCAGTTTCTTAATTTTAGCAAACGCTTTTGCTGCATTCCTTTCAATTTTCGCGCTTATTGCGAGTACAATTAATATTTCTGGAACGCTTAAATTTTCAGATTGATCATTATATATTATTTTTCTTAATTTTCTTATTTGTTCTATTGCTTTTGGCCAAAGAATGTCAACATTCGCCTTTATTTTCGCCATTTTCTTTAGTGCGTTCATTATCGCAGCAGATTCAGCGTGCATATGTAGGCTATTTGTTCCGCAAACGATTGTACTATCAGAGAGCATAAGTGCACAACCCACACGACCTATACAAAGTCCGCGACGCCATTTGTTGTGCAATGGTTTTCCTGCAGTTTTACGCGCCAAAGCGATTATCGGTCTTTCTGAAAACAATATTTTACTTTTTTTCATTATGTTTCCAACGCGCAGAAAACATTCTTCGCTTCTCACACCGCTAAAAAAATCAGATTTATACGAGAAATAGCGTCGTATTATTTCTTGGCGCGCGGCCCTTTCGCACAATTCAATATCGGTTATCCCTTCTTTCATTTTATTTATTCCCATATCTGTTGGCGATTTATAAGCGCGCATGAAATTTGAGCGTGAAATTATTTTTCCGAATATTTTTTTGATAATGCTAAAACCACTAATATCGCGATTATAATTGACTGCTTCGATTTTGTATGCCTCTAAATGGTATGGATCTATAAGATTGTAATCATTTATATCTACGGTTGCGGCTTCATATGCTGCATTTATAGGACTAATGAGCGGAATGTTCCAAATTGGAAAACTTTCAAATTTCGCATAGCCGGAATCTTTTTTCTGAAGATAATCCTGATAGATCATTGTCAAGCAGGTTGCCATTTTTCCTGAATTTGGACCTGCTCCGGCCACAATCACGATTGGTTTGTCAGTTTTTATAAATGGTTTTTTGCCATAACCAAATCGCGATGCGATTGCGTTTAAATTATTTGGATAGCCTTTAATAAGTTCGCGATAGTAAACGCGATATTTTTGTTTTTTCAGATAGTTTCCAAATTCTTTCGCTTTTTGTTCTCCAGAAAAAAGATTAATTACTACATTCGGAACATAAAATCCATACATTCTGATATTTTCAAGCATTTTGATGGAGAAATCTCTATAGCTTATTCCTAGCGCACTCATTTTCTTTTCTGATTCCAAATCGCGCGCGCTAACGCAAAAAAGAAATTCAACCGGTCTTTTTTCAGCCAATTTTTTTATCACATGCATTTTTGTATCTAATTCATAACCAGGAAGCACGTGAGCAGCATGATAATCATAGAGAAGTTTTCCACCAAATTCAAGATAAATTTTGGTGAATTTAGAAGCGCGTTCTGTAATTGCATCGGTTTGCGCGCGCAAATATCTCTCGTTGTCAAAACCCTTTTTTCCGAAAAATGTAAAGAAATTATTTATTGCCATAAAAAAGTTTATACGGCAGTGATTAATAATGTTCGCTGTTTTCAATATTTCATTTTCAATATTTTTTATATATTAGGGACGCTAGGGAAACGCGAGAGCTTTTAGCTTGTAGTACCTCACTCTTCTTCCTAAAATATCAAATCTTTTGCTGCCAAAAATGAAGAAATCGGAATTAAATAATGGGTCATTCCATTTTTTTTGATTATGAAATCAATTTCCCTTTTCTGTTCATCCGAAAATGTCATTGATTCATATTTGCTTAGTTTATCAAACACCGCGGTTTCAATCAGTTTTCCATATGAAAATGCAGAAGTGGTGTTTAAATAAATGGAAGATGAAGCTACGTATCCCTTCTTTTTTTTTCTTATTTTTTTTTGAATAATTGGCTTCGGTGAAAACACGTTGGACAACATGGCTTTGTTCAAGATACATTATATAATCCGCTACTGTTGGTTCGCTTATTCCGACAAGGTTTGAGATATTCTTTTCATGGACAAAATCTCCAGAATTTTTATTATACCCCCCCCCCCAATCTTCTATTTTGCCAATTTCGTCAAGGCAAACAACAGCAGAAGCATCCTTACCAATGAAAAATTGTAGAATTTCTTCAAGGACCTCTGTGTTCTGATGAGCTTTCTTATCAAATGCAAAATAAAAAAATATTTATTAAACTACGTTTTACTTAATTTAGGAGTAAATAAATTGCTGACTAAACGATTTTAGTAGAAGCAGGATAAGCATTTATAAATTTTTTCACACTAATTTATCGTATGTTGAGTAATAAAAAAAGTATGTTGAATAATAAAAAAAAGCTATTTTTGCTTATGCTCTCGTGTATGTTAATTCTTTTTTTAGGGTGTATTGGTGGTCAGCAATCGGTACAAACTAATCAAAATGAATCCAAAACAAACCGGACGATTAGTCCAATAATCATACTTGAAGATAGAGAAATGTTGATAACTGGCGAAAATATTACTCAAACTTCAAATGTAACTAACTTTTTCAATAAAACAGATCTTGAATATAAATACGAACCTGACAAACCATTATTTATATTTTTTATTAACACCTCCTTTAAAGATGAAAACAGCGAAGCAATTTTGATGAAAAAAGGCGATGCGGACATTTTGATAGATTCTGGTTCTGCACAAACATCAGTAGAATTAGTAAATTTTCTAAAAGACAAGGGCGTTGATGATATAGAACTCTTGGTTTCCACCAATGCACATAAGGGACATTATGGTGGAATGAATGCAATTTTTGATAATATAGAAATCGAACAGTTTATGTGGAATAATGAAAGTGTTAATAATTCTGAATATATCTCTTTGCTTAATAAAGGAAAAAACAAAACCAAAAAAATTATTGAAGCTGAATATCTCAAGCATTATTGCATTAATGGAATATGCCTCCAAGTTCTTAATCCAAAAAATTACAGTGCGCGCAGTGCAAACGTAGAAGAAAATGGAATAATCCTTAAAGCAACAGATAGAAATTTCTGTCTTTTAATTATGGGAGACAGTCCTCATACTATGGAAAATATTCTCCTTAATTCAGGTATAAATCTAAGTTGTAAAGCAATTCAGCTTCCAAATTACGGAATTTATAGCACAACATCAAGAATAGTCTTTTTCTTACAAATGGTTGCACCAGAAATCGGGATAATTACCGGTTCATACGCTGATCCGGAGTACGGACGCAAAATAACTGAAGAAAAACTCAAAATGATGAAGATAGCGTATTATGAAACGTTCAATACAACTAAAAATACCACTAACATAGTGAGAATTATAAGCAATGGGATTAACTATACAATCTTAAATAACAACTAACTCAGATTATTTTAAATATAATTATTTTAAATATTTAAGAATTTCCTTATCGCTCAAGCGTATGAATTTTTTAGTTGCGCCTTCTATATAAGAAACCTCAATATTATCTGGTTGCAGTTTCTCCTCGCTTGTCTTTTTCAATGCGTTGACCGCAACTAAGATTGCATCATCTAAAAGCATGTTTTCTTTATATCCCTTTTCTAAAATTTCATCAACTTCTTTTTTACAGCTTCCTATCGAATCGGCCTTAAATCCAGTCATCGCACCAGAAGGTTCTGCACCATAAAGCACTGGTTCGGAATTATAACCCGCGATAAGAAGTGAGACGCCAAATGGACGTATTCCTCCAAATTGGGTATAAAGTTGCATAATATCACATATGCTTCTTGCAATCGTTTCAACAGGAGCTGGTTCATTGTAAATTAATCTATGCCGCTGCGCTTCCATTCTTCCGATATCAACAAGCTTCCTTGCGTCAGCGATAAGCCCTGAAGCTGTGAATGCAATATGTGAATCAATATCAAATATTTTTTTGAGTGAATCTGAAACAATGAGTTTGGTATAAACACTTCTGTTTGCAATAAGAGCAACGCTATCTCTTGCAATTATCCCTATTGCTGTGGCGCCTCTTTTTACCGCTTCTTTTGCATACTCAACCTGAAAAAGTCTGCCGTCTGGGCTAAAAACAGTAATTGCTCTATCATATGCCTGCGGAGATACTCCTCCATACATAATTTTCACCTCAATTAATTATTTTGCTAGCTTGCTTTCTTTATTGGTTCGCTCTTTATTGGTTCGCTATATTTCTTTAAATTGTATGCACACTGTATCATCTTTTATTTCACATACGCAGCATCTTAGTGTTTCAGCAGCAGGTATGTTTATAATAAGCGTTTTTTTCAATCTTTCTACGCCCATTACCTCATGAAGATGACCACAAAATACTAAAAATGGTTGTTTTTCTTCAATTATTCTTCTTATTGCAGTACTGCCAATGTGGTTTCCTTTAATTTCATCTAAAAATCCAAATGGCGGTGCATGCACTAATAAAATAGTTCTTTTGTCAATATCAAGTTTAGTTAATTTAATATATATTTCTTCATCACTCATTTCGCCCGGAGTATGAAATGGTGTTGGATTAGAAAATCCAAAACCAACTATGTTGTAGTTATTATGTTTTTTATATTTTTTGTTATATTTTCTGGTTCCACGTTCATTTTCATTTTTGAGTTCAAATCTTTTTTCATGCGCGTATTGCGGTGCTTTGCGCAAAATTTCAAGTGCATTATCACTTTCATTATTTCCTGGTATTATATATGCATCTGGAAAACAATCAAGCACTTCGGTTATAAAAGAAGTTGAGTTGTTTGCCGAATCTCCGGCAATAAGAATATAATCATAATCGTCTTTTTTATGCATGCGCAATCTTTCAAGTACGATTCCTTTTTCATGTATATCTGCAATCACAAGCAATTTCATAAAATCACTTTTGCGTTCTTATTCTATTTTATTTCATTAAATCGTTGTTCCATGTCTTTTTTAAGTTGTTCTGCGATAAAATTATGCGAAAATGCATCTGCTTTTGAGGCGATTGCGAGTTTTGTCGCCACAATTCTTGCAATTTTTCCTCGTTGATGCTTAGGCGCGGTACTTATTTGAGGATATTGAAATATAATTCCGTGCTTTGGCGAGCTTATTCTTCCTTTTGAACGTAGATGTTTGAATAATGCTTTTTCTGCGCCAAGAACTTGAATGGTGCTTGCCGGAAGAAGCGCGAGTTTTTTAAGCGAACCGACATGCGCGATGAGTTTTGCGGCAATCTGCGCGTTTGTTATGAATTTCATATTTGGACAAATTTCATCTGCCATTTTTTCTAAATGCGCGTTCATCTCATCTTTAAGTTTATGCAATTCTATTATTTGTTTTGCATAACTCTTTATTATTTTCATGTCTTCTTCGTTAAGTTCTGCGCCTAAGCTTTTTTGCGCTTTTGCGATTAGATCAGTGGTTTTAGTAACGCTGATAATTGTTCCGAGCATTTTTGCATCAGGAATTTTTTTATTAAAATGTAAAACCACTTCAGCGAATTTCTTTTTATCATCTAACTTCAATTCTGGAAAATATGAAGAATAAAGATCTTCTAATTTTTCTGTAAGCATGTGAATAGCTTCATCCATTTCATCTATACTCTTAGAAATATGGCCAAGCAACATATCTCTACTTTTTAGTGCTTCTGTAGTTCCAATTCTGGATTTTTTAATAAATTTTTCTCTTTTGTTTTCTGCCTGCATTGGTATTACCATTAACATGAGATTAACATGGAATTAATATAAGATTAGCGATATAGTGCTTCTGTTGATCGGTATTATAGAGCGGCATAAATATTCATAGATATTGTTAACAATATGTAGATATGAAGTGCGTGATTTTAAAACATTTCGGCTCGTTATAAAATTATGCTCATAAAAGGCGTGCGCGCATATGTTGATGGAAGAATACGCAAATGCGATATTCTAATTAAAGGAGAATTGATAGTTAAAATTTCTTATTGTACAAACGCGAAAAATCGTGCGGACGCGGATGAAAAAAAAGCTAACAAAGAGATAATCGATGCGCATGGATTGATTGCATTTCCAGGACTTATAGATATTCATACCCACTTAAGAGAACCAGGTCAAGAATACAAAGAAGATTTTTTAAGCGGAACTAAGGCTGCGCTCGCTGGTGGCTATACTCTTATATACGATATGCCCAATAATATGCCAAAATCAACAATTAGTAAAGAAGCGCTCGCCGAGAAAAAATCGCTTGCAAAAAAAGCGCTTTGCGAGGTAAGATTTCATTTTGGTGCCACAGAAAACAATTTTGCGGAAGTAAGGCGGACAAAACCAGAAAGCATGAAAATTTATTTAGGAAAAACAGTGGGAAATTTAATGATAAAACGCAGCGCTGCGCTAGAACATATGAAAAATTTTCCGAAAGAAAAACAAATTATCGTGCATGCGCAAAAAGGCAAGAGCATAAAAAGTGCGCAGAATGGGGTTCGGATGGCAATTGAACTCGCGAAAAAGGCGAATAGAAAAATCCATATTACGCACGCAAGTAGCGCAAACGAAATTGACATTGCAAAAAATTGGAAGCTCGCAACTGTTGATACCGCCCCGCACTATCTTTTTTTAAGCAAAGAAGAAGCTGCGAAATTAGAGCCAAAGGAAAGGGCGCATGTAAATCCTCCACTGAGAAATAAAAAAGAGATTAGATTGATGTGGAAAAGATTGAAAAAAATAGACGCAATTGCAACCGATCATGCCCCTCATCTTTTAGAAGATAAAATAAAAGGCGCAAGCGGTTTTGTTGGTTTGGAAACGGCATTAGCACTTTTTCTTGATGCGCATTGTAAGAATAAGAAAAAGATTTCGCTTAAATGGATCGCACAACGGTTTTCGGAAAACCCGGCAAAAATAATGAATCTAAGAAAATACGGAAAAATTGCTCCTGGATTTTATGCGAATATCACCTTGGTTGACTTAAAGAAAAGTTGGGTGATAAAAGGGGGTGAGTTCTATAGTAAAGCAAAATGGAGTCCTTTTGAAGGAAGAAAATTAAAAGGAAAAGTAGTAAAGACTATATACAAAGGAAAGGTGCAATACGATGAACGTAACATATTCTTTGGTCCTGAATGCACAGCGGCCTGCCTTCTTAAGTGATGCTAATATCTCATCCATTTTTCAATGGTCTAACCGAGAACCACTCCAATTATTTTATAAAATCCAGTCTGAGCTATGATATATGATATATCATCTAAGTATTTGCTAATTTTGTATGATATATCATCTAAAAGATAGATTTATATAGTTTGCCGAATTAATATTTCTATGGATATTGCGAAGAAACAAGTACTTGCAAAGAGCAACCCTTGGTGGGAAACAGGTTCAGTTCCTAAAGATAAAGTAGGCGTCAAAAGATTGGAATTGCTCGGCCGCATGCTAAATGAACTTGACAGCGATCTTATCAAGATAATATTTGGGATACGGCGCTCTGGAAAGACGTTTCTCGTTCATCAAGTTATCAACCATCTTTTAGATAAAGGGGTTAAGCCGAAGAATATACTATATGCAGCGTTGGATTCATTCGAAATCCAACAGAATTTCAAGTCGCTCATCGAAATCGTACAGGACTACTGCACGGAGGATAACGAAAAGAAGTTTATTTTCATTGATGAAGTCCAATATTTTGATAACTGGGAAATCCAACTCAAAAACATCTACGATAGCATGAAAGGAAAGGCCAACCTTTTCGTTACTGGCTCAAGCTCGTTCATAATAAAGGCAAAGAAAGCCGATCCGCTTCTTGGTAGGAATGTTGAACTGCATGTTTTTCCACTATCGTTCAAGGAGTTCGTACAATTGAAAAAACCTGAATTGAAGGTAAAGAACGTCGCTAATTTTGAGCAGGATTACATCAACCTTTCGTTCTCAGTCAACGCAATAACGAATGTTTTGGATTCTTATCTGGCATCTTCCGGATATCCAGAAGTAGTTATTACTGGTGTAAAGAACGAACAGCAGTATTTCGAGCTTTACTTATCAGATATTTTTGTAAAAGACATATCGCGCTTTTGGGAAATAAAGGATATGCCAGCTCTCGAAACAACTGCGAAATTCGTGTTACAGAACGTTGGTCAGCGCTTCAGCTACACGAAAATCGCGAATGCGATAAACCAGAACACGCAGGCAGTTATGAACTATATTGGGCACCTCTCAAGCTGCCAATTGATTAGTTTCGTAGAATATTATTCAAAATCATACGCAAACAGGGCGAAGAAAGAAAAGAAAGTGTATGCAATTGATCATGGTTTCAGCAGCTTCTTATTCAAGCAGCAAAACCAGGGATGCATCGTGGAGAACGTTGTCTTTATACAGCTTCTGCGCAACGCGAAGCAACTCTTGCCAGGGATATTTTACTGGAAGAACACGTATGAAGTAGATTTCGTGATAGAGAATGCAAAAGGAGAAATTACTCCAATAGAAGTGAAATACCAAAACGAAATCAATGCTGGAGATTTCAAGGGACTTCGTTCGTTCTTCAAGCATTTCGAAAAAGTAAAATACGGGATAATGGTAACAAAGAATAAGTTCGAAACAGTCAAAACAAAGGATGGTAAAGTGATTCGGCTAGTGCCGCTTTGGCTGTTTTTATTGAGTTTTTGAAGTATTGCTATGTATTCTATGAAATCAATTTTCTGCGCGCAGAGTAACCTCTGAATCATGATAGTAGCTTCTTAGCCATTTTGGTCACTTGGTGGTCACCCAAATGACCAAAATAATAATAATTATGGCCAGTTCGTTGACCAAAGTAAGGTTTTTATACTTTCTCATTTAGAATAGGTATATGGTTTCTGAACGCCTCTCGCTCTTCGTTCCACTAAACCCATGGTGGAAAACAAAGGAAGTTCCGTCTTCATGGATAGGGCTCTTGCGGAAAAAATATCTAGATGAGATGCTCAAATGGATAAATGATGACTTCATCTTGGTGATAAGCGGCATACGACGCTCGGGAAAAACAACTCTCATATACCAAGTCCTTGACAGACTGATGAAAGACAAAAGGTTCGAACCGCAGAATATCCTATTTGTGAACTGCGATGATGTAAAGGTTCGCGAATCGTTCAAATATTTGATAGACATTGCAGAGGTTTTTGATTCGCTCGGAAATAATAAGAAAATCATTGTCCTTGATGAAGTCCAATATTACGAGAAATGGGAGCAGCAGTGCAAGAACCTATACGACACTTACAAAGGAAAAATGAAAATCCTCATATCCGGTTCATCTGCCACTCTTAGGACAAGCGAAGACCTTCATTTCCTCACTGGAAGAATGATACCGATTGGTGTTAGTCCATTTGGTTTCGACGAGTTCATCCAAGCAAAGAAGATTTCAATCCCTAAGATGGCAAATGATTTCGAGAAAGATTACAAAAACATTGTTCAGCTTGGGCTAGATTCACTTGTCCAGGAGTATCTTGAATACGGCGGTTTTCCAGAAATCATCTTTGCCGAAGTTGATAAGAGAAACCAAATTGCAAAAGAATACCTTGATGAAGTGATCTATAAGGACATCGTAAAACTATGGGAAATAAAAGACATTAAGAATCTAGAGAAAATTGCGCTGTTTCTGATGCAGAATGTCGGACAGCGTTTTAGCTACAGGAAAATTGCAGATGCGATCGGAGAGAACAAGAACACAGTGCAAAACTATCTTCATTATATCGATGAGTCCTATCTCATCAGCCTTGTCGAGTATTACGCAAAAAGCACGGCGCAACGGTTCAGGAAGGAGAAGAAAATAGCTCTTGTCGACCCAGTTTTTCATACAAACCGCTTTGGCATCGTGAACATCGGCTCTCTTGCTGAGAACGCAGTTCATATCCAGTTAGCGAAGAGTAGATTGCACGTTTTCTATTGGAAGAACACGTATGAAGTAGATTTCGTGATAGAGAATGCAAAAGGAGAAATTACTCCAATAGAAGTAAAATATCAAAACGAAATCAATGCTGGAGATTTCAAGGGACTTCGTTCGTTCTTCAAGCATTTCGAAAAAGTAAAATACGGGATAATGGTAACAAAGAATAAGTTCGAAACAGTCAAAACAAAGGATGGAAAAGTGATTCGGCTAGTACCGCTTTGGCTGTTTTTATTGAGCTTTTGACTTTTGAGGTATTGTTAGATATTACTATAACTCAAGTTTCCAATTTGACACGGATTTACGACGATAAATGCATAATGCCTAACTAATTTTAATTGAGGTGATATTTATCGAGATTCAATGCTGAATATATCTTAATCTGCCCAGAAGTCA
>JBFLYM010000026.1:0-13468 GCA_040757035.1 Microcaldota archaeon | reverse complement strand
AACTCGAGAAGATAAAGAAGGTAGAGCTTCAGAATGGAGATTTGATAACTACTGAAATAGGGAAAAGGCAACGGGAGATTTTGAGTGCAATGAAACTATGTGCCTAACTCATTGGGAGGTAAGGTTATACTAATACTAAACCGCCAAAAACCAAAGTATTTAACGATTTATTAGTTATAATTTATGTTACGTTAGATATAAAAACTTTCCTGTTGATCTGACTTTCGGCACATTTTTAAGCGGTTGCATTGATTTATCTCTATGTGCGGTATTATTGGATATATTGGTTTTAGAAAAGCATCAGAGGTAATTTTACAAGGATTAAAAACTCTTGAATACAGAGGATATGATTCTGCCGGCATAGCAGTATCAAACGAAAAAGGAATAGAAATAAAGAAAGGAAAAGGAAAAGTTGTAGACGTATCAAATTCGCTTTGTTTTACTTCGCTCAAAGGAAAAATAGGCATAGGGCATACCAGATGGGGAACTCATGGGAACATATGCAATAAAAATGCACATCCGCATTTTGATTGTCCGAAAGAACTTGCGCTTGTGCATAATGGAGTGATTGAAAATTATATCGCGCTTAAAAAAGAACTTATAACCAAAGGACATAAATTTAGAAGTGAAACAGATAGTGAAGTAATTATACATTTGGTAGAACAAAACCGCAAATCAATGCAATTGGAAAATGCATTCGTAAACGCAGTGAAAAGACTTCGTGGTTCTTATGCAATAGTTTTGCTTGCAAAGGATGAGCAAAAAATTTTCGCAGCAAGAAAAAACAGCCCGCTTATACTCGGAATAGGAAAAAGCGAGCATTTTCTCACTTCGGACATCCCAGCAGTTCTTCCATACACACGAAAAATCGTAACAATAGAAGATGAACACATTGCAATCATTTCTAAATCAGAATTTAAAATTTTTGATTTTAGAGGAAACAAGATAAAACCAAAAATAATAAAAGTAAATTGGACTCAAGAAATCGCAGAAAAAGGTGGCTTCGCACATTTCATGCTAAAAGAGATATACGAACAAAAAACCGTGCTTCGCGAGTCTTCGCCAGCAAATATTTTAAGTGCCAAGAAAATGATTGCAAACACAAAAAATATTGATATAATTGCGTGCGGAACGTCTAATCATGCTGGAATTATTTTTTCCATCTTATTGGAAAAATATTTGAAAAAAAATGCAAGAACGTTTATTGCATCCGAGTATCAGGCAATCGCTAATCCAAACAAAAATGTTCTTGTAATTGCGATTTCACAAAGCGGAGAAACAGCGGATACATTGCAAGCCGTGAGATTTGCGAAATCCAAAAATGCAAAAATACTTGCGCTTACAAACGTTATCGGTTCAAGTTTGGCGCGCATTTCTAACAAAACAGTTTATCTTAACGCAGGACCAGAAATAGGCGTTGCGGCAACCAAAACCTTTTTGTTCCAGCTCGCAGTTATTTACAGATTAATTTTTGAAAATTATAAAAATCATGAAAATCGCGATGTGGGCGACGTATGTGATGTACAAAAAGCAATTCCGAAACTGATCGAATCCACGCTTTCGTGCGAGCAAAAAATCCAGAAAATTAAATCCGTTGCTTTAAAGCTAAAGGATAAAAACGATATTTTCTTTATTGGACGCGGACTTTGTTATCCGATAGCAATGGAAGGTGCGCTTAAACTAAAAGAACTTTCTTATCTGCATGCCGAAGCATATCCTGCGGGAGAGCTTAAGCATGGACCGCTAAGCTTGATTCAACCAAACGTACCAGTAATTGTGCTTGCGCCAAGCGATCAATTACTCCCTAAAATTCATGGAAATATAAAGGAGGTAAAGGCAAGGGGAGCGTTTGTAATTGCTCTGACAGATAATGCCATTATATCAAAAGAGGCCGATATCGCGTTGAAAATAAAAAAGACCAAGGAAATTCTTTATCCATTCTCAATGCTCCCAATCCTCCAACTTTTAGCTTATTATATAAGCGTTTTACGCGGCACAGATCCAGATCACCCAAGAAATCTTGCAAAATCTGTAACTGTGGAATAAAGGGAGAAAGGTGCGTGACGACCCCGAATGTTCTGTAATTTTGTAATATAGAAATCTACACGAAGGTTTATAAATAATAACTTACAAATATAGCTATGAACGCACTTGATATAAATCAAATAGGAATACGATTTTCGCATAATTATAATTCAAAACCTGCTCTAAAAAAACTGACAGTATTGTTTGATACAATAAATTTAATGAGGGAAATAACCCACATAAACAGATTATGTGCGAAGGATAAACCAAAGATTGTAAACATTACAAACATTCCGAATGAGCACGGTGAATCATATGATATCCGCTATGATATATTTCATATACAAATAGTTTTTAATGTAATAAAAGCTTTGACAGGGACTAAATCCGCTGATGGCGGACTTCCGAACGTTATACCATTCGATAATGGTAACATATTATACAAATCTTCATTAATTTGTTCTTTGATTTTTGAGTATGCAGAATATACATCCCTAAAAGATAATAGCTCTGCAGATCAAGATCAATTAATAGCAAAACAAGAAATAAACATTCCACTTAGTATTTTGTATCATAGAGGTGATAGATTAAAGATAGAATCTCTTCTACCGGATAGCGATAACAAGTCTTTATCATCTAGAGTTCCTTTTATCTATCTAGAACGTATTTTAGCGCTGAAAGAAATGCAGCAGAAAATAGAGAAAGATTAATTCCTTTGAAATCCGCAAATTTAGATAGGAATTTTTTCGCTTTACACATATATCTAACCTTTGTTTTGTTCTGGTCAATACCTAACCTTTGCGATATATTTCCTATTTTGTCTAAAATTTTGGAAACCATGCGAAGTATTGATGAACTCCACATCCCATTACGCATCAAATGAGGAGCGAGCAGCGCAAAAAAGATATATTGATTCATTAATCCCATTTTTCTTATCTCAGCAAATATCGTTGCAAAGTCGCCCTGCATCACGCTTTCGCGCATTTTCGCGAATTTCGCGTCACCGATAATTTTCTTATAAAGAGTCAAAAGCGAAAGCACCTCGTTCTTTTGTGCTATTCCAAATACTTTTTTGAATTCATCTCTCTCAAAAACCAGAAAGTTCTGCACAGCTACTGCAGCCGCTTCTTGCTTTGTTATTAATACGTAAAGCGCATTCGCAAATTCCGGAGGAAAGTTTTTACCTAACGCACTCAGCACATCATCTTTGTTTATTTCTCTTTTTTCAGCAAGCGCGATTATTTTTGTAAATTGAGATTCGCTCAATTTTTCCGCATAATTATCCAAAATCGCGATCGCCTCTTCGGATTTTTTCACATCATTCAAAAGATCAGAAAGCGCATGAATTTTTTCCTCTGTTTTTCCCGCGCAAGTATATGTAAAAAAAGCATCTAACTCTACTTTGCGTACGTTAGCTTCATTATAAGCGTTTCGTTGTTGGTCGCTCTGACGCCTCATTTCTCTTTCAAGCATATCAAATATCGTGCGCATATTCTGATTTGCAAGCGTTAATTGTATTTGTCTTTCAAGCTCATTCGTTTTTGTTGTATTTGTCGGTTCATTAAGCGCGGAACGGAGGGCACTGCACAACAAAAAAAAAGCAGATATCAAATAAGGATCAATGCGGTGGTAGCCTACAAGCTGAAATGGCCGCTCCTTGTGTCCAAGCGGTTGTGATGATACGGACATTGGTTCTACCATAATCAAAACCTATAATTAAAATCTATCAATAAATATAAAAATCATTGATTAAATTTATATTTTGACCCGAGCTTAACAAATTCAAAATAAGGAAGCTACGGCCTTTAGACCATAAAGGTTTATGAGTATATCCTCGTTCAAATATTTGGTTGGTTTTGCATATGATTACTAAAAAGACTAAAAAGGCAATTTTTTTAGATGTTGATTATATTTACAAAAATAATAGAACATATGCACGACTTCTTGTAAAAGGAAAAAAAACAACCAGACTGCTTTATGCATACGATCCTTATTTCTATACTGATGCAATTGAGAAAAAAGAGGAAATTTCAAAATTGGCAATAAGAAAAAACAATGAAATTATAAGAATAAAGTATATTGAAGAAGTTGAAAGAATATTTCGCGGGGAAAAAACAAGACTTTTGAAGATATACTGCCACAAACCTTCTGATGTAGTTGTGCTTAGATCGACAATTCCGTTTAAATGCTACGAACACGGAATACATTATGCAAAACGATTTACAATGGATATGAATATTTCCCCGTTTGCAGTTTTGGAATACGAACGCGAAGGAAAAGAAATAAAAAAATTCATAACAATCAAAGAAAGCAAAGACGACATTCCTCTAAAAAAATTAGCCTTTGATATAGAAACGTATAATCCGCTTGGCGCACCAAGAATAAACAAGGACCCAATAATAATGATAAGCTATGCATGCAAAAGCGGATGCGAATGCAATAATAAAGGCGAGGACAGATATAAATGCAAAGGAAAATACGAAGATGAATTTAAAGACAACGATGAAAACTTCAATAATGAATATGGAGTATTTACTTATAAGCAAAGCGAAAAAAAATTTGTTCACACCTCTAAAAATGAAAGCGAAATGATTTTGGATTTTTGCAGAAAAATAAATGATGTAGATCCTGATTTGATTTATGGATACAATTCAAGCGTTTTTGATCTTCCATATCTAAAAACAAGAGCAGAAATGTTAAACATAACTTTTTCACTCGGACGCGGCAGAGGACGGCATAGCACAAACCTTAAATTAATAAAAAAAGGAATGATTAACGGCGCAAAAATTAACGGAAGAATACATTTGGATATTTATCCCGGAATACGGTTTTTTGGGTTTATCGGTTTGATAAAGGCACAGGAATTTACACTGGAAAAAATTTATGAAGAGATGACCAATAAGAAAAAAAGAATGATAAAACGATTGAATATATGGGAAATGTGGGATAGTGGCGCGCTTGACGAATTGGTAGAATATTCGCTCGGTGATTCTGTAGTTACATTGGAATTAGGAGAAACCGTCCTTCCGCTTTTCATTGAACTAAGTAAATTAACAAAAATGCCGTTGTTTGACGTAAGTTTGACTACAAGCGGGCAACTTGTTGAAAATCTGCTTATGCACCAATCTCAAATTAGAGGCGAAATAATTCCTTCAAAACCGAATGAAAGCGAAATTATTGAGCGGCAGCGAAATCCAATTGAAGGAGCATTTGTCAAACTTCCAGAGCCAGGAATTTACGAAAATATCGCGGTTTTTGATTTTCGCGGCCTATACCCATCAATAATAATTTCGTATAATATAGATCCAGCTTCTCTCGCGAAATGCCAAAAACATTCAGAACATGTTGAACATTATGGAACTCATGAAAGTTATGAAAACAACTCTAATAAAATTTATGTTTCTCCGACCGGTGCGAAATTTATAAGCGGACCAAAGGGCGTGATACCAAGTACGCTTGAGCGCGTTTTGAATATGCGCATTGAAGTGAAACAAGAACTTAAGAAATACGATAAACAGAGCCAAGAATACAAAAAACTTTACGCGCGAAGCCACGCGCTCAAAATTTTGGCAAATTCTTTTTATGGTTATTTAGGTTATGCGCGTTCGCGCTGGTATAACAGACAATGCGCGGAAAGCGTTACTGCATGGGGAAGAATGCATATACACAAAGCCGCCTCGCAAGCCGAGGCTGCAGGATTCAAAGTGCTTTATGCAGACACGGACTCGCTTTTTTTGTTGCTCGGAGACAAAAAAAAGGAAGACGCGCTCGCATTTTTGGATGAAACAAACCACAAATTACCTGAAAAAATGGAGCTTGAACTTGAAAATTTTTATTCGCGCGGAGTTTTTGTTTCAAAAAAACAAGATGAGAAAGGCGCAAAGAAAAAATACGCGCTATTAGCTGAAGATGGAAGCATAAAGATACGCGGATTTGAACTCGTGCGCAGAGATTGGAGCAAAATTGCAAAGGATATACAATATAAGGTGCTTGAGATAATTTTAAAAGAAGGAAGCAAAGAAAAAGCGGTTGCCGCAGTAAAAGAAACAATTGAAAAACTTAAAGGCGGCGGTGTAAAAATAGAAGAACTTGTTATTTACACCCAACTTACAAAAAAACCAGAAAATTACGATATTATAAGCCCAGAGCTTGCGGCTGCAAAAAAAGCAATCGCGCGCGGCGTTCCGCTTGAAAAAGGAAGTGTTATAGCGTATGTAATTACGAAAAGCGGGAAGAGCATTTCAGAAAAAGCAGAAATTGCGGAATATGTAAAAGAGAAAGATTACGATTCTGATTATTATATAAACAATCAGGTGCTCCCCGCGGTGATGAAAATACTTAAGGAGCTTGGCTATAATGAAGATGATTTAAAAAATAAAGGAAGACAAAAAAACTTAGGGCATTTTTTTTAGTATATCGATCCACTAAATGAGGCCATAAAACATGACGAAATATTTTGGTACAAATGGAATACGCGGTTTGTTTCATGAGCTTAGTCCGATGCTTGCGCTTAAGGCAGCTCAAGCGTTTGGTATCTGGACAAAGCGTGAAAAAAAACGTGAAAAACATGAAAAAAAACAAAAACATGAAAGAATACTTGTTGGGCGAGACATAAGATTGACAGGGCAATGTCTGGCAAGTGCGGTAAAAAGCGGACTTGCATCGGTTGGTTGTGAAGCGATTGATCTTGCCATATGTTCTGCTCCTGCGGCTGAATTTATGTTAAAAAAGGAAAAGGCCGATGGTCTGATTATTATTACTGCTTCGCACAATCCGCCGGAACAAAACGCGCTTAAGTTTATTGATGGTAAAGGTATTACAATTTCAAAGGAACGCGGAGAAGAGATAGAAAAAATTATGGATAGTATTAAACATGCGGATTGGAATGAAGTAAAAGCAATGAAAGAAATCACAAACACAACCGCTAAGCATATAGCTGCGATAGAAAAAAATATAGACTTGGAAAAAATAAAAAAAGCGAGATTAAATATTGTGGTCGATTTCGGAAATGGAACAAGTTCTCTTTATTTAAAAATGTTTGAGCGTATTGCAAAGGTTAATGCGATAAATGCAGAAGTTAATGGTAGATTTCCAGGCAGACCATCTGAGCCTACCGAAGCAAATATAAGTAAATTAATCAAATTGGTAAAAGAAGGTAGTTATGATTGCGGTTTTGCATGGGATTGCGATGCTGATCGTTTTGTTGCAGTTGATGAAAAAGGAAATTTTGTCATAGGCGATAAGATCTTTGCGCTTTCTGTTTTATTTAAATTTAGGAAAACAGGAAAAATAAAAGGAAAAATAAAACAAAGGAAAATAGTAACCACTGTTGCAACAAGTAAAGCTGCCGAAGATATTGCAACAAAATATAATGCGCGCACAATTTACACAAAGGTCGGAGCACCATATCTTTCCGAAGCAATACTCTTGGAAAACGCAGACATAGCTGGAGAAGAGGTAGGAGGAGTGATTTGGAAGGAAATTTCGCTTGCAAAAGATGGTCTTGCAACAGCAATGAAAATGCTTGAAGCGATTGCTGAAAAACCTCTGTCAATGTGGGTCGCCGAGCTCCCCAGATATTATAATGCAAAAACAAAAATTCCTGTTCCTAAGGAAAAGAAGAGAGAAATTATAGAAAAATTCGCAGCGATGCAAAAAATGATACAAAAAGATAAAATAACAGACATGGAGATAATAACCATCGATGGAGTTAGAGTAAATTTTCCTGATTGTTGGATAATTGTACGCGCATCAGGAACAGAAGATTATATTCGTGTTTTTGCCGAAGCTAAAACCGCAAAAAATGCAGCTGAACAGATAAAAAAATATGAGGAAATCATTAAAAATAATCTCTAATTAATGCGAATACTCCGGCATTTTCAGCTTCTTTCTCGCCGATTTTATTTGAATAAAGAAGAACGCGTTTTTTTGTTTTGTTTTTCGTGAGTACCTTTAACAGTTCAACATCATCTGTTTTAATATAATAATCAAAAACGTTTTCCTCACGTTCTTCTTTTTTTACTAAGCCGACAAGCAATCTTATGTTTTCAGAAAATTTTTTTAGGTTTAATGCACATGGTAGGTCCAACACTACGCGTGCTTTCATATCTAACAATTTTTTTATTATTCTCTCTTTAGGAGGCATTTCAACTTCTATATTTATCTTATATGTCATATGGTTGTACAAATCAAAATTTGTAGTGTTTCCAAGTTTTGCATTTAAATCCACAACATGTATAAGTTTTATATCTTTCGCAATGCTATTTATAATATCAATTGGTTTTCCAATTTGTTTGAGCACTCCACTTTCTTCAGCGAAGGCCGTTTTATCGCGTATAATCATCCGTATGCCTTTAATCATCCGTATGCCTTTAATCATTCTTTTTTGATTTTTTTATTTTTTCCATTGCTTTCCCAAGAGTTATTAATTCCTCGGCACCGCTTCTCATATTGCGCAACCTGATTTTGTTTTCTTTAATTTCCTTTTCACCTACTATTGCAACATATTCTATATCAAGCGCATTCGCGTAATCAAATTGTTTGCTTAAACTACGTTCGTTCAGATCAACTTCGGTAGAAATTCCGTTCTTTCTGAATTCACCAGCTATTTTTACACTTTGATCAAAGCAACCCTTTACCGATGCTACAAAAACGCGTGTATACGTTTTTTTGATAGTTCTTTTTTTAGTTTCTTGTTTTTGTTCTTTGTTTTCCCGTTCTTTAATTAAGTATATCAGTCGTTCTATCCCAAGACTTATTCCCGTAGCATAATCGTTTTGACCATAAAAACCAAGAAGATTATCGTATCTTCCTCCTCCACCAACGCTTCCAATATTATCGCTTAATTTTATTTCAAAAATCGGGCCTGTGTAATATTCAAGTCCGCGCACAAGAAAAAAATCAATTATTATATTCAAACCCGCGTCCGCAGTTTTCGCATTCACGATTATTTCCTCAAGTTCTTTTGCTGCTTCCTCGTTTATCTTTTTTGCGACCGCCAGTTTTTCAGTATTGGTTCCTTGCACAGCAAGTACATCAAAAAGCGCATCAGCGTTTGTCTTTTCCATCAATTTTTCAATATCTTCGCGTACTTTTTTTAGTCCGAATCTGTCAATTTTGTCTAACAGGCGGAAAATCATGTTTTTTTTATCTTCAACACCAAAACGCGTAACGAGCGCATCTAAAATCTTCCTATTATTTAAGATAAAAAGCGGTTTATCAAAACCGAGCGCAATGATCGCATCATTTGCAAGAACAAGCAATTCGGATTCTGAACGCATGTTTTTTGAGCCTATTATGTCGGCATCGGCCTGCCAAAATTCCCGCATACGTCCTTTTTGTGGTTCTTCCTTTCTCCATACAGCAGAGATGGAATATCTTTTAAATGGTTTTGGAATAGCGTTTGTTGCCGCCACGCGCGCTAGAGGAACGGTAAGATCAAATCTTAGTCCTACCTCTTCATTTTCCAATTTGAAGATTTGTCCGAGAATTTCATCTCCGCTTTTTGCTTCAAGCGTACTCATATATTCTAACGCTGGTGTGCTAAGGGGTCTAAATCCATAAAGTCTGTAAATTGTCGCTATTTTCTCTAGAACCCATTCGCGTATAATCATTTCTTCAGGCAAAAAATCCCGCATTCCTTTTGGCGTAAGTTTTTTTAGCATAAATATCACATAAATATCATATATATAGACATCATATAGATACCATATAAGTACCACTATAAATAGTATATAATAATGTATAGATATACTGATCCACTAAAAAAACGTGGATCGCATATACGCATAAACCTAAAAAACAAAATCGGAAAAACTTAGTTGGTTGCGTATATCACGAGTATTATTTATTATTCATCTATAGTGTCCTCCTTCTTTTTCTAAAATTATTACCTCGTTTATCTTTGCCATCAATTCGTTCTTTTTTTTCACCGCAATTTTTAATTTGCCTATTTTTTCTTTCCATTCAATAATAGCGCATATAATTCGCGATGCGAGATGTTCGTCCTCAATGTTTTTCACATATGAAAGAAGTGCGTCAAGCGCATAAACCGATCTGCTTTTACCAAGCGCGTCTATTATTACATTTCTTAAGATGCGCGAACCTTCGCTTCCATCGTACGCGCAAAAAAATGAGAAATGATGTGTTAATATCTTTATTGAGTCATTAGTATCGAATTCACACAATAAATTGATTATTTCTATCAAGCCTTCAAGCGAATTTGAATAATTAAACATTCCTTTGAACACGTTCATGCGTAGTTGCGATGGTTGCGCTTGAGGAAATTTTTTTTTGAAATATTCAAAGTTTTTTGGAATGCGATATTCAGAATATTGCAAAATAATTTCGTGCAATACATAGAGAATTATTTGGTTTATTTTTTCGTCTCCTTCAGAATAGATCTTTTTTAGAGTTGCAAGCGAGGCGTTTTTTATTTCTTCATTAGTTGCGATGGGATACATGTTAAATTTTATTACTGCGTCGTCAACAATTGCGAGTTTTTTTCTTCTTTCAATTTCTTCTGGTGTAACTGGAGTTTCAGCCGAAGCTTCCTGCGTGCTTATTGTTTTTTTTATCTCTTCGGATTTTATTTCGTCTGCCATAAACATACCTAACCTAATATCCGTTATCTGTTTTGAGATAAATCTATTTTGAGATGATTCATATTTTAATCAAGATAGCTCATATTTTAATCTCTTTTCTAATTAATCTCTAATAATTTCTAATTAATTATGCATGGTGGTTTTATTACCCTATTGTTTGTTACTAGCAATGCGCACAAATTCACCGAAGCACGAGAAATACTTCGATCTTATAAAATTCGGTTGAAACATTTATCCTTGGCATATGAAGAAACTCGCGCTCATGATACCAAAGACGTTGCGGTTAAAAGCGCAAAGGTGTTATTTGAAAAAATAAAAAAACCGCTTATATGTGAAGATTCCGGATTATTTATCCAAGCACTGAATGGGTTTCCTGGTACATATTCAGCATGGGTTTACAAAAAGATAGGGAATGACGGAATTCTCAGACTACTCGCAAAACACAAAAATCGCAAAGCGTATTTTAAATCGTCAGTTGCCTATACTGATTCTAAAACCCAAAAAGTTTTCTGTGGCGAAGTGCATGGAATTATTTCCAAATGCGAACGAGGAAAAGGTAGTTTTGGCTATGATCCAATCTTTATTCCAATATCTCTGTCAAATCTACAGCGCCAGACGTTTGCTGAAAACGAAATGCTTAAAAACACTATTTCGCATAGGTTTAATGCTTTTATTAAATTGGCTAAATGGTATCAACTGCATCATACTGACCCTAAAACATAAAAACATTAACACATTAAAACATTAACAGGTAGACTCTCTGATAAAAACATAAACCCCTGATCTAAAAATGGCTAAATATCAAGTTTTGATAAATTTTTTGATAAATTTCCATTGCTTAAAGGCAACGGAAATTTAGGTGAATTTAAATGGCTAAGTTACATTCTAAGAAACATGGAAAAAGTGGCAGAAAAAGGCAGAAGGCAAAGATATCGCCGAAATGGATTGAATATTCTGAAAAAGAAATAAAAAACATAATTATAGAATATGCAAAAAAAGGCATAAGTCCAACAATGATCGGAATAATGCTTCGGGACCAATACGCAGTCCCTGCAATAAAACCAATTCTTGGTAAAACACTTAGTACATTCTTAAAAGAGGAAAATGTTCTTGAGCAATATCCTGATGATCTTATGAATTTGATTAGAAAAGCGGTGAGAATGCGCACCCATCTTAATGCTAATAAGTCGGATAGAACAAACAAAAATTCACTCATTCGTGTTGAATCAAAAATTAAGAGGCTTGTAAGATACTATATAAAAAACAAAAGGCTTCCTGCGGATTGGAGATATAACGCAGAAACAGCAGCACTTCTTATTAAATAATGCCTTCTTATTGAACATATTGAATAAATGATAAATATGGCAGCTCCGATAAAAAAAACTAAAGTTGTTGAGAAATGGAAAAATAAGCAGTGGTATAAGGTATTTGCGCCTAAGATTTTTGATCTAAGAGAAATTGATGAAATTATTTCAAACGACGAAGCGAATCTTATTAATAGAATACTTTCATGCACTCTTGCTGAAATAACAAAACAGCATTCACAAAGTTCAATTTTCACATCGTTGAAATTTAGAATAGTTGAAGTGAAGGATAAAAATGCATACACAAAGTTTATCGGGCATGAAATTGCCTCTTCTTACATAAAAAGTCTATCAAAACGTAATCGTTCTATGATCAATGTTGTTCATAATCTAAAAACTAAAGATGATTGTATTTTGAAAGTAAAGGTTATTGCAATAACCGAAAATAAAGTTTCGCAGAATACTAAAAAGAATATTTATAACGCTATAGTCGAAGAATTCAAAAAAGTAAGTACTGATTACGTATTTGATCAATTTATACAAGAGGTAATATTCGGAAAATTTGCAAGTAAAATTTTCAACCGCCTTAAGCAGATAACTCCAATGAGACGTGTAGAGGTCAGAAAAAGCGAACTTAATGAAACCTTTGCATAACAACAAATAATAGAAAATTTTTAAAAATGAGAACTAACCAAAATCTACATTTGCATGAATTTATCGGTCTTGATGTAAAAGTAGTTAATTCATCTTCGCATGAATGGATAGGAGTTTATGGAAAAGTTGTAGATGAGACAAAAAATCTTTTAGTAATTGAATGTCCAAATAAGAAAAAAATTTTGAAAATTCCAAAAATCGCATGTACCTTTATGTTTACACTTGAAAATGGTGAACAAGTTAAGCTTAAAGGAAGCACTATTGTTTTTAGGCCTGAAGAAAGAACAAAAAAAGAAATTAAAACAAGGAGAACAAAAGCAGAAAATGGATAGAAAGAATAAATAAAGAAAAAGAACAAAGAAAATGAGGTAATAAAATGTTTCCAAATATGAATCCAAGACAAATGGAAAAGATAATGGCTCAAATGGGAATGAAAACAAAACAACTCAATGCTTTGCGTGTAATAATAGAAACAACTGAAGAACGTATAATCATAAATGAACCGCAAATAATAGAAATCACAATGCAAGGCCAAAAATCTTATCAGATATCAGGAGAGAAAATTACATCGGAATTACAAATAAAAGAGGATGACATAAAATTGGTAATGATGCAAACAAAGTGCAGCGAAGCCCAAGCAAAAGATGCACTACAAAAAAGCAAGGGCGATATTGCACGCGCGATTATAGAAATTGGGACGATATAGCAATTTTCCTTTTGGAAATCGAAAAAAGAACTCTGATAAATTGATTTTATACTTGACCTTCCAATTCTATCCTAAATTCTAAACTCTAATTTTTTGATTTCTATTCGATAAAACAATATAATTATCGTTAAAGTAATCTGTATCCTAACTTTTCATAATTAAATTATGAGAAAGAT
>JBFLYM010000025.1:0-13470 GCA_040757035.1 Microcaldota archaeon | reverse complement strand
TCAACATCTGTTTTTCTTTTTGGGGTTGATACAGACCTTGTTGTATTACTATCAACATCTGTTTTTCTTTTTGGGGTTGATACAGACCTTTTTCTTTTAGAAAAAGAAAAAGGGATGTATTTTGAACTCGCGACCTACAGCTCACTTATCTTTTTTTCCTTTTTAATAGGCTCTTCTTTAGAGAATTTTACAAAGAAAAACTATCTAAGGAAAGAAAAGGATTAGAAGGCTGCCGCGCTATCCAAACTGCGCTACGGGTCCATAGAATTACTTTAGATAGAAGACTTAAAAAGATATCTTAATATGTAAAATTAGTATAAATTTTCCACAACTTCATTTATTCGTTCAACCCCAGCTTTAATGTCATTTTCGGGTTTTGCGAATGAAAATCGTATAGCATTTAGCGCGTTTTCTCCAAAAAGATAACCTGGGACCGCAAGCACTTTTTTTTCTATAAGTTTTTCTACAAGTTTTTTTCCACTTATCCCAAGTGCGTTTGTTCTTGCGAAATAGTAAAATGTTGCTGCAGGTATAGTTCCATTCAGTTTTTTTGAAAGCGAATTGACAAACAAATCCCTTCTTTTCTTATAAATCTGTCTTCGTTCTTCCACACCTTGTACATCATATAAGAGCGCATGCTTCGCTGCATCTTGAGTAAACGGCGCAACCGAAGTACTTTGGTGCAATTGTATTTTTTCCATACCTTTTACGATATAATTTTCAGCAATTATGTAGCCTATCCTCCAACCACTCATTGCATAGGTCTTTGAAAAACTATTAATTACCGCGATGTTTTCAAGTCCGAACTTTCCCAATGAAACATGCTTGGCTTGGTCAAAAATTATTTTATGATATGGTTCATCGCTTACTATAAGAACGTTGTTTTCTTTTGCTATTTCTGCAAGCTTTTTGAGAGCTCGTTCATTATAGATTTCTCCGGTAGGATTACACGGAGTTGAAAAAATAACCATTTTCGTACGCGAGGTTATCTTTTTTTCAACATCAATCACGAATTCATCGGCACTATTTGCGTTTGCCGGAATAACCTTTCCTTCTGCAAGTTTTACTATTTCTGTATAAGAAATCCAACCAGGATCTTGCACTATTACTTCATCTCCTTTTTGAATAAGGCTTTGCATAAGCGCATAAATAACGCCCTTTGCGCCATGGCTTATCATTACGTTGTTTTTTGAAGAATCAACATTATACTCGTCTTTATACTTTTGCGATATAAGTTCGCGCAGATCGTCGTTACCCAATGGAGGAGCATATCTTATATTTGTCCGCGTCATTGCCTTATATGCGGCTTCTTTTATATGTGCAGGTGTATCAAAACCCGGTTCACCAACGCTAAGATCAATCATGTCAGAAGTGCGCAAAGAAAAAAATTTCGCGAATCCCATCTCTATGTTAGCAATTCTCTTGGCTTGTGATAACATATCTTATTCGTTGCAAAAATTAGATTTATAAATTTAACGGAATTCGCTTCGGCAAATAGCGTAGATTAAAGCTTCGCAGTTTAAAGCTTATTACCAAGAGATATACTAGGAAACATAGAGAAATACAGTGTAAAAAGAACTTATATATTTCCTTCGAGATCCTTCAAGTCGTAGAGAAGAACATCGCTTCCCATCTTTTTCTTGCGTATAAATGATTTTGCAAAAATAACGTATTTTTCCTTCCTCTTTCTTTTACGCCATTGGATGCACTGTATTTTCTCCGTCAGTTTCTCTAAAACTATGTTCGCATCTACATTATCCTGCCATTTACATTCAGCGAATAAAACTTCGCTCTTCTTTTCATCTATCGCAACTATGTCTATCTCGTTATCCTTGTACCACCATTTTCCTATTTTGACATAGCTCCATTTTCCTTTCTTTATTTGTCGTATTATGAATTGTTTGCAGATTTTCTCAAAAACAAAGCCTGTATAAACCGAATAGATATCCTTGATATTGCTGACACGATAAATGCCTTCTTCTATACTACTTAGGTTTGGGTAAATGTACTTGAACCAAAAGGCAATAAACTGGTCTTTTATGTAATATCTTCCCATCTTGGAGAGTATCGAATCAGTAATTGGAATTTCGCGATATATGAACTCTGTATCCATCAATTTGGATAAGTAAGGACTAATGTCAGTGCGCTGCATCTTGCAATAATTTTTTATTTCACCAATAGTTGTTTTGCCATAAGCTATCGCCTCTAGAATTGTTTTGTAAGTTCCGAGATCTTCAAACTCGTATTTAAGTATAAAATCAAGCTCGTCTTTGATAAAAGTTGGGTGCGCAAGCTCACCCTCTAACCATTCCCAAAAGCTGCCCTTGATTTTTTCAAGATAATATGGTATGCCATCGGCAAAGCCGTATATCATGATCCGCTCTTCAATAGTGCTTTTTGGGAAAAACTCGTTAATATCAAAAAAACCTATTGTTTGGATTTTTTTGGACATTGTTTTGCGGCCATATAATGGGCTTTTGTACTGCAACACATGGGAAGAGATCATAGAAACAGAGGATCCAAGTATGAAGAGTTTGAGGCGACCGTTCTTAAGATTAGTGTCTATTATTCGTTGAAACACTGATAAGATAGTCTTATCTTCTTTTATTAAATTCTGGAATTCATCTATAACCAAAGCGTCTGTCCTGTTCTTTAGAAAGTCAAGAACAACCTCCCAATTTTCCTTCAGTTTGAGTGCTTCTGGGAGTTTTTTTGCCACTGTGGAAATGAAGATAGGCAAGTTGTTTTTTTCCACAGCTAAGTAATAAATGTAATTTGTCTTTTTCAATACCTCTAAAATTAACCTAGTTTTCCCTATTCTCCTCCTACCATATAGTACGCCGAATTCGAACTTTTTTGAATTCATTAATTTAGATAATTCTACCTTTTCAGTTTCTCTGTCAATAAACATAGCATCATTTTTTGTATAATTTGAATTAGTATAATTTAAAATATACAGTTTATAAACCTTGGTATTTGTTCAGCGATGAATTTATTTCCACCAAAGAAAAAATTTCAACACTTCCCTTGATTCCAAATCAGTGGTCTTTTTGAATAATTCCATGAATACGCTCAGTTTTCACTACAATACCGCTATTCATTTTTTTTATTTCTTCTGATGAAAAAAGAGCTGTACCAACACCGATGAATTCATTTTTTTCTGAATAAAAAACAACATGTTCCTCTTTTGCGAAATTTTCAAGTTTGAGTATTCCAGGAACCGCAAGTTGCGCACCATTTAAAAGAGGACCGACTGCAGAAGCTCTTACAAATATTTTTTTATAATTTTTTAAATATTTTTCAACAGGATGTAAAATAGTTCGCAATGTTTCTTCATTCTTTCTAACTTTCCACATAAATACTGCATCGTAAAGATCCTGCATTTTTATTGCTTGTTTTTCCAAAATATCTCCAACTGCAATACGACGTAATTCTTCCATTCTTGCGCCTCCAATAAGCTTACCTATATCATCGCAGAGCGCTCTTACATAAGTACCAGCCTGTGTTTTTGTTTCAAAAAGTACGAGTTTTCCATTTTGTTCAAGAAATTTTATGTAATGAACAACACGCTTACGCGGAATCTTGCGAACCGCACTGATTTTAGGAGGAGTTTGAATTATTTCGCCTTCAAATTTTTTGAAAAGCGCGAGTATTTTTTCTTTTGGCTGTTCAATTTTAAACTTGATTATGCCAACATAAATTTTGTCTTTTGCTACAATGTATCTCAAAAGTTTGGTTGCACGACCGAACGCAATTGGAAGAACTCCGCTTACATTTGGATCTAGCGTTCCAGCATGTCCGGTTCTTTTTGCACCTGTAATTTTTTTCACTAAAGAAGTTATTTCATGGCTTGTCAATTTTGGCGGTTTATCAATTATAATTATTCCTGAATCAAGAAGCTCTTCTATTGTTTGCACTAACACCACGCGAATTATACATGCAACATATATATACAATTTATTTTTTACTTTCTATTTTTTACTTTTTATACTTGTTTCGAACTGGGTTCAAGATGAAGAACAGAACATTTGCTTTCCTTTCCTTTTTTATTTTTTATTATTACAAAATTATCATCAATAATATCTGTGATTATAACTTCATTTCCAGCATCAGCACCTCTTTTTTTTGTGCACACTCTCCCTACTTCTATTGCACTCATTAGCATCACCGCTTTGTTTTATTATCTCTTATATTATTTCTTAGTTTCATTATAATATCCACCATTTCTTTAGGAGAAAATTTGGCAGAATTGAACGAAATATCGAAAATATTTGTGTCAAATATATCTATATTATAAAGTTTAAGATAGCGCTTGCGATTTTGATTTTCGCGTTTCTTTAATAGGTCTCTTGCTTCATGAATTGAAATGTTATCGCGTTTTGCAACGCGTTTTGCTCTTATTTCAATAGGTGCAAATAACCATATACGCAAATCTGCGTTTACTATCCATGGACCTAACCAGGTCGTGATTATGCAGTTGCCTTTTTTTGCCTCGCTTTTTAGATATGCGTCAAATTTTAAATCTATGTTTTTGTCTTTTTCAGCTTCTTTTTGGAATTCCATCAAAGAAATTCCCCTTTTTTTAGCAAGAATTTTAAATGAAGGTGAAATTAATCTATATTTAAGTTTTCGCGCTAATGCATTACCCAATGTTGTTTTGCCAGTTCCTCCAAAACCAGCTATAGCAACTATCATATTCTATCATTCTTTCTTTAGTAATCGTTCAACGTAATTTTTATATATAAGATCAACATTGTCTATACTTTTTATTCCCTCTGCTATTCGCGAAGCATCTTTTATTATGCGTACAGAACATGCATGGCATAAACAACCGCCAAACTTTCTTGAAACAGATTTTTCGGTTTTAGAACCAAATTTTATTCCTGTGAGTTGTTTCTTGCAAATTGCACACGAAACTCTTAATTTTACCTTTCTTTTTATAAAAACAACTTTCGTTCCATGCGAAGTTTTTCTTGCAATTTTTTTATATTTTTTTGAACGATTTTTTGGCAATGGCATACTCAAGGCACCTCATTTAAAGTTTTTAATTAATGAAACCAAAGGGGTAATTAGCAATCCTAATATCACTGCAGAAAAGATGAACCAACTTTGTGAATCATAAATCCTACGAAGATTTATTAAAGGTATTGTGACTGGCAAATCAACATAAAAACGAGTACCTGAGTTGAATGTTGCAACTACGTTGTGCGCATTGCTTGGAGCATTTGCGTAAACCGTGACATTGTCATTTAAAGAATATACTTCTTTGTTTGTATGTACTGGCATTTCAGACGCTTTTGCTTGAATCCATAAGGGTTCACTAATTTTTTGTCCGATAAAAAATACCGTTTGATTCATTGCTATTTCATTCCCCCCATTATATGCATTAACAGTTACATACCAAAAACCCGGCGATGTAATTTCAGCATTTTTAAGAATAAATGAACCTGAATATACATTATCGCTGCTGCTGTTATTTTCATTACTTTCATCACTTTCACCGTTATCCTTGCTAATTTTGCTAACTTTGCTAAGATTTAATGAAAAATCATCTGTTAATGTGGGATCTGTGTAGTTTATTATCCAGGTAAATGCAAAAAAGATTGTGAGTATAACGACCATGAGCTTCACCTGACCAATTAACATTGCGTTCATCATAGGCATAAGAGCGTCGTTCATTTTGGATATTTCGTCCATTTTGTGCCGATTATTGCTTTTCATTGCTTCCTTATAAAGCGCATTTATCTGTTTAGATTTTTCTTGGATATTTTTTGTCATATTCGGATCAATAAGTTTGGATTGAATTATGCGAATTAGAACAATATAAACTGCCGAAAGCGCAGTCACAAAATAAAGGTAAAGACTAATGTCCATAGAAATCAGCGTATATATTATATATTATTTTATCAATATTTTTAGCATATATCATCCGATGGTAGTTAACAAATATATTGCTCATTAATCGTTATTCATTAATCTAAAAAAGAAGCGATTTTTTTAATTGCTTCTTGAAGTTTATGATTACAGTTTAATATTATGCTTGCTGGAGCACCGCAGAACGCAGAATATGCGGCCAAATAAGCGTAATTTATTTTTTCATGCTCAACCATTTCTTCTTTGCTAACTTCCCGCGTGCGCGTAATATCATTTTTCCTTCGCTGATATATTTCGTCAATTGGCGCCGAAATCAGGATTAAGCGTTCAACTTTAAGTTTTTTCAACAAATCAAACGGAAGGCCAGGAAGATAGCCATTTGCTGTTTGGATTGAACAATGTGTATCAAGCACGGTTTTTCCGCTCATTTTTGATAGCTTGAGCGCAACTGCTTTTTGCACTGCTTTTTGCTGCACAATTGATGCCCGACGGATTTCATCTCTATTTTGAAGCCTATACTTTTCCTTGAATATTCCAAGCATGAGGTCGCCATAATTTATTATTTTATATTCTGATTTTAGTCGTTTTACTCCGTCAAGAACAGAACTTTTTCCGACACCTGGCACACCCATAACTATTATCATAAAATTCCCAGATATTTTATTGGTTTGTTATATTTATGTAGGTATATTCATGTAAATATTTTTGACATTTGCGGGTAAATGTCAAACACTTTAAGTTTCTCAAATTCTTCATACATTTTATACAGAATACCAACAGTAAGTAAAATGCCTGTTCCTGTTCCTAATGCGCCAGTCAAATCCGCAAGACCAGCAAGGAGTCCAACAGAAGCACTACTCATAATTACTAGCGGCGAAATATACCTTCCAAGAACTTTTTCAAGCAAACGCGGATCTCTCCGATATCCTGGAATTTGAAGTCCTGCTTGATTGAGCTGGTCGGCTACGCTTTTTGCATCCATATTGCCTGTTTCGGCCCAAAACAAACCGAAAATTATACAGATAAATATCAAAAAGATAAGATATACAATTGCATGTACCCATTCTGGAATCCCAAATTTTGGAGTACTTTGATTAAAAACAAAATTAAAATGCGCTTGTGTTCCTCCGTATGCATAGATTGGAGTGATAAGATATATAAAACCGTCGCTAACACGGTTATTTTCATCTACATAACCAATATAATGCACAATATTTTGATCGCCATACATCCATTTTTGTTTTGTGAGTTCAATAAATAATGGTGCTGCAAAAAGTTGGATGTTAAGCAAAAGCGCAGATGCAAAAATAACTGGAATGTTTGAAACGTAAAAAAATTTAAGAGGCAGTTTTGGAATTATGCCTCTTACCGCCTCATATGCAACTGGAATTTCAACTTTCATTCCTTCTGCATAAACGCAAATAAAGAAAACAATCATTGTGAATACAAACGGAAGAAGAACAATTAATGCAACAGGTATTGCGTCTGCACCTCTTTCTACAAGAGTTTGCGTCACTCCGTTCTGACCAAATATAAGATTTGAGAGGCCGCCCAAAATCGCTAATGAAACGCCTGCCGCAATAAAAAGACTTATCCCGCTTCCTATTCCGTATTTAGAAATTGTTTCATCAAGATAGAATAGAATCATTGCACCTATTGTAATCTGCGCAATCACAAGTGCAATCGTCAAGGTTTCGGTATTTATAAGCATCGTTTTTCCTGTTGAAACAAAAATCGTTGCTTCAATAATAGCAAGCATTAATGCAAGCACTTTTTGTACTTCATGGAATTTCTTTCTGTCTTCTACGCTATTCATATTGAGATTAATCAAACCCGCGCCTTTGAAGAGTTGAAGGAATATTGATGCAAGAACGATTGGGCCTATACCGACAGTAAGAAGCGAGCCTATTTTGGAGGCCGTTATAACTTGAAGAAAATCCATTTCGGTTGTTTGTTTTACTCCAAACGCGGTAACATTATACATTATAAAAAATATTATTAATGCCCCAACAGTCCACATTATCCTCTCCTGGATTGAGACAGCATAGTTTGGTTTTTTTACTTCTGGAAAACTTTTCGATATTGATGCTAAGGCATCTATTAGACCCATTGCTTCACCATAGAATTGCTTTATTTTGATAATTCATTTATTTCTTTATAACTCCATCATATATCTTAATGACTCATTTATCCCGATCCACTAAAAAAACGTGGATCGCATATACGCAACCCATCGAGATAAAACCTAAAAAATAAATCGGAAAAACTTAGTTGGTTGCGTATATCCCGATAACTATCTTAATAATTCATCTAGCTTATGCACTTCAATAAGGTTGCTTGCATATTTTTCTTTTGTTCGCATACCAGCAGTGAAAAGCACAACGTCTCCTTTTTTCAGCATCTTTTGTGAATATAAAAATTTCGCAAGCGAGGAAATTATTTTCGCTTCTGGGAATTTTGGAATGTAAACTGCGTGTACGCCAAAATAAAGTCCAAGTTGTTTTTTTACAATTTCGTTAGATGTTACGGCAATTATTTTTGTTCTAACCCTAAAGCGCGAAATTGTGCGCGCAGTGTATCCCGAACGAGTGAGGCTAACTATTGCGTTCAAAGGCATTATTTCAGTAAGTGTATAAATAGATTTGCTTATTGCGTCAGATATACCTTCATATACATTTTGATTAACGTTAGAAACAACGCGGTTTTCTATTTCTTTTGATACACGCGCAACCGTTTCAACAGCTTGTACTGGAAATTTTCCGATCGCAGTTTCTCCTGACAGCATTATTACGTCGCTGCCGTCTAAAATTGCATTTGCTATATCGCTTATTTCTGCGCGTGTTGGATATGAATTCGCAATCATCGTTTCAAGTACTTGAGTAGCGGTTATTGCCAATTTACCTTTATTATTACATTTGCGAATTATTTCTTTCTGCGCAAGTGGAACCTTTTCTTGGGTTATATCCAAGGCCAAATCACCGCGCGCAACCATTACGCCATCGGCTTCGTTTATTATCTCATTTATGTTATTCAATCCATCCTGATTTTCTATTTTTGCGATAACTGCGATTTCAGGAGCGATTAATTTTCTAAGGTTTTTTATATCCGACGCATCGCGAGTAAATGAAAGCGCGATATATTCTATCTTAAATTCATTTGCTAATTTTAGTTCGCCCAAATCCTTTTTAGAAAGCGCTGGAATTGAGAGTTTTCTTTTTGGAATGTGCGCGTTCTTCTCGCTTTTAAGCATATGCGAATTTTTCGCACGCAGAGTTACTTTTTTATTATCAAGCGAGATTATTTCAGCGCGCAATTTTCCATCATCAAAAAGAACGTCGTCTCCTTTTTTCGCCTCGCTCGAAAAATTATACGAAAACGAATTTGCGCCAACAAAATAAAGTTCAAAAAGCTCTTCTGATTTTATCTCAAGCGGTTTTGCGAGCGCAATTCTTAATTCCGGTCCCTTTACATCCAACACTATAGGAATATTAGAATTTTTTCTTATAAAGCGAATTAGCTTTTTATGATCATTTATATCTCCATAAGCAGAATTTATTCTCACACCACCGCTGCGCGAAGCTAATTTTGAGAAAACATTTTGATCAATTGATGCCGGTCCTATTGTAAACAAAATTTTTGATTTCATAAAATGATCGCTTCTTTTAAGATCCATCAAACTATTGATTAATATAGAATTTATGATATGAGATTTGTGTGAGGCAAATAATTAGAAGTCCCGAGATATTGTTTGGCAAAACTTTTTGAGAGTTTTGGTTTATCCCGTTAGTAACTGCAGGCTGAAAAGCTCGCTTGCGCTTGCTTCTTACACCTCAGTTCTATCAAACCCATTTAAGCCATTCAGTTTAAGCAGTTTTTTCATTCCAAGAAACTTGAACAGAATGTCTGCTATGGGTGGGCTTTGGTAACTAGTTTTGAGATTTGCTTCGACCTTAGATGCTTTCAGGTCTTATCAATGTGGAGCGTGGCTGCCCAGCAATGCTTATACCGTTTTTTGATTATACCTAATAAAAACCAAAAACCGTTTGTACAACTGGTGTACTAGTGGCTCCGAATCACCGTTCCTCTCGTACTAAATGATTCCTCCTCTCAATTACCGACACTTCCAGGAGATACTACCGTACTGTCTCGCGACGTACTGAACCCAGCTCATGTGGGACTTTAATGGATGAACAACCCAACCCTTGGCGGCTCTTATGCTGCTTTTGTTTTTTGAAGATAATGAAACAAAAAGCATCTGCACCGCCAGGATGTCCCAAGCCGACAGCGATGTATAAGCACAGTTAATCTTCTTGCTAAATTAATTTTCTTACTAAAAACCGATTAACTCTGTTACCAAACCGCGGGGTCGATTTATACTGTTTTCTGATTTCGACCGACAGCCGACTAATGTATCCTGTAATAATTCGACACGGCACTGCCCTTGGAAGAGCACGTGCGCATTAGAAACGTCGGCCGTTAGACGAATTCCAAATGAAAAAGAGCTAATGATCTTAAAGGAGTGCTCTTTAACATTGTGTACTCTCGCCCGCGACGAGCCTGTTACCCCCGGGGTAGCTTGTCTGACAGCTTGAATTCCCATCAATAGAATATCAAGGTTCGTTAAGCCCGACTTTCGTCTCTGCGTTCCACGCTTTTAGAAACACAGTCAACCCTGCATTTGTCTTTAACCCTCTACTCCGGATTTCTGACCCGGATGAGCAGAGCATTGGGCATCCTTGTTTGCTTATTGAGGATGTACCGCCCCAGCCGAACTATCCACCTGACGCTGTTCTCTTACGAGTAAGCAATACCAAACTTACTAAGTGGTGTAACACTTTTGCCTCCGCCGCTCCCGAGAGAACGGTTTCGATGGCTCCCACTTACGCTTGGTAGCAAATTCAATATTACAACATCAGACTATAGTAAAGCTCCACGGGGTCTTCGTTTCCCTCTGGAAGTTCCCGGCATCTTCACCGGGCTACCGAGTTCACCAGATCTCAAACAGGGACAGCGAGAGAGTCGTTACGCCATTCATGCAAGCCGCCAATTAAGCGGCGAGGTATTACGCTACCTATCTCCTAAAGAGCAGTCTGCTCCTCTATTAAGAGGGTCAGAGTGTAGAGTTTCGATTTTCAAAGCGCAAAATCAAAAAGCGCAATTCAAACCGAAATTACCCCCGCTCTTTACCAGCCCTTCCTCCGGTTGAAACCGACATTCAGGTACTGGCAGTGAGCAGGCGTCAACCATCGTACTCAGCGTTTCCGCTCTGCGATGATTTGTGTTTTTGATAAACAGTCGCTCTCTCCTTGTAATTGCAACCTGAACTCTCGCGAGCCCAGGCACCCCTTCTTCCTAAGTTACGGGGCCAATATTCCGAGTTCCCTTGTTTGAGTTATTCTGACACACCTTAGTCCATGAATTTTGTTTGAATTTGGACGCGACCAGCGCAATTTTCAAACGAAATTTTTCAACTAGGGGCACCTGTATTAGTTCTAGGTACGAGCATATATGATCGTTCGCGTTTTTCTTTTCATGGGCTCCGAGACTGAGAAGACTTACGCATTTTTACAATTCATCCTTTTCTCCTCATAATAAGACTCCAAGGATTTCTTGCAATTGGACCATTTCTGGCTCTTCCTATCTTAAAGCGTCAAAAAACGCGCATGCTTTGCAGCGCCTACATATATGGTGCAGAAATATTAATCTGCTTCCCTTTCATTCTTTTGGAATTACCGAAGAATTTAGGATCGACTAACCCTCAGCTGACGAACATTGCTGAGGAAACCGTGCCCTATTCAGTGTCCAGGATTCTCACCTGGATATGCTGCTACTAACGCCAGGATAATCGTATCAAATTGCTCCATGCTACCTTACGGCGGCACTTCTATGCAATCCGATCGCCTTCCTACTCAATGAGCTTTTGGCTCTGGTAAGATATCGGAGACTGACTTTAGTCCCGTAAATCTTTGAAATCTGCATTCTAGACTGGTCCGCTATTACGCGTTGTTTAGAGGATGGCTGCTTCTAAGCCTACCTCCCAGCTGTTTTTGAATGGAGATTTCTTTGCGATTAACACTTAGTCAGTACTTAGGGTCCTTAATCTTACGTACGGTTGTTCCCGTAATGGCTTACAAGCTTACCCCGTAAAACCCGACTGCCAACTTCTGCGAAGATATGCGATTCGGAGTTTGAGAATCAGGCGACACCTTTCGATGCCGTTCCCAATAATCAGTATCTCTACCCACATATCATTCTCCATTGACGCTGTCCTGAGGGACATTTCGAAAGGAACCCGCTATCGCCGAGTTCGATTGGACTATCACCCCTACACCTAGGTCACCCGAGCAGAATATACTAGCACCGGTTGAAGGCCTCCATCAGCTGTCAAGCTGACTTCACCTTGCCTAGAAGTAGATCACATCGGCTTCGGGTCTGATATGGGTGACTGAACCCATTTTCATAGGTCGCACCTTGTTTCCTGCGTGCACTTGCTTTCGCTTTGGCTTTTGCCTCGCCACACACATCAACTCCCTGGCTCTTGCTTCGAGAAGAACGCTAAAACGCTGGTTAAAACAAATCGTCTGCTTCGTTTCCTGGCAGACTTCTTTGCTTTTACGATTTGAGTTGAGTTCTTGCGAACTTTGCGAACTCAAATTTTGCCCCTTTGCGCTATAGCTTGTTGTCACCACGTAATTTCAGGTCTTTTAACTTCCCTTCCGGGGAGCTTTTCAACTTTCTCTCGCGATACTAATATGCTATCAGTCTGAGAATAATATTTAGACTTGCCAGTTGATACTGGCATGTTCACGCACTCTATCCAGGGTGCGCTACTCTTCATGCATCACTCCTTTTCCATTTGCATACGGGGCTATCACCCGCTATGGCAGAGCGTTCCATCTCACTTCTGCTCTGGTCAAGGATGCTCCGCGCCACATTTTTCCTGTTTTGCAGGATATTCGGCTTGGTCTTCCCGATGTTCAATCACCTTTACTAACCGGATGCCTAATTGGTTTCTTTTCTTTCCCCTACTAAGATGCTTCATTTCGGAGAATATGTATACGCCTTTTAAAGCGTATGCAGCCATATTTCTGGATCAAAGCTTGCGTGCAGCTACCCAGAACTTTTCGCAGCTTACTGCGTGGCCTTGTTTTTTCTCAGCTTAGTCATCCACTACGTGGTTGTAGCAAACATATCTCTGTTTTTAACTTCCATTGATTACTAAAATTCACTCTTATTCAGAGCGAATTATTCGTATCAAATTATTTGCCTCATTTCACACTCATGAAATTCTTATAAAGCGGACATGCAATCTAAACGGACACATAATCTAAACATTGCAAAATCCAAACAAAATAAGATTCATCCTCCATAAATTTATGGAGTACTATTCGTATTATGTTGGAGTATATTTATAAACTTTTACAATGTATCAATAACATGAGTAACATGAGCGATAATATAAAATTCAAGAAACTCAAAATAAATAGCATCAAAACAAAAACAAAAAGCGCGATCAAGTATTTTCTTGTTTTTCTTCTTATTATGCAACTGAGTTTTGCGTGGTGGAATAGTTCTTGGAGTTATCGCATGCCAATA
>JBFLYM010000024.1:0-13594 GCA_040757035.1 Microcaldota archaeon | reverse complement strand
TATACTTTTAATTGTTTTCATCGGTCATACTTTTAATTGTCTTCAATTTTAACTTATATGTAATTTATATATAATCTTTTTTATTCTTTTGCTAATCTATTATTCTCAATCTATATTTTTAATTTAAATTCTTCAAAAACGATAAAAATGGATAAACCTATAGATAGTATTGATAATGGCGGTATTGATAACAATGTTGCTAATAATCTTACCAATTTTAAAGGCAAACAAAAACCACTGTTTGCGCTGCCCAAAGGACTTTGCGAAAAAACAATAAAGGATATCTCTGCTGAAAAAAACGAACCCGATTGGATGCTTGCGAAGCGGCTCAAGGCATATAAAATATTTTTACAGCTTGAAATGCCGGATTTTGGACCTGATCTTTCTAAATTGAACTTTAACGATATAACTTATTATATAAAACCAAGCGCGCGGAAGGCCAGAACATGGGAAGAGGTTCCGCCGTACATAAAGGATACGTTTGATAAATTGGGCGTTCCGCAAGCTGAACGCAAATTTTTCGGAGGAGTGGAAGCCATGTTTGAAAGCGAAGCGGTATATCAAACATTGCGCAAGGAATGGGATGAAAAAGGGATAATATTCACAGATACCGATAGCGCAGTAAAGGAATATCCAGAATTGGTGAAAAAATATTTTGGAACGATTGTAGCGCCAGAAGATAACAAATTCGCAGCGCTCAACAGCGCAGTATGGAGCGGAGGCAGCTTTCTTTTTATGCCAAAGGGCGTTAAACTAGAAGTTCCAATACAAGCGTATTTTCGCATAAACGCAAAAGCGTTCGGACAGTTTGAACGCACTTTGATAATTTGTGAAGATGAAAGTAAAATTCATTATAGTGAAGGTTGTACTGCGCCAATATATAGCGAAACATCGCTTCACGCTGCGGTGGTTGAATGCGTTGTAAAAAAAAATGCCCATCTTAGGTATACTACGATTCAGAATTGGAGTAAAAACATTTATAATTTAGTAACAAAGCGCGCGTTCGCGTATAAAAACGCATTTGTTGAATGGGTTGATGGAAACATTGGTTCAGGAATAAACATGAAATATCCTGCGGTTTATCTTAAGGAAACAGGAGCGCGCGCAAAATTTCTTTCTATCTCATATGCGGGAAATGGTCAAAATCAGGACGCTGGAGCGCGTGTAATTCACGAAGCCAGGAACACAACATCGCTGATACACAGTAAAAATATTGCTAAGAATGGTGGTGTAACTTCTTTTCGCGGTGTTATTAAATTTGGGGACCGAGCGGAAAACGCAAAAAGCAGTGCAAGATGCGATGCGTTACTGCTGGATTCAGATTCAAAAAATATAACCCATCCTCTACTTCAATCAGCTCAAAGACAATCAACAATAGTTCATGAAGCAAACGTTGGTAAAATAAGCGAAGACCAAGTATTTTATTTGATGAGTAGGGGTATGTCTGAATCAGAAGCAATATCTCTTATTGTAATTGGTTTTATAGATGAATTCATAAAAGAGCTTCCATTAGAATATGCAGTAGAACTTAATAAATTAGTTCAGCTTGAAATAGAAAAAAAATTAGGATATACCGATCCACTAAAAAAACGTGGATCGCATATACTCAACCAATCGAGATAAAACCTGAAAAACAAAATCGGAAAAACTTAGTTGGTTGAGTATAACAATTAAAATGAATTGGGAATGGCGATGCAATTTATACCGTCTCTAAAAATAAATAATAAGGATAATATCTTGTTTTCAGATAATACTTTGAAGGTGGGCAGAAATGCAGTCATCCTTTTCATCCATGAAAATGAAAAGATAGAAAAAAAAATTATACTAAATCAAAATACGATGCTCAGACTTTTTTCGATATATAAAGAAAATGCAGATATAAAAAATTTGTTTGTAGTTTCTGAAAACTGCACACTTGAGATTGTTGACATTTTTTATGGAAATGTCAGGGTTGAAAATGCAGCAACACTTGAAAACTGCAATTGCGCACTCAATCTAACCGCAAAAGGAGTTATTGAAAAAAACGAAACCGCAGATTATACTGCATTAGCTTCAATCGGAAAAAACGCTACGAATAATGATGTGTCAATAAAAGAGCACGTCTATCTTTTAGGAAAAAATAGCAGGATTAATCTTTTACCTGGTTTGGAGATAGTAAGTAATAATATTAATGCGAGGCATGCAGCAACAATAACTCAATTAGATGAAGAACAATTATTTTATATCATGAGTAGAGGATTTTCAGAAAAACGCGCGAAAAAAGAAATAATTTCTGGTTTTCTTGCCCATGAATTAGAAATTATTGCAGATCAATTTTCAAACCATAAAATGTAACAGTTTAGTGAAGGAAAAAATATAATAATCATTCACTCAAATGAAAGTCTTTATAAAGGTATTCAAATAATAGGTAATAGATAACAATGAAAACTTCAATAATGAAATGGAACTTTTGGTGGTCAAATCCTGAAAAGCTGAATGAGTTTGAATGGATAGAACGAGATATTTTAAAAAGCACGATAAACCTGATGGATTCCCCTCATATAAAAGACATAATAGGAGTTAGGAGAACAGGCAAAACTTTCTTAATGTACCAACTCGTTTCCTATCTCATAAAAACAGGTGTTAAGCCAGAAGAAATATTATACTTGAACTTTGATGATCCTGTGTTTAAAGAAATTAAAAAAACCATTTCTCTAGCTCTTGAAATAAAGCCAGATATAAAATATGTTTTTTTGGATGAGATACAAAACATAGCTGAATGGGAAAAAGAAATTAGGGTGTATTATGATCAAAAAGAATTTAGGCAAATATTTGTATCTGGATCATCTGCTTCTTTAATCTCAAGGGATGTAGGAAAAACTCTAACTGGTAGACATTTAACTATATTAGTTACTCCTTTTTCATTCAAAGAATTCATTTCCAAATACAATGTTAATTACAACGACCCTTTTCAAAAAGAGAGAGTAGTCTATTATTTGGAACTGTTTCTTCAAGAAGGAGGATTCCCTGAAACCCTTGTTGAAAAAGTGGTAACTAAAGAACCAATTCTGGTTAACACATATCAGGACATACTTATGAGGGATGTGGTTTCAAGATTTAATGCAGATCCAGAAACAACAAAAAAATTAGCGCATTACTTAATGACCAATATAGGAACACCATTTTCGGAAAACAGTATTTCCAAAGCCCTAAACTTACATAATGAAACAATTAAAAAATACTTATTTATGCTTGGTGAAGTGTTCTTGTTCTACTATGTAAGACAATTTTCGTGGAAGATTAAGGTGCAGGTAAAAAAGGACATGAAGTGTTATTCGATAGATACAGGCCTCAGAAATGCGGTTTCATTTAAATTCTCGGATGATTTTGGCAAACTTGCGGAAAATATAGTATTAACAGAACTAAAAAGGAATGGACAGGATGTGTATTTTTGGAAAGGTAAAAAGGAGGTGGATTTTGTAATCAGAAATATGGACAAACTAACAGCCATAAATGTTGCCTACACCGATATTCCACACAAGCGAGAGACAGACGGTTTGATTGAGTTTAAGGAAAAATACAAAGATGCGAATTTGGTATTGATAACAAAGGAACTTGAGCAAACGGATGAAAAACACATAAAATATATTCCGCTTTGGAAGTGGTTGTTGGGTTAATTTTAGCACATCCGAAATAGCGTATAATGTTTCTTTCTTCCTCTTTTCCAAACTTTTTGCATCAAGAATGAGAAAAAGGATTATAAATATAATAATAATACTTCTTTATAATGAATGACATTGAAAACTTTCTCAAGCGCTTTATTACAGAGATAAATGATGAGCGGAGAGTGGAGGTCTACAATGAGATAAAAGATGGCTCGAAACCATCGCGGGATTTTTTCATAATGCTTTCTATCGCGACAGTGATAGCGACGCTTGGACTGCTTACAAACAGTGTGGCGGTGATAATAGGAGCGATGCTCGTTTCGCCACTCCTCATGGCTGTGCTTGCGATTTCCCTTGGTGCGATGAAGGGGGACATTCTGCTCTTTTGGGACGGGATGCAAGGTATGGCGAAAGGAGCAGGGCTTTCGCTTTTAATCGCTATTATAATCACATTACTTGTCCCAAACCAGAACATCACTGCTGAGATACTGGCGCGGATTCGTCCGACTCCTCTCGATTTGCTCGTCGCGCTTGCGAGTGGGCTTGCCGGAGCATATGCCATATGTAGGAAAAATATAAGCGCGGTATTGCCAGGCATCGCAATAGCTGTTGCAGTGCTACCTCCGCTCAGCGTTGTTGGCATAGGTGTAGCGACAAGGAGGCTTGATGTTGCTGTCGGTGGAGGACTCATGTTCGCTGCGAACGTGATAGCGATCGACTTTGCGGCTTCCTTTATTTTCTGGCTAATGGGATTCGGACCAAGGCTCTCGCTTATTAGCGAGAAGGAAATGATGAATCGGCTCAAGACAAGCATCGTGCTTTTGCTATTGATACTAATTCCGCTTGCCTGGGTAATGTATGAAAGCATAAATAAAGCAAACACTGAGGCAACAATTGAGCAAGTTCTTCACGCACAGATAGACGGGATCGAATATGCGAGAATCACAGATTTCAATTACGAATGGCAGAACAACGGACTCAAAATCTCTGCGACACTGGAATCACCTAAAGATATCTCGCAGGACAAGGCAAACGAAATTAAGATAGCACTCGAAAAAAACCTGAGAACTTCAGTTAATATCAATCTGAAAGTGAATCAGGTGAAGCTGTTGAAGGTCGAGAATTCCAAAGCAGATTAGTACAAATACATCCCTTTTTCTTTTTCTAAAAGAAAAAGGTCTGTATCAACCCCAAAAAGAAAAATCTAATCGTTTGGGGGAGGGTCAGGAGGATATGGCAAACCAACAAAGTAATTCAGACCCATATCCCTTTCTTTTTAAAAAAAAGAAAGGTCTGAGGTGTTCACCCCAAAGAAAAAACTAACAGAGAAAAGTGAGGGGAGGATCAGGAAGACCCTCAAACTGGGGAGGTGGCGAAGCCCTCTCCGCGGTTCGGTTAGCGAAGTGCGTATGGCATAAACAATAATAAAATGCCTAATATGAACATTATTACTCCGCCAATAATTTTACACTGTTTGGCATATTTTTCACCGAGTCCGCTAGAAATTGCGAACGCAGCCGATCCGAATATAATAATGTCATCAAGCATAAAGAAAAAATCATAGAGTGCAATATATCCATAATATTCCCAAAATAAAAGATTAGAAAGCGAGAGAATTTGGGTAAATGTGGCAGGTATGGCCGCTGAACATAAAAATTCAGCGGAATTAACTACAAAAGCCAAAACTATTATTGCGCCTATTGTAGCGATAGTTAATGGCGATGAAACTATAGATTCTGCATGCGACATTGTGCGTTTTTTATCATTCGCATCACCGACTTTGCAAGTTATGTTTCCTTTTGTGATGATATATTCTCTTATGGATAATATACCACCTCCTAATGCCATCAGACCCACTATTATTGTCACTGCGCGCATATACCCAATAATAAGAAATGCGTTAAGCCATGCGGTCATTATAAGAAAATAAATCACACCCGAAGCTAAAACAAAAGTTCCAACTATGAACCAAATTTTCTTTTTACTGTTAAGATTCATTACAAGCGCAATAAGATAAACTAACACCCACATCGCGCATGGATTGAAACCATCCACTAAACCGAGTATGACTGCAAGAATAGGTAACGAATATTTGCGCGGTTCAATCTGTCCTATAAGCGGTAAATTAATTTTAATAGCATCTTCACTACCCGCTATTATTGTTTTGTTCAGTCGCTTTTTGCATTCTTTCAAACAATCCGCTATCGCCTCTCTTATTTTTTGGCCAGTTGTTTCTTCGGAATCAAAACCAATAAACGAATTATTTTTAAAAAAAGTTACAGGAACATACTCTACTTTATCCATACCGCGTTCCAAGGCCATTTTATTAAGCAAAGCGACCTCATTAGGGTTTGTCACATCATGATAAATAAACTCAACGTCCATAAACTCTTTGGCTAATTTTGCATTAAATACGCTTTGCGCAGCGCAATGCTGACATGTTGGAAGATAGAAAAAGTGTATGATAAGGGGTAAATTGTCTGTCTGATTAGTTGGTTGGTTGCCAATTACAAATCCGCTTTGCTGTGTTTGATTTTGCACTATTGGTTCTTGTATTGATGTTGTTTGAGTGAACATTTGCGGTTGCACAAGAAGAAATATGCCCAATAAAAATAGAATAACAACTAAATAGCGATTAAACGGTTCGTTCAGAGCCTCGCGTATATCAGTGATAAATCCCATATATTATCAAACAAAAATAAAATTATAAAAACCACTCTATTTCTGGAAGTACCTCTTTTTCGCTAAGTTTTTTACCATCTTTAACTATAAATCTTCCAATTTCTGAAACTACGATTGAATTCGGAGGAACATCTCTAAGTACCAAAGCGCATGCACCAATTTTACTATTATCTCCAATTTTGATAGGCCCAAGTATTTTGCAGCCTACTCCAAGAATAACATTATTTCCAATTGTAGGATGTCGTTTCTGCCCTTTTTCATCAATCCACCATCCATGGCCTCCAAGAGTAACTTCATGATACATCATAACATCATCGCCAATTTCTGAGGTTTCTCCGATCACAATACTTGAACCATGATCTATAAAAAACCGTCTTCCAATCGTTGCACCTGGATGAATCTCAATTCCTGTAAAAAACTTTGCAATCTGAGAAATTAAACGTGGAACGAACGGAACTTTAAGCTTATATAAAAAATTCGCTATTCTATATGCATAAATTGCATGAATTCCAGGATAAAGAAGAACTTCTACTGCATTTATCCCAAATTTTAATGCAGGATCTTTTTTGAAAGCAATTTTAATAGTTTCAAACATACCTATCAGATTATCATGAACCCAAATTATCACAAACAGAATTAATAATTCTAATATTCCCTAAACAGTTCTGTGCTTAAATATCTCTCTCCTGTATCCGGCACAATCACAACTACTTGTTTTCCTTTTCCAAGTCTTTTTGCAACTTGAAGAGCAGCCCAAACGTTTGCACCTGATGAAATACCGCAAAAAATTCCTTCTTCTTTAGCAAGCCGTCTGCTTGTTATCAGTGCGTCTTCATCAGTTACGCCAATTATTTCATCAATTAATTTAACGTTCAAAATTTTTGGAATGAAATTGGCACCAATTCCCTGAATTTTATGAGGTCCTGGTTTTCCTCCTGAAAGTACTGGAGAACTTATAGGTTCTACTGCAATAAATTTCGCGTCTGGAAATTTTGGTTTGAGCGCAGTGGCAACTCCAGTAATAGTTCCTCCTGTTCCAACTCCAGCAACAAACGCGTCAAATCTTCCAATTTCTTTTTCAATTTCAACTGCAGTAGTTTCAATATGTGCTTGTACGTTTGCTTGATTTTCAAATTGTAATGGAATGAAAACGTGCGGATCATTTTTTGCAATTTCTTCTGCTTTTTCAATTGCTCCTTTCATTCCTTTTGTACCTTCGGTGAGAATAGTCTCTGCTCCAAGTGCTTTAAGTAGTTTTCTTCTTTCAATACTCATTGTTTCAGGCATTGTTAATATTAGTTTATAGCCCTTTATCGCGCAAGTCATTGCCAATCCAATTCCTGTATTTCCTGAAGTTGGTTCCACGATTATAGAATTTTTGTCTATTTTACCTTCTTTTTCTGCCGCTCTAATCATATATACTCCAATTCTATCTTTTATGCTTGAACCTGGATTAAAAAATTCAAGTTTTGCAATTACTGTTGCATCGTTTTCTTCAACAAGCCTGTTCAATTTTACATGCGGTGTTTTCCCTATTGTTTCTAAAATATTGTCATAAATCATTTTATCACCTTTTCTTTGACCAATAGATCAATACTTGATTAGTAAATTAGTATACTCTGAATCAAATAATTGATTCCTGAAATTAATTCTTGATCCAAATTTCTCTATTCCCAAAAAGTGAACCTTCACTTTTCTTTTCCAATTCCTTATAAATAATTTCTTTTCCGTTTTTCCATCCTTTCCAAAGTGCATTATAATAACTCCAATTCATAAAAAATGGAATAAAACTAAAGAAAATTATTCCTCCTATTATAAAATTCATGACTAATCCAATATCATTTACCGTATTACGCAAATACACTACAAATACAAGTCCTAACATGAAACTAATCCAGATGCATGCAAAACTAAGAGTTTCTATCCACACAACTTTTTTGGTATGTATAGAATAATTAGTTTGATCAAATTGAGAGCGACTGTGTGGATTGCCTTGTGCTGAACTTTGTGTTGGCTTTAATGGTTTACTGTTTATTCTTGATTGCGCAGTGCTAACCTTTGCTTTTTTTGTTATTGCCATAAAATAATATGGTATAGCAATATTTATATTACTTTATTAAGAATTATTTTTATTTAGAATTTTTATTTAGACCTCACCATAGCTCAACGGCAGAGCGATCGGCTGTAGTATGCTTATATTAGACTGCTTTCTGATAAGCTTTCTGATAATCGCAATTTTTGCGGATCCCGATAGGTTGCTGGTTCAAGTCCGGCTGGTGAGAAATTAAAACAAATGCCTCGGTGGTGTAGTGGTTAGCATTATGGCCTGTCACGTCATCGACTCGGGTTCAAACCCATATCCCTTTTTCTTTTTCTAAAAGAAAAAGGTCTAAGGGGTTCACCCCAAAAAGAAAAATGGGCGTTGATGATAATACAACAAGATTTGTATCAACCCCAAAGAAAAAACTATCTGTTTTGGTGTTTTGGGGGAGGGTCAGGAAGACCCTCAAACTGGGGAGGGGGTTTCCCCCTCCGCGGTTCGGACCGGTTGAAAATCCCGACCGGGGCGATTTTTAATTTTAAAAAAAAATATAGGTGAGATTTTTATATTTTTCCCGCAATTGTAATAAATTATGGCACAAAAAGCTATTCTTTTGATAATAGATGGTCTTGGCGATTTGCCTATTTCTTCTCTTTCCGGAAAAACTCCCCTACAAAAAGCGAAAAAGCCAAATATTTCAAAACTCGCTTCGAGTGGTATACAAGGTCTAATGAGCGTCGTAGGAAATGGGATAGTTCCTGGAAGCGACGTTGCTCATTTACAAATTCTCGGATATGAACCTGAAAAATATTATTCTGGAAGAGGACCGCTCGAAGCGTTAGGCGCAGGAATAAAATTAATGGATGGTGATGTTGCGTTTCGCGCGAATTTTGCAACTGCTTCTGGAAACAAAATTATTGATAGGCGCGCGGGGCGAATACCTAGCTCTGTTGCAAGAAAGCTTGAAAAAGAATGTAACATGCGAATAAATGGCGTGCAAATAATTTTCAAAGCGACGTCGGAGCACCGCGGCGCAATTGTTTTGAGAGGAACCGGACTAAGCGCAAATGTTTCGCCCACAGATTCGCATTATTTGGGTGCTTTGAGATTTTCCGCACCTTTGGATAACACTCCAGAAGCAAAAAAAACAGCGCGCATACTTAATACGTTCACAAAAATCGTGCGTGCAAGATTAGAACGCAACAAAATAAATATAGAAAGAAAACAAAAAAATCTTCAGATTGCGAATATAATTATTGCGCGAGGTAGCGGTATGTTCAAAAACATAATCAAATTTAACGAAATGCACGGAATAACCGGCGCGTGCATAGCTGGAGGCGCGCTTTACAAAGGAATTGCGCGCTATATTGGAATGAATGTGATAGATGTCCTGGGTGCAACTGGGACTAAAGATACAAATTTGCGCGCAAAAGGACATGCTGTTCAAAAGGCTCTGGACCAATATGATTTTGTTTTTGTGCATGTAAAGGCAACGGATAGTTTTTCTCATGATGGCGATAGCAAAGGCAAATGCAAATTTATAGAACGAATTGATAGCGAACTCATTCCGCTTCTTAAAAAAACAGAGTGTACAATAATAATTACAGGAGATCACAGCACCAGTTGCGCGAGAAAATGCCATACTGGTTATGAAGTTCCAATTTTAATCTATGAAAAAGGAGGGAGAAGCGATTCGCTTAAAAAATTTGATGAAATAAGCGCAATGAACGGCGGACTTGGTCATATCCAAGGAAAAGACGTTATGCCAATCATTTTAAATATACTAGGAAAAGCAAGAATGCATGGAAGTTAAGGAAGTCAAAATAGATGAGACAATGAACTTAAATCAACGGGATACATTAATTCAGGACAGGACAACACGTTATATCAGAACACAAACCCCATTAAGCGATAAAGTTAAAAACATAGATTAATTAATATAGAATCAATTGGTGTCAATAATGAAAAGATTGAAAATAATCGTCTATGGTCGCGTTCAAAGGGTTGGTTATAGGGATGCAGTCGCTGAACTGGCCAGAAAGATTGGAATAAAAGGAACAGTAAGAAATCTAGAAGATGAAGTTTCTGTTGAGATCATAGCAGAAGGGGAAGAAAAACATCTTGATGAATTTTTAAAGCTAATCAAAATACGCGGTTATACAATTGAGGTTGAAAAAATAGATGTTTGCGAAGAAAAAGCAACAGACAAATTTAAATATTTTAAAATACTAAGAGGAGAACCAAATGAGGAATTGGGAGAAAGAATTGACGTTGCCGGTAATTTCCTTTATAAGATGTTGGAAAAACAAGATCAGATGTTAGGAAAGCAAGACCAAATGTTGGAAAAACAAGATCAGATGTTAGGAAAGCAAGACCAAATGTTGGAAAAACAAGATCAGATGTTAGGAAAGCAAGACCAAACTATTAAAAAATTGGACGAATTTCACAAAGAAACCATTGGAAAATTGAGTGAATTTCATAAGGATACTGTAAATAAATTTGATGTGATGGAGCAAAAATACGGGAAAATTTCAATTATTCTGGAGAGAATTTCAACTGCCTTGGAAGTATTGGCAGGAATTAAATCCAAATATAGCAAATCAACAAAGTAAAACGATACATCGTTTTTGACATGCGACGGCATATCGGTAATAAATTAAGTTTTTTCTGCGTTGCGTTGGCGTTTCGTCGTGTTTTCCTCTCATTTCTCGGTTGATTGTGTTACATTCTCCTTCTTATTATTATCGATTTGCCCTTCTTTTAGTGCGGTTTGTTGTGTCAGTTGAAACTTGCTACTTAACCCTATACCTATTTTTTCTATTCCCTTTCCTATTTTGTAAAATTGTAAGTTAACAAAAGATTTAAATTCAGCAATCTTCTTATGCGGTTCCTTCGTAATCAACCATATAAGGCTTACTGCCTTTACAATTTGGTTAATTTCGCGTAGCAATCCCTCTTCGGTTGTTGTGCCCCAGAATTGTCGTTGTTTCAGAATTTCTTTTAAGTCCATCCCTTTTATTTCTTCTAATATTTTGCAAATATTAATTCTATACGATGATTTTAGAATACAAGCACATACAATAAATAGTAGCGGTATAAAACCATAGTTATACAGGTTATTTAAAAAAGATGATGGTGCTGAACTTTCATTGAGGACATACCAAATTCCTAACCACGTAACACTCGTTGTTATTGCTGCTAGTGAAATCCCAGCAGAGGTGTATGCAGACTTGTAAAGTTTTCTAAGTAATTCCGGAAGTCTTTTTTTATCTGCTGTCCTTTGCTGTTTTGCTTGCTTCTCTCGAAGTTTTTTTTGCTTTTCTTCTTCTTCGGAGATAATTTTTTCCAATTCTGTTTTTTTGTCCTCTGTTAATAGGAAGACGTATAACACATTTTCGGTTTTTCCTCCTTGCGTTTTCTTCGCAACTCTAAATATTCCATATGGTTTATTATTGTCTTTCACATCATGTTTAATAACAAAGGCTAAGTTATCTGGTAATTTCTTAAGCTTTTCTACATCTTTTTCCTCAAGAGAAATAGATACCTTTTTCTCCGCAGCATCGTTAAAAGACTTGAGAATTAAACTTGATTCAAATAAAGGCTTTCCTTGAGGAGCAATTGTTGTCGTTCCACCATCACCTCCATCAATTTTTGGCACAATTTTGATCCCAGTATAAGCAGCCAATGTTGTTGTAGATGACAAATTATCTCCTAAAGGTAGAAAGTAACCAGCGTTGGAACGAATTCTAGTTATATTACTAATGCAAGTCGTTGTTGTGGTAGTTTTAATAAAAGCCCTGCCTAATTTGCTCATTATTTACATTTATACACAACTAATTAAATACCTTCCTATCTTGTTTTTGCATCGTGTTTTTGTTTTCAGTGGTTTATCTCATTTGGTTGTGCATATCATTTTGATCATTTCTTCTAACATGTTTTGAAAAAATTATCATTCGACACCTACCTAAACTGCCTAACGATTCCTAACAAATAACCTAATGATTAGGATTATTTTTCGTTAGGCTAAATATAAAGAATCGTTAAGTACTGCCAAAATACCTAACGCCTCTACCACTGCCTTTTTTTATAATAATGCCTTTGACCAGAAGCTTATTGAGCCTCGCGACAATACTTGGACGGCTCAGTGAAACCAGCTTCATAAGTGCTCCGCTTCCGATTCCTGCCTTTGATACAACTGTCTCAATTATCTTATAGTCAATTTGATCCAATTCTTTCATGGATTCACGAATTTTGAGAGGAACGAAATGAAAAATTACTTTGGTTTGGTTCGCTGACAATATAAATTCGGGCTCTGGGTAGCCCCCTTCTCTACACAACTGCCTCATTTTTAATAAACCAGAGCCGTATTTTTCTATTTTGCCTATATCATAGAAATATTGCGAAATAATCGGATTCCTTGGACGGTGAGCTGGAACTTGCGGAGTTACATCTGGAGGAAACGAACCTGGATTTATTATTTCCAATCTATCTGGAAACATGAATATTCTAACGTCGGCACGGTCGAAATAATTCCTATGAATGAGTGCGTTGTTAACCGCTTCGCGCAGAGCTTCGAGTGGAAACGTCAGTTGGCTTATTCGTTCAAATCCTTTTACAGTAGTTTCTTTCGCTATCTTCCTTTCCAAAATATTGCCAGTATCATTGCTAATTTTCCATAAGCTACCTAAAACCACGTGTTCTTCAAGCACAGTTTGCATATCGTTTCCAGCGAATTCAATTATTCTAAGCTGTGCTTGGGGATGAAACTTTTCTGGATGATCGGAAAAAAAAATTATGCCAGCATTGGTTATATGCCCTTTAGAACTGGCCTTTATCATTTCCAAAATGCGTTTTTGTGTTGCTTTGGGCGGCTTGATATTGCGAACATGCTTTCTTTCGCTCAAATATCTGCGAAGAATTTTGTTGGACAAATCTAACTGTTTTGCATTAATGCATAATACCTCATCGAAATTGATGAGAAGCGATTCCGCTGCTTTTTCAATAATTTCGTTAAGTTGCAATTCTCTTGTGGTGCTGCCTATCCTAATATAACCAATATTGCCGAAAGCATGAAGGTAATTGCTTTTAGGAATAGTTATAACCCTAACTCCGTACCTTAGGGAATAAGTTTGTTCCAAAAAGTTCGTCAAAAACTCTTATTTTCTTCGGGATCTCACTCATAATTGTTCTATTTTCATCTGAAATAGTGTAGACCTTTTCGAATTCT
>JBFLYM010000023.1:0-14274 GCA_040757035.1 Microcaldota archaeon | reverse complement strand
ATATAGATTCTTTTTCATATTACCAATATTGGTAATATATATTAATAAATCTTTCTATACAGTTTACAGTCGTAAAATAAGAAAAGATACAAAAACCTGTTACCAAGAATTTACAGAGTTACGGATTTACTGTTAAAAAAATAACTACAACCGAAAATGTACTCGCTCGCGTCCCGCACATAAGACGAGTAGGCAGCATATTTGGAAGCAAAAAAATGGTGTGAATTGTATATATAAAAGCTATCGGTTACGCAGTCGCTCTCTGAAACAAAGTCTGTTTTTCCGGAAAGCGTATTACCACAATATTGAATTCTATCCTTTACAGCTTCAACTATGGAATCAATATCTTTTATTTCATTTATATCAAGCGCATAACTCTTTTTGAAATCAATTTCGTCGTATGAAATCACATTTCCGCAATACCGGTTTTCGCCAAGGTAAACATCCTTGCCGGAAATTTTTGACTTCTTTTTTTCTAGAGGATAATGGTATTTCCATAGGTAATCTTTCAAATCCTCTATTTTCACTTTGCATTCGCTACCGAAAATTATCTTGAATGTGGTCTGAAACGCCTTTTCAACATCTGCTTTCACATCATTCATGATTTTCACATCGTTCATGGCATTAGTGCGAGCGGTTGACTTAACGAAACGTAAGTGTTTGTAAATTGCAAACATTTATTAATTGAATCAAATATTTATGAGTATTTGTGTAATTACATTGATCGTGTGTAATTATATTGATCGTCCATAATAAATTTATGGGTTTGTGTTATAATTCCAATATTGTCAAAAGGTGATTAAGTGGGAATATTAGATAGAATTTTGGGTAAAGGAGAAATCCAAGAAACAGCAAATATTGAAGAAATGCTTGATGTTGAAGGAGATGTGGTCAATCCGCCAGCGGATTTTTATATAAAAAGAATAGATCTTAGAAATGAAGGCGACGTAGATCTTGCAATAAAAGAACTTAGTGAAAAGAACATAATTATTTTAAACATACTTCCTCTTTCAAAGCAACCAAATAGATTAAAAACTATTGTTGGTAAACTTAAGTCCTATGCAAGTAAGGTAAATGGCGATATAGCGTTGCTTACTCAAGAGATGATTTTACTTACCCCATCAAATGTAAAAATAGTAAAAACAAAACCGAAAGCGCCGAAATAATAATTTTTATAATTTTTCAGTATTTTTTATTTTTCCTTATTTTCCTTTTTCTTGCTTAATTCTATAATACTTTGGATTATTAATCGCGTTCCTGTTCCTGTTGCTCCTTTTTCAATAAGTGCATGCTTTCCGATTACATTAAATACACCGGCAATATCAATGTGCGCCCATTTTATTTCGTTTACGAATTCCTTCAAAAACACAGCAGCAGTTATGCTACCAGCTTCGCCTGTTTCGCTTCCACCATTACTTATATCCGCAAAACTACCTTCTATCATTTCTGAATATTCTTTCCAAAGCGGGAATTCCCACACGCGCTCATAGGTTTTCATTCCAGCGGTTTTTATTTTTTCTGCCAATTCGGAATCATTCGAGAACAAACCTATAGCATGTCTTCCTAAACATGTTATTATTGCACCTGTGAGTGTAGCGACATCAATTATTACAGATGGCTTTTTTTCTGCGGCATAGGCAAGAGCATCGGCCAAAACCAATCTGCCTTCGGCATCGGTGTTCATAATTTCAACTGTTTTTCTCGAATACATTGTAATAATATCGCCAGGTTTGCTCGCAGCTCCCGAAGGCATATTTTCCACAACCGGCATTATTCCAAGAAGACGAATCGGAAGCTTTAGTTCAGCTGCTGCCTTAAGTACGCCGAGTACTATGCATGCGCCGCTTTTGTCATATTTCATCTCTTGCATTCCTTTGGAAGGTTTTATCGAAATGCCGCCAGAATCAAAGATTACCCCTTTGCCTACAATACAATAAAATGGTGTAGCGGGTGTGGTTGTATCTTTATACTCTACACATATAAGCACAGGTTCGTTTATGCTTCCTTTTCCAGCCGAAATAATACCATTCATCCCTTTTTTCTCCAGCTCTTTTTTTTCTAAAATTTTGATTTTCATTCCATATTGTTTTGAAAGTCTTTTCGCTTCTTCTGCAAAAACTGACGGCGACATTATATTCGCAGGTCTCTCATTAAGGTCGCGGACATAATTTTGTGCTTCGCCCATTATCTTTCCGAGTTTGATGCCTTCGTTTATTTCAATTTTGTTTTTTCCACACACAACAAGTTCGGTTTCGCATTTCAATTTTTTTCTTTCTTCGGTTTTGTATTTGTCCAAAGGATAATTAGCCAATATTGCACCTTCTGTTATTGCCTGTACCATCTCTCTTTCACTTATTATTGTCTCTACAATCTTCTCTTCGTTTATTTTCTTTTCTCGCATCCTTTCTCGCATCTTTTTCTGCGTATTTTCCTGCATGTTACTTTTTGCGTTGATTTTCGGTATAAAAATATTCAGTTTATCCGCTTTCATTGCGTTCGCGGTTTTGTATGCAAGCGATGCCCCACGTCTCAAAAATTCATTATCAAAATCTGCTTTCTTTCCTAAACCTATAACAAGAATAGTTTTTCCGTTTTCTTGAAGTTGCACGCTTTGCATAAGTTTACCTTCAAACGCCTTTGTTTTGCATAGTTTTTCATATTTTTGGGAACTAATTGCAATAGCGAGCGCATCCTCAAAGGCAAATATAGCCGCGAATTCAGCGAATTCAGAAAAATTTATTAAATTTGATTTCTTATCCAATTTCTTATCCGATTTTTTAATCTCGATTGAAATTTTCATAATATTACCCAGAAATATTAATTTTGCGAATATAATTAAAAATATATATGATAGAATTAATTATGAATGTTACGAGTAAAGTTAAGAACAAAGTTAAGAACAAAATTAGGAACAAAATTATGAGTAAAATAACTTTTTATAAATATCACGGCCTTGGAAATGATTTCGTACTCATAAACGACTTTAAGTGCGCAATGCCAAAAAATAAAAAATTCATAACACGCTTATGTGATAGACATTTTGGAGTAGGAGCTGATGGCATTATTTATGTACAAAAAGCATTGAATGGAAATTATCAAATGCAGATCAAGAATTCGGACGGTAGCGAAGCAATGATGTGTGGAAATGGAATAAGGTGCCTTGCAAAGCATTTATTTGATTTTGGTTATGTAAAATCAAGACACTTTAATATAGAAACGCGCGCCGGTACAAAATTGCTTAGAGTCAAAACAGGAAAAAACAATAAGGTTAAGAGCGTTGTTGTTGGAATGGGAAGACCACAATTCTTTGAAGATACAACTTCGTTTGGCGAGCGCATTATGCGCGTATCTGTAGGCAATCCCCATGCTGTAATATTCAAACAAAAAATTGATATGAATGAAGTGAAGGAAAAAGGTCCAAAAATAGAGAATGATAAGCAGTTCCGCAATAAAACTAATGTCGAATTTGTATGTATTAAAAACAAGCGTGAAATCAAATTAGTCGTTTATGAGCGCGGAGCAGGGCTTACACTCGCAAGCGGAACAGGTGCGTGCGCAAGCGTTGCGGCAGCGGCAAAAAAAGGATTAGTAAAATTTGGGATCCCGATAAGCGTAATTCTTCCTGGAGGAAAACTGAAAATTACAATAAAAAAAGATTATTCTTCAATAGATATGGAAGGAGGCGCAGAATTTGTTTTTAGCGGTGTTTTAAAAGATCCAAAGATCTAAAGATAGATTTTGTGTTTTTATGCTTTATACAGTACATTGCAGCGAGATTTCGCTCAAGGGAAGAAATAGACCTGTTTTTGAAAACATGCTTGTTTCAAATATACGTAATGCGCTTGAAAATAAAATTCAAAAAATCAGAAAAATGGAAAAGCGCATTTATTTTGAAAGCGACTTAGCGGAAAATCACGTCAAGGACGCACTTTCGCATGTTTTTGGGATAGAATGGTATGCGCGAGTCCATGAAGTAAATAAAAATAAACGGGAAATTGAAAGTTTCGTGCTTGATTATTTTATCTCAAATAAATTGGGTGGAAAAACAATAAAAGTTGAAACCAAACGCGGAGATAAAAAATTGCCATTTACCTCCATTGAACTTAATCAAGAAATCGGTGCGGTGTTGGTGGAAAAACTCTGTTGTAAAGCGAATATGCGTAATCCTGATTTGCGGATTTACATAGAAATCATGCAACAGAATAAAGCGTTTGTGCATTTTGAAAAAATACGCGCTTTTGGCGGATTACCTATAGGAACTTCTAAAAAAGTTGTTGCGCTTCTTTCTGGCGGAATTGATTCATGCGTAGCAAGTTGGATGATTATGAAACGCGGCGCGAAAGTAATTTTTTTGCATGTTCATCCATTCGCGAATGAAGATGAAGCAAAAAAATCTAAGATAATCGAACTTATAAAATCTCTTGCGAGATGGCAGAATAACGCAACCGCGTATTTTGCGAATTATTCAGAATTTTATAAAAAAACGCTCGCACTCCCACCAAAATACGAATTGGTGATGTTTAGAAAATTTATCTATCTTCTCGCACAGAAAATTGCAGAACGCGAAGGCGCGCTTGCGATAGTAAGCGGAGATTCGCTTGGTCAAGTAGCATCGCAAACACTTGAGAATATATATGCAATAAACGATGGAATTACGATTCCAATCTTCAGACCGCTTATTGGAATGAATAAAAAAGAAATAATTGAAATTGCAGAAAAAATAGGGACTTTCCAGATTTCTATAATTCCATATAAGGATTGCTGCTCGCTCGTAGCAATATCAAATCCTGAAACAAAAGCAGATGCCAATATTGTAAGAAAATTAAGCATTGATATAGATATGGAAGAAATTATAGAAAAAACTGTTGCAAACTGTTCAGTGTATAAAATAGGCACGGCAACGGTTTAATTCATCCCTTCCTAATATTTTTTCGCATATTGCCAAATTATCATGTATTTTCGCGGTTTCTGTAAAACACCTATCCTTCCAATCCTGATGTCCTATTCCAGAGCATTTTTCAATAGTTAAATTAAATGTTTGAAATATTGTATTCGCATAACAATTCGTCTTTATGCTTATACTTGAAATATAATTACATGCTGAGGGTTCGGAGAATTTCAACGCGAACGCACGTAAACACCCATCTGCAGTTCCTGTAGTATAGGTGCTATTTGCGGCAAGACAACCGTTGATGTCCATTGTTTCAAGACTATACTCATTATAACACTTTCCGCGATATTCCAAACCGGTTTTTGCGCAATACGAGTATTTGCCTGTTTTTATCGCTGCATTAAGATAGCAAGTGTATTGGTAAGCACCTTCATCAGTAATCAGATCACAATAAGAGTAATCATTACTATATTGAGCAGCAAGCTGATAACAATAATTTAAAGTATATACTCCAGAAAGTATAGAACATTGATCAAAATTCGTTACTACAGATTTGCATGCATATTTTTCTGAATTGGATGAAAGTACATCGCATGCTAAAATATCATTGCGTCTTTTTGCGTAAGTAATAATACAATCTGTCTTAGTGCAATATGAGCTATCATTATAAGTAAGTGCAAAGCATAATTCATTTTCTGATTCACTAACATTTATACATGGTCGATATGTCTTTTTTTCACATTGATCCTTATCAACGCCTTCAAGATAATTACAAAGGCTTAGATTTTTACTTTCGTTTATAAAGACATTTATACAATTCTTTTTCGCAGAATAATTTTTCAGATTAAGACAAGACGAAAGTTCAAAATTAGAAAACATCTGCCAGCATTCATCGCTTCTTTTAGGACTTATATTTTTACAAAATGAGGAATCTGCCTTTTCAATTGCAAGAGAAAGAAAGCAGGCATCATCGCATAAAAAAGTCTCATTTACCTGCGTATTATTTTGTATGATTGTAAAAGGACCGCTTGCATTTGTATTTCCGATGGTTGACAATCCCTTTTTTTCAGGAATAAAAAAATAAATGGCTGCAAAAACTATTAGTGAAAGCACAATTCCTATCAGGAGCATATTTCTAAATCTATTTCTATTAGGTTCGCCTAATTTATCAAAGTGATATTTTTGATTGTTTTTTTCGCGCATATAACCAACAGTGAATGCAACAATGAACGCGTATAATCAACGATAGAGATGTATAATCAACGGTAGATAATACAATTGATAATTAATATAATGTTAATAATTATAAATTATATAGGTCGGATTGAAGACTTTAAGTTGGATTAAAGTTTTTGTGCAATTTTTGATTAAAGCAAAATTTTTGCTGTAGAATACCTTACCCGTTTTTTTATTTCCTCCATCCTATTCATTATTTTTTCGTATTCGTGTGAGATTTTTTTGTAGCCTACAAGAAAAGAGTTTTGATTTTTTATGCTCTTGAGCATAGTAAAGGCATCGACTGCCTTGTCTTCTATGTTCGAGGAAAGAAAACCAAGCCCGAAATCAATGACAAATATTTCGTTCCTGTTTTTCAAAAGATTTACTGGAGTGAAATCACCATGTATAATGCCTGATTTGTGCATGTGTGCAAGTATCTTGCCTGCTGAAATGCATTCGCTCTTGTTCATTTTCGGTCGTTCTCCTTTTATTTTAGTCATCCCGATGGCGAACCTGTCCACAAACAAAACCGTCGGACATTTTATTCCAACGAGCTTTGCGCGATGAAGCAATCTTGCTTCCTGCTTTGTTCTTTCAACTCTAAGTTTTTCATCCAATTGGTGGTTTCTGTATTCTTTCGGAATTCTTTTCTTTACAACTATTTTATATCCGAGCATCCAAGCATTTATCAGGATTGCCTCTGCACCTTTCATCTAATTTCACCTTGCTCTTTCTTCATTTATCAATATTACCATAAACAAAACCGCCAAAAGAGAGAATATAAATGAAAATATGAACGCTGCGTGTATGCCTGCAACGTCCACATCCCAAAGAAGTCCTGCAATGATATTTGCAGGAAGTATAAAAATGCCTATTGCTCCGTGATAGATTCCTATGGCGGTTCCATAATTATGTTTATTCACTATTTTTGCGATGAATGCCCGAGGAGTGGTCTCCAATATTGCCATAACTATTCCAAAAACTCCGAAAGACATGATGAAAAGAAGATCGTTCGCAAAAGCAAGACCGATGTTTGTAAGAGCGAAAAGTGCATAGGTAAGCATTAGTATTTTTTTCCCACCAAATCTATCGGTAAGTACGCCCGCAGGCAATGCCGAAATTGTATAAGTTATTGTATATACTAAATACCCAAAAAGAGCGAAAAGTGCGCTGTTCGTAATTTCATGCGCCCTTAAAATAAAAAACGCTATTCCGAACTGGGCGAGAGCAAACAACATACCAAGCACTAACATGTGCGTATATGTTTTGTTCTCAAATATTCCGCTTATTATATTTTTTTTATTATTTTTATCCCCTACATCCTTTACAAAAAGAGCGATTATCACCGTACCGATCAGTGCAGGAATGACCGCAATTAAAAATATTATTCTGTATGCGCTTTCTTCATTGAATTGCTGAAGAAGATATACCATAAGGCTTGTTGCAAGAATTGCGCCGATTATTGCACCAGCATTATCCATCATTTTTCTGAATCCAAATGCTTTTCCAAGATCGGTTTTTTTCTCACTGTATAATATAAGCGCATCTCGCGGAACTTCGCGAATTCCTTTTCCAACCCTTTCCAACCCTTTCATGTAGAGTATTTGCTGCCAATTTGTCGCAAATGCAAACAACCCCTTTATCAGCGAGGAAATCAGATAGCCGATCGTAGTTATTTTTTTTCTTTTTCCAATCCGATCGCTCAGGTAACCGGAAATTGCCCCGAATATTGAGACTATGAACTCGGACAATCCTTCAATAAATCCAATAATCAGGGCATTCGCCTTGAGAACGTTGAGCAGGAAAAGAGGCATTATCGGAGTTATCATTTCGCTGCTTACGTCCACAAGAAAACTCGTAATTCCGAATGCAATTGTGTTTTTGCTTAATTGCTCCAACCGTTTCAGCATGAGCGCATATCACTAAACAGATTTAAATATATGTATAATTGCGGAAGCCAGGTACCTAAACTTCTTCAACTTTAGTAGGGGCATTTGAATTTTTATCACGACTCAATTTATAAGTACTTGCAAATTCAGAACCCGTAAGCCCTTCGTCGTGAGTAATAATAAAACTTTGTTCAACAAGTTCTGGCAGACTATACTGGAGTGCATGAGCAAGAACACCTATTGCCTCTTTGTCCAAATTATGAGTGGGTTCGTCAAGCACCAACAAACTCATATTTGGAGTTAGTACAGCAGCAAGCGCTATTCTGAATGTTAACGCAAGACTCGCGCGTTCTCCCCCACTTATAAGTTCTACAGGTCTCCATATTTCATTGTATATCTCAAATACATACCCTTTCTCATTAACAATCATTCTAAGTCCTTTATAATCGCTGTAGGGATAAATAATATGCCAAATATTATTCATAGTAGTATTTACCGAATCTATTACTTTTTTCCTAAGCATTATTTGAGTTTCCAATAGCGCATTTTTGTAAATTGTAAGTTCCTCTTCCAATTTAAAGAGCGATGAAATCCGTTTTTCTATTGTTTCCATTTCATTTCTTTCCGATGTCGCAAAAGCAAGAAATTCGCACCCATCTTTCAATTGCACACCCAGTGACTCGCACTCAATTCGGACATTCTCCATCCGCAATTTTATTCCTTCCATTTCGCTTCTTATATTCTCAAATTCCGATTCATTAAACTCCAAAATTTTTAGTTCGGATTCATTTTTGTTAAGAACAAATTCAATTTGCGCAAGTTTCTTTTTCTTGGATAAAATCTCTTCAAGCTTTGCACATTCCAAAACAGTTTGTTGATAAGAAATCGAGGTTTTCTCAATATTTTGCTTTGCGGAATTAATTAATTCTGAAATTTTCGCAATTTTGGACTGTAATTCCGGAATTTGCTCTGGTAGTTTTTGATATCGCAACAATTCTTTTTCCAGGACATTCTGTCTTTGAATCAAATTTTCCAATTTGCACAATTTCGCATCCATCTCAGAATAAAACTTTAATTTCTCTTGTTTTTGTACTAAGCTGTCCTCAAGCTGTTTTTTCTTTTGCGCGATTTCATCTGCGTATTCGTTCAATACATGTATTATCCCTTCTTTTGTAAGCGTGCTCTTGCAAAGTGGACATTTTGAAAGTGCAGGAGTTATCTTTCTAGCTTCTTCTTCCAATTTTTTTAATTCTGAAGATAATGATTGCTGAAATGCAGCAAGCGCTATATTTTCATGTTCAGATTTTTGCTTCTCTTTGACTAATTCTTCGTATTTTTTCCCACAGAGCAAAACTTCCAATTCTTTTTTTATACACTCAAATTCAGATTTTGCATTTTTCGCTGCTTCTAATTTATTTTCCAATATTCCTGCTTCTTTTGAAAGAGCATTTTCTTTTAATTGAAGATCTGATAAAAGTTTTTTGTTTTCTTCATATGTCTTTTCTTCCTGAATTTTCTTTGTCTGCATTGCAGCTAAGCATTCCTCATTTACCGAACATTCCTTGCTTGCAGAATACTCTCTATTTTCATATTCTCTATTTTCCGAACATTCCTCACCTGCCGAATATTTCCCAGTTGCCGGATATTTTCTATCTGTTAAGTATTTCTCGTTTAAATCTAACTGCTCTCTTAATTGTTTTATCGCACCTTTCGCCATTGCTATTTCGTGTTTTAACGAGTCTGCTTTTTCTTTTTTTGATTTCAAAATGGAAAATTTTGAATTGCTCTGTTGATACAGATTATCGTTTTTTTCTATTTCTTCTAAAAGGATTTTTCTTTTTTGTTCAAGCGTTAAGCATTTATTTCGTGTTTCGATTTCTTTTTTTCTTATTTCTTCCAAACGCGTGCGACTGAATTTTTCTTCGAATGTTTTCCTCGTATTTTTTGCTCTGTTGATCAGAGTTACAGTATTGCTCCGCGCGATTTCAAATTTATCCAAGCCGAGGAGTTCGTCAATTTCCTGCTTTCTTTTTGCAGGATCGATGTTAAGAAAGCGATCTATCTTGTTTTGCTCTGAATAAATCGCCCTGCTGAAAAGGGTATAATCTATCTGAAGAAGATGTTCGATATATTTGGTTACCGCGTTCTGCCCCCTTTCCATTAATTTTCCTTCCTTTCTTATTTCCGCGTCGCTTGAAATCCCCTTTGCCCCACGACTTATTATTCTATGAATTTCATATTTTTCTCTATTCCATTCAAACCAAAGTATTATCTTTGCTGAATTCTTTCCATGCATTATTATTTCGCCTAATGAAAGATGCCTATGTTCCAGCGCAGGAAATGTGCCAAAAAGCGCAAAACTTATTCCGCTAAGTACTGATGATTTTCCAGAACCCATAATTCCAATAAGAAGATTTGTACCCTTTCTGAAAGTAAGAGACGTGTTCTGGTGCGAACGCCAATTTTCAAGAAAAATAGATGTTATCATTTTTTGTGCTCATTTTTGCGTTTTCTTATAATCATCCAAAAACTGAGCAATTCCTTTGTCTGTGAGCGGGTGCCGCCATATTTTACTAAATACGTCTGCTGGCATAGTGGCTATATTGGCACCTGCTTTTGCGGCTTCTATTACATGAATTGGATGCCTTATTGATGCAACTATTATCTCGGTTTTAAACCCATAATTTTTATATATCTGCACAATATCTTTCACTACATCTATTCCGTTTTCAGAAACATCATCCAATCTGCCTACAAACGACGAGCAAAAACTTGCGCCTGCTTTTGCGGCCAAAAGCGCCTGCAACGCCGAGAAAACCAAAGTCACATTTGTTTTTATTCCTTTCTTCTCTAGCGCACACACAGCGGTCAATCCATCTTCATTCATTGGAACTTTCACAACTACATTTGGAGCCCATGTCGCAAATTCTTTCCCATCCTTTATTATTTCTTCAGGCGTTTCACCAACTCCCTCAACACTGAGCGGACCTTTCATTACGCTTGCGATTTCCTGAATAACGGTTTTATGGTCCTTTCCAGTTTTCATTATTAGCGTTGGATTTGTGGTCACACCGTCGCACATTCCAAGCGCAACGGCCTTCTTTATACTTTCTACGTTTGCAGTATCAAGAAAAAACTTCATAAGATTACCCTGCATATACAAAATTCCTTAGTTCTTTGTTTTATCTTATCCTTTTACAACAGCAAGCGGTATTACTTTTGCAACAATATCGCTTATTCCAGCGTGCGCAACGCTTTGAACTACTTCATCAACATTTTTGTATGCGTCAGGCGCTTCTTCTGAAATAACTTTTTTGTCAGTTGCGCGTATATAAATTTGTTGTTTTTCTGTTAAATCTTTTATAATTTTATTTGGATCATGACTTCTTATCGCTTCTCCGCGACTCATCACTCTTCCCGAACCATGGCACGTTGAACCCCAACTCATATCAAGACCTTTTTTATTTCCGACAAGAACATAGCTTGCTGTTCCCATTGAGCCTGGAATTATTACAGGCTGACCAATATTTCTATATATTGGTGGGAGTTCTGTTCGCCCCGCTGGAAATGCGCGCGTTGCGCCTTTTCTGTGCACAATGAGTTTTCTTCGCTGTCCATCAACTTCGTGTTCTTCAATTTTTGCGATATTGTGCGCGACATCATAAACCAAATTCATATTATCGCTTGTTCCTTTTCCAAGAACATCGTCAAATACTTGCCTCACCCAATGCATTATTATTTGCCTGTTTGCAAACGCGAAATTCACAGCGCATTTCATTGCGGCCATGTAATCATGCGCTTCGCGACTTTTGATTGGTGCATAAACAAGCTCCCTGTCAGGAAGCCAGAGATTTGTCCTTTTCGCGAGCGCCAACATTGAACCAAGTTGGTCTGTACATATTTGATGGCCGTAGCCACGCGAGCCGCAATGTATCATCACAACAATTTCGTCCTTTTCAAGTCCAAATGATTTTGCGATGTTTTCATCGATTATTTTTTCTACTCGCTGTATTTCCAAAAAATGATTTCCAGCACCGAGCGTTCCCAATTGAGACTTTCCGCGTGCTTTTGCGGTTGGGCTAACTTTTGATTCGTCCGCTCCATTCATTCGTCCGTATTCTTCCGTTCGCTCGGCATCTTCCTTCCATCCATAACCTTTTTCTATTGTCCATTCTGTCCCGAGGCGCGCTACTTCATCCAATTCAGCGTGCGAAAGTTTTAATTTTCCTTCGCTTCCCACTCCAGAAGGAACATTCGTGAATAATTTGTCAGCGAGTTGTTTTATCTTTGGTTTCACTTGTTCAGCCTTAAGTCCTGTCCTTACAAGGCGGACTCCGCAATTCAAATCATAACCAACACCTCCAGGCGAAACAATCCCCTCTTCGGCATCAAAAGCCGCAACTCCGCCTATTGGAAAGCCATAGCCTTCATGTCCATCAGGCATTACCATAGCGTACTTAATTATTCCGTTTAGTGAAGCAACGTTGTATAATTGCAATAATGTGCGATCGGTTTTCATTTTTTCCATTATTGGTTTTGTACCGAATATTAATGCTGGCACTTTCATGGTACTTTCTTTTTCTATTTCCCAAATCGCTTCGTTTATTTGTTTTATTTTCATAATATCAGTAGATCTCCATTAAAAAATTTCTAACAAAATCGTACAAAATTATAAAATTGCAAATTGCAAAAATTTAAATACTTTACTGATCTTAACACGCTAATATTTGGACTAAAGTAAAAAACAAAATCTGAAGAATTTAGTCCGTTACGTAAAAATTTAGTTTGTTGCGTAGTTTGTTGCGTATAATGTAATAAACAATGATAAATATAAATGTGCTGGATATAGGTGAAAGTTATGAAAAGATACGAAATAAATGAGGATGAAGATGACTGGGAAGATGATGATTTTGACGATGATGAAGACGAGGAAGAAGATGAGGAAGAATTCTAACCGAACCGCGGAGGGGAGTGCCCCCTCCAAAACTGGTTGAGGGTTTTTAGGCACGTGCTCAAACAGTTTTGAACAGTTTGAGGGTCTTCCTGATCCTCCCCCAAAACACCAAAACAGATAGTTTTTTCTTTGGGGTGACACTATGTGACTAACCCCGTAAAACGGGGCATCACCCTTTATGTTGCGCGTATTGGGCGATGTGCCAACCAGGAAAAGGCGCAAATGCTACCAGCATTTACCTACCTCTTAAAATAGGTGGCATTAGTCAACACAGTGTCAGTGGACCCCTCAGACCTTTCTTTTTTTTAAAAAGAAAGGGATATGGGTCTGAATTACTTTATTGGTTTGTCATATCATCCTGACCCTCCCCCATTTTGTGGTTGAATGAAACCAGCCTTACTATTGGTGCGGTGACCAGCATAAGTAAGGGTGTATGCGTTGGCAAGTACTTTTGGTACATAGATCAGCCGCGGCCTCTTCGCGATCAACCAACATCACCCCCGAACCATAGGACCAAACCGACCCCGCACTGACCTCACGCGCCCTGCAGTAGAAGCCGTTGACGCCGCGAGCAAAAGAGCCGTGCCATCCCGTAGGACCTTCATCAAAATTATTCTTATGTAAGACATAGGAATATCTTGCATATAAATTGCTCTCGTTTGAAGGCATTGACTTCAATGGTCGTCCTTTGGTGTCTACCCCGCCCCAACCACTTGGCCTCATAATGTTTACCACTTCAAGATCAGTTCTTGGATCGAAATTAGAAGTTACTGAGACTATTGATTCTTTATCATTAACGTCTTTTATTTCAAGTTTTTCAAGAGGGATAACACCCATGCCAATAGCTTGTCTTAAACCAATACGTTTACCATTTACTTCTATAGGAACATCTGGAATCTCTAAAATCCAGGAGACCCCACCTTCAACATAAGTTATTTCAGCTCCTAAAGGAATTGTTTTCTTTTCAAATCCTCTTCGATAAAATCCGTATTCGCCTGTTCTCCACCAACTATTTTCACTAATCAATTGATATACACCAGATTGAATAGATTGATCATGTTCTTTAACGGTCATTATACTTTCACTTTCTGGAGCGTAAAGACCACTTTTACGAAGGTCAAACATCTCCCTTTGGGTAAAAGTACCTTCTAATGCCCTTATTTTCCTGCCGTCGGGCAATTTACTATCAACTTGAACCCTAAGCTCCTACTTTTTTAGGCACATATATCAATTCTAGTTTTCTTTTTCGAGATAAAACTAGCGAAAGCTTTATTAATCTTTATGTGCCTAAATAGGCATATGAAAACCTTTGAAAGAGTAAA
>JBFLYM010000022.1:0-14776 GCA_040757035.1 Microcaldota archaeon | reverse complement strand
ATCTATCTCTTAAATTAGATTATAAAGTTATGTAGAACAAATCTGGAGCAAAAAAAGCGCTAAACCTCGTCGTGAGCGCAAAAATCTGCAAAAAAAAGTTAGGTCAATTTTTTAAAGTCCAGTCAAAGGATCAAAGGTTTATACTGAAGATGTAAAAAAGCAAATACTTGCTCGCATTGAAGAAAAAACCAAGTATATGCAAAGGCAAAAAGAGGGAGAATTCCAACGACTCAAACTCACCAATAGAACAGAATCAAACTTGACAAAATCAAATCTTGAATTTATTAGAAGAGCATCTGGCGCTTCTCTGCGAAATTAGATAAAAAAATAAGCGCTCCCATCGAGATTTTCAACCGAACCGAACCGAACCGAACCGAACCGCGGAGGGGGAAACCCCCTCCCCAGTTTGAGGGTCTTCCTGACCCACCCCCAAACGATTAGTTTTTTCTTTGGGGTGACACTGTGTGACTAACCCCGTAAAACGGGGCATCGCCCTTTATGTTGCGCATATTGGGCGATGTGCCAACCAGGAAAAGGTGCAAATGCTACCAGCATTTACCTACCTCTTAAAATAGGTGGCATTAGTCAGCACAGTGTCAGTGGACCCCCCAGACCTTTCTTTTAGAAAAAGAAAGGGATATGGGTTTGAACTCGAGTTATTGGATTGAAAGTCCAACGTCCTTTGTGCGGATATTTGGATGTTTAAGCAATTATTTTAATTATTTTGAACTATACAATAGTTCAGCAACCAACTAAATACATTCAAATATCCTTGACCGAGCTAGACTATGGGAGCAAAATATCAAATTTTTTCAAATAATTTAGAATTTGTAAATGCACTTCGCTTATATTTTTACTCGCATCTACTAAACACCAATTATCTGTAAGAAATTTATCTTGATACAGATTTAAATAGTTTTCACGCACCTGCGCAAGATAAATTTTGTTTTCCTCATATCTATCAAGCTGCTTTTGTTTGCTTTTTCTTTCTTGTGAGATATCAGCATCTATATCCAAGTATACTACTAAGTCAGGTTTAATAAATCCACTTGCTTCGGTGATTTTTTTTCCATTGTTATAATTTATTCCATCTACTTCGTAAGCTATTGTAGAAAATACATATCTATCAGAGATTGCGAGTTCGGATTGCTTTATTTTTTCCTGCTCATTTGCAATGTCTGCAAGGAACAAAAGAAAAAGCGATTTTGAAGAAAGATGGATCTTCCTCTCCAAAAAATCATTCAGAACTCCGAAATTGCGTGTAGGGTATTTGAAATAATTTATAGCAGAATATATATTGGAAAAAATTTCATTTTGTGCACATTGTGCAGATGCTAATTTTTGTTTAAGTAATGTAATTTGGGTTTCTTTTCCGCAGCCATCAAGACCCTCAAAAACTATAAACATATTCGATCACTCGTTTCGTTGGTTCTGAACATCGTTCAAAAGTTTTTATTATGTCTAGAATATTTTTGAGTTTCTCTGCATCGAATTGCCCTGATGCGGTTTCTTTTCCTTCACGGAGAGAAGCGAATGTAAATGGGCTTCCTAAAAGCGGAGCGATTATTCTCGTTATTCTACCTTTTTTGCCAATGCCAATTATTATAAGTTTTTTATCCGAATCCAAAAGCGCAAGCAATCTTGCGTTATCGGCGTTTGAATTTGATTTGCATGCAATTTTAGCTATATCAGCGCCTGATTCAAAACACCATTTCACTATTTGGTCAAGTTCAGCGGAATTTGGAGTCTTTTTGTAATTGTGGTAAGAAACAATAACCTTGCATTTATTTTTTTTTGCGCGCGTTATTATCTCTTTTCTGTACTTATCATTCGCATCAACATTTATATCAACATACGCCGCGCCTGCATTTATTGCGGAAAGCAAAAGTTCTTTTCTTTCATTTTCGCTTCTTGCTTCCGTTTTTTTCTTTTCGTTTTTTTCTCCAGGCCTGCAAGTTGCAATAAGCGTTTTCCTTTTTTTTGAGAATATTTTTTTCACATCTTCTTCGCTTACGTTCATCCTGTCCAATCGTATTTCCGCGAATTCAATGTTTTTCAACGCCTTCAGGCATTTTTCAACATTTGGTTCAGCAATGCTAACGCAGATCGCGCGCATGCGCGAACTCCCAATATTTTTGCTTGGTGACATTTCTCTCGCCTTATTTATTCTTCATTCTAAATGTTTGTTACTAAAGTGTTTGTTGCAAAAATTTATAATGACCTCATTTTATAAATATTTATCGCAAATTTTATCGCAAAATCAAAAAAAGTCAAGATTTTAATAAGTAGAAGAATAAATGATTAAAATATGAAAAATTTGAAACTTGCAGGATTAAATAAAAGCGGGCGTACAATAGTGCGCGTAGGCAATGTAAAGATAGGTGAAGGTTTTACCATTATTGCGGGTCCGTGTAGTGTGGAAAGTGAAGAACAAACATTAGAAACCGCGCACCTTGTCAAAGAAGCAGGAGCGGACATATTGCGCGGAGGCGCTTTCAAACCGCGAACGTCACCTTATGCATTTCAAGGGCTTGGATTAAAAGGGCTTAAAATTCTTGAAAAGGCTAGAGAAGAAACAGGACTTCCGATTGTTACTGAAGTATTAGATACTCGGGATGTTTCGTGGGTGTGCGAATATACAGACGCTCTACAGATAGGTGCACGGAATATGCAGAATTTCTCGCTTTTAAAGGAAGTAGGCAAAGCGAATAAACCAGTACTTTTAAAACGAGGAATGTATTCCACCTTGGAGGAATGGCTCAACTGCGCTGAATATATCTTAAATGAAGGCAATGCTGATGTAATTTTATGCGAGCGTGGAATAAGAACATTTGAAACTTATACAAGAAATACATTGGACCTGAGCGCGGTTCCTGCAATAAAAGAACTTACCCATCTTCCAATAATTACCGATCCAACACATGGTACAGGAAAGGTATCGCTTATAATTCCAATGAGCTTAGCTTCGGTCGCTGCTGACGCGGATGGAATAATGGTGGAAGTTCATAGAAATCCTGCAGAAGCGTTAAGCGATAAAGAACAGGCGCTTACTTCAGTACAATTCGCAGAACTAGTGAAAAAAACGCGGACATTGTACAAATTGATGAAAGGAATATATGCTAATCCAATTTATACCAACCCAACTTAATTTTTCTGATTTGTGAACAATAATTTGCGAGCGGTAAATTCACAAAATTAGTCAGTTACTATCTGACTAATCTTGCAGACCTAATTCCAGTATCAAAAAACATAACTTTATTAAGGTAATAGTTATATAATTTGATACTGTGGAACTCACAAAAAGGGAGGCTAAGATACTCGAATTTCTAATGCAACAAGACGTGGTTACCCAGTCCGAACTAGCTCTAGAATTGAAAATAAAAAAGTCCAATATGAGCAAATATCTGAAATCTCTCTTAGAAGCTGGTCTAGTTTCTATAATCCATCGTGGCGGAGTGAATCACATAAAAATTTCGCAAACACTTTTCTCTGAGTACAATCGCCTAAGAAATCCTATTTTGGAAAGACTGGTCGTTGAAGTCATGATTGGAAAAAACCCATACTTACTCAGTTATTTCCAAGAAAAGAAATTTACCACTAAAAACATGCTTATGCCTGCGGCCAGTGCAAAAAGAGCGCTTGCCAAGTTGCGCGCCTTTGGAATTGCCTTCATGAATAAAAAAGGCATTTATGAAATACGCCAAGAAATAAGACCACTATCCGAGTTCTGTACTAACCTCCTTTATACAATGCACCTTGAACATGCCAAGAAAGTTTTTCATATTACATCATCGTTTTTCATTTCCAAAGCGCCAAACGGATGGGCGATTCTACTCGTGAGTACTTCTGCACCTAATACGAAAGATTATTTCCCAACTGCTTACGATGTTTTTGGAGAGTATGGGATCAGACTTATACTAACTGAAAGGCACTATTATACGAACATAAGACCAAAGCTGGAAGACATAATAATCCATACGCTTGTCATTTCCACTGGCGGACTTTCAGAACCATGGTTGGATACCAGAGGAATAACGTATTCTTGCGCGCTCATCATAAAAACTAGGACTGATTATAAAAAATTGGTAAGCGTCCGGCACAAGTTCGGTCTGGATGATCAAAGTTTAAGGAATGTAATTGATTTTGTAGAATCAAAAGGTGCAAAAACGTTTCCTGGATTCCCCTCATGGCAGGAAGTGGAATGTGTTCTGAATGGATAGGTTATTCGATGCTAAATATATAGATCGTGAATTAGAAACGATAGGTTCGAGAATAAAGAAACCGCTAAACGTTTATCTAATCGGTGGTTGTGCGATGTCATTCCGCGACCTAAAAGAAACAACCAAAGACATCGATATTGTATTTAAGAGCAAGTTAGACTATGAAACTTTTTGTAGTGCACTGTTTGGTGCTCAGTATCATCAACCAATCGTTATCAAAACAGAACATGAACATCTGCATGCCATGAAAATGTTCGAGAACAAAGATGGCTTCCATCTTGATTTATTCATCAGACAGATTATCCGAAAGCTCGTCCTTTCCGAATCTATGATTAAAAGGGCAGAATTGCACAAAAAATACGGTAACTTATCAATCTATCTGCTTTCAAAGGAAGATATTTTCTTGTTCAAAGGTTTGGCCAGCGAAGGACGGCAGAGAGATTTACCAGATATGCAAATTCTGTACCCAAATCTTAACTGGAAGGTTATTTTAGAAGAATTGAATTCTCAAAAACTTTCAAAGGACTTGAAAAAGCTGTTTGTGAGACGGCTGGAAGCGTTTAGCCAGCAATATAGATTGGATATACCTATTCTGAAGGAATTGAAAAATCTGATATGCTGATCCAACTTAATTTTTTGGATTTGCGAACAATAATTTGCGAGCGGTAAATTCATAATTCTTTTGTGTGTATAATTTTTGTGTATAAATCATAATGCGCCATAACGCGCGTTTGTTCACTAACGGTACTTTGGCGATATTTTAGCAGTACGCAAAAAGCACCGGGTTGTTTGGCTGGTGGAGTATATATGAAAATTCTGAAAATAGCGGGAAAAACTGGAAAAAGTATAATTGCTATTGGCGAGAAAATATCGCATTTGGACAAATATTGCGAAGCTGAAAAAAAAGTAATAATAACCGACAAAACAACTCGCAAATTCCACAAAGGCCTTTTTCCGGATTGCGAAGTAATTGAGATTGGTGAGGGCGAGCTGAACAAAACACTGGAGACAGTAAACAAAATTTACGAAAAATTCCTTGAATTTGGACTTGATCGCTCCTCTTTTGTAATCGGAATAGGTGGAGGGATAGTGTGCGATGTTACGGGTTTTGCGGCCTCCACCTATCTTAGGGGTTTGCGCTTCGGTTTCGTGCCGACTACCCTTTTGGCGCAAATAGATGCGAGCGTCGGTGGAAAAAACGGTGTGAATTTTAAGGGGTACAAAAACCTTATAGGTACTATACGCCAGCCGGAATTTGTGCTCTGCGATTTTGAAATGCTGAAAACTCTTCCAAAATCCGAACTGAGTAATGGATTTGCAGAACTGATAAAACACGCGATAATAGCAGATGCAAAGTTATTTGATTATCTTGAAGCCAACGTTTCGCGTGCCCTCTCGCTTGAAAAAGAAGTAATAGAAAAAATAATTTATCGTTCTCTCCAAATCAAAGCAAAGGTTGTTTCAAAAGACGAAATAGAAAAAGGAGAAAGAAGAATATTGAATTTCGGGCACACGTTCGGGCATGCAATAGAAAAAACTACTGGATTGAGGCATGGTGAAGCAATAAGCATTGGTATGGTCGCTGCGGCAACATTGTCTGTTGCAAAAAAAATGCTTTCTGAACCAGATGAAAAAAGATTGGAGCAAATTCTTACCGCGTTCGGGCTTCCGACAAAAATGATCGGGGATAAAGAGGCATTAATTGATGCAATAAGAAAAGACAAGAAAAAAGAACATGAGAAAATAAATTTTGTGCTTTTGGAAAAAATTGGAAAGGCAAAAATCACTGAAATAGATTTACTTTGTTTTTATTCCTTATAATTTATATTCATTAATAATCTATTTTGTAAGCATTATCTCTATTGCAGATACATTACTCATATATCCTTCTCTACTTTCTAGTTTTTCTGTCAAAAGAACTATATTCTTTATTTTAACATCTGGCAGAAATTTGTGCTTTAATATTTCTTCAGTATCAACCGCGCGAGAAATCAAAGAACCTCTTGCTTTAATTACAACTTCTTTCGCACCTTTATTAAAACTTGTAACTATTGCAAGAACATAGGCCATCACATTCTTCTTTCCAATGTATACTGTATTATTGTTTTGATGCAGTTGGGTAACTGATTGCGAGGCTGATAGTGGTGTTTGTGTTGACTGCATTGATTGTATTTGTTCTCTCGATTCCTCTGATCGAATTTCTGCTTGAGCATCTATGTCTATAACCATAGTGTTTCACCTGTTTTTATGTTCATATATCCTTATGTTTTTTATGTTCTTATGTTTTTTCAATTGTTTTTTAATTGTTTCTAAATTTTTCTAAAATAAGAAAGTTATATCTATTATTTTGGCAATATCTTTTTAAACATATCCTTCCAAAATTTTTATTAATTACTAATTATTTTGATTGTATCCCTTTATTAAGGCTCTAATGAATGTTAGAGTACAATGAGGGCAATGCAAATTAAAAAAACAAATTAAAAAAAGCTCGGTTCTCGTCTTCGGCGTAAACGCCTTAGGCTTCCGAACCGCTGAGGTTTAGTGATAGCTTAGTGATAGTATGGATTTAAGACGACCTAGGAAAGGGTCGCGCGGATTTAGACCAAGAAAGAGAGCAGAAACGCAAGTACCAGCGATGTTTTGGCCAACGCGCGATGAAAACAGGGTTCTTGGATTTGCAGGATATAAAGTTGGAATGACGACTGTTACATATATAGATCAATCCGAAAGTCCGACAAAAGGACAGGAAATTGTTGGCGCAGGAACTGTTTTAGAAGTTCCGCCAGTTTATGTTTATGGAATACGCGGATATAATCATAGAGCAATAGTTGGAGAGATGTTTGCAACTGATCAAGCAAAACTCAGGCATCTTAATATAAAGCAAATAAAAAAGAAAAACGAATTTGATGAAAATAAACTTGATGATGTAAGAATTTTGGTTTTTACGCAACCAAACAAAACATTTATGGGGAAAAAACATCCAGAAAGATTTGAGCTCGCGCTTGGAGGAAAAAGTATATCGGATAAATTCTCGCTCGCAAAAAATCTTGTTGGAAAAGAACTTAGGATAAAGGATGTTTTCAAGTCAGGCGAAATAATTGATGTAGTTGCTATTACAAAAGGAAAAGGGTTACAAGGCGCAATAAAAAGATTTGGTGTTGCTCTTCAAAGACCAAAGGCTACAGGAAAAAGACGACATGTCGGAACTTTAGGACAATGGCATCCTTCTTATGTACTTTATACCGCGCCTCAAGCGGGTCAAACGGGTTATCATAAGAGAACGGAATTAAACAAATTAATTCTTAAAATTTCAGAAAATATTGATGAGATAAATCCAAATGGAGGGTTTCCTCATTATGGGTTTGTGAGAAATGATTTTATGATAATAAAAGGGAGCGTTCCGGGACCAACAAAAAGATTGGTAAAAATGCGCGTTTCTATAAGAATCAAAAATATCTCGTGATTACCTTATGATAAATACATCAATACTCGTGATAAATATAGAGATATATACATTAAATATATATTAAAACATATAGTGATATATTATGAAATCTAAAATTTATTCTCTTGATGGAGTGGTTGAAGAAGAGATAGAATTGCCAGAATGTTTTTCTGAATTGATCAGACCGGATCTTATAAAAAGAGCGGTCCTCAGCGATGAAAGCAGATTATATCAACCCAAAGGCGCGTTTCCAAGAGCAGGTCTTCAGACATCGGCTGTTTATAATGGAAGAAAGGACGATTTTGGTTCTTTAAAAAATATAGGTCAAGCAAAGCTTCCGCGTGAAGTTGGCGCAAAAGGACAACACGGAAAAGTAAAGAGAATTCCAAGCGCGGTAAAAGGTAGAAGAGCGCATCCTCCAAAAACACAAAAAATTCTCATTGAACAAATGAACAAAAAAGAATATAAAAAAGCGCTTAGGTCAGCGATTGCCGCCACAATGAATACGCGATCTGAAAAAACCCTTCCAATTATATTTAATAATTCTTTTGAAGAAATAAAAAAGACAAACCAAGTACTTTCGGTTTTTGAAAAATTTGGTATCGCAAAAGATATTGAAAAAGCAAAAATTAAAACAAAAGCGTTGAGCGGAACAAGACGTGTTCGCAGTAAATCAAAATATACGCCAAAATCCATTCTTGTAATTGTGAAGGAAGGGGCCGTACTTAAAGCTGCGCGAAACCTCGCAGGCGTAGATGCAATAAGAGTTTCAGAACTTAAAGTAAGGCATCTTGCCCCAGGGACGCACGCTGGAAGATTTACTGTTTTTTCTGAGAATGCAATAGAAGAATTAAGAAAAATGCTATAAGTGAAAATAGGTGAAAACATGTTTATAATTGCTCCAATAAAAACCGAAAAAACGGTTCTATCAATGGAGTCTAATATAATGACGTTTCAAGTTGCAACTTCAGCAACTAAAGTAGATGTAAAAAAAGAAGTTGAAAAATTATTTGATGTGAAGGTTGCTAAAGTAAGAATATATAATACATCAAAAAAGGCAGCAAAGCGCGCGGTTGTAAAACTCGCAAAAGGTTCAAAGATTGAAAATATAAGCGAAAAACTTAAACTTATATAATGGTATAACAAACAGCAAACCAACAAAGATTATATATTAAAATTGCCTTGAATGATGCTATGGTGTTTGGATGGGAAAACGACTAAAACAGCAAAGACGCGGGAATGGAACTCCAACATATAAAGCTCCTACAACAAGATACAAAATTGACCTTCAGTATAGATCTTACGATGATGAAGAAAAAACAGGGGTAATTAGAGGTCAAATACTAGATTTTGTTGACGATCCGGGAAGGAACGCAATATTAATGAAAATGCTTTATGATAACGGCGAAGAAGGCTATCTTCTTGCTAATGAGGGCGCAATAGTTGGTAATTATATTGAACTCGGTGCGCAAGCGAAACTTGGAGCAGGAAACGTACTTCCGCTTTATAGAATTCCGGATGGCGCATATGTATTTAATTTAGAACGCTATCCAGGAGACAGAGGCAAACTAATACGCGCTCCAGGCTCTTATGGTATAATAGTTTCGCGGGAAAGCGATATTGTTTATGTGAAACTTCCAAGCAAGCAAATTGTTCCATTTTCAGCAGATTGCAGAACGCAAATCGGCATCGCTTCTGGCGGTGGAGTGTCTGATAAGCCGCTTATGAAAGCAGGAACTGCGTTTTACAAATACAAAAAAGCAAGAAATAGAATGTGGCCGCGCAATAGGGGCGTAAAAATGAGCGCTTACAATCATCCGCACGGAGGAAAGCAGCATCATGAAGGTAAATCTAGTACAATTGGAAGAGGGGCGCCACCAGGAAGTAAAGTTGGACACATAGCCGCAAAATCAACAGGAAGAAAAAAAGTAATCAAAATTGTTGAAGAGAGATAACAAAGAGAGATAAAAAGGGAAAGGAGGAGATAAAGAGGAATAATGAGAAATAAAGAGAGATAAAATGGCACGCGAAGTTTATAAAGGATTTGAAGAAGCGCAATTAAAGGATATGCCAATAGAAAAATTCATGACTATACTCACTTCGCGTGAACGCAGAACGCTCAAACGCATTTCAACTAATCTTGGATTCAAAAAATTGGTTGCAAAAGTAAAAATGATAATGGCAGAAAACCCAAAAAAAGTGATAAAAACTCATATACGTGAGGCAATAATTCTTCCGGAATGGCTTGGTCTTACATTCGGTGTTCATAATGGAAAGGAATTTAAGATAGTTACAATTACGATGGAAAAATTAGGTAAACGACTTGGGGATTTTGCACATTCAACTGGAAGAGTTATACATGCAGGACCAGGTATTGGAGCTACAAGAGGTTCAAAATTTGTTGCGGTAAAATGAACATAAAGCGAATAAATAAAATGACATAATAGAATGAATGATATTATGTATTCTTATAAATTTGACAAGTTTGATGATAACAATAGCATAACAGGAAAGGTAGGAAGGGCAAGGCTTGAAGGTATTGACGCAAGTTTCAAGGATCTTATTGAAGTATGCGCAAATATAAACGGCTTAAAGACCTTAGATGCAATTCTTTTTCTTGATTCGACTGTAGTTGGAGACACACCTATTTTCTATAGAAAATATACTTCTAAACTTGCGCATAGAAAAGAGCTACGAGGTAGACAAGGTAGATATCCAAAAAAAGCGGCAAAATTTGTGCTTGCAACTTTGAAAAGTGCAATCGCTTCGGCAATGAACAAGGGACTCGGTGAAGATTTGATAATAATTCATGCAGCGGCAAATAAAAAAAATGTTTTTCCGCGAGTTTCACCGAACAGTGGAAGAATACGACGTCGTTCATATTACGAAACAGCGCGCGTAGAGATAATTGTAACGCCGTGCGACGAAATAAAATTAAATAAATAAAATTCAAGTTAAGTAAAATTCAAGTGAAAAAAGGTCGGGTGAAATTTAATGACGTACGAAAAGAAATTCATAGAAGAACCATTGTTACAATATGAAATAATGAGATTTTTAGAAAAACAACTCGACCGCAATGATCTTGCAAACATAGACATTCAGCGGACTCCAGTTATAACAAGAATTACTCTTGAAGTAATGAACGCAAGCAAACTAACGAGAAGAAGAAGCAACATAATAAGCAGGCTTACCAAAGCACTTCAAGACGAATTTAATATTAAAGATCCGCAAATAAGCGTGGTTGAAGTAAAAAATCCAGCACTTGAGCCAAAAATAGTAGGTAGAAGAGCAATGAAAATGATGGAAATGGGTAAAAAAGCGCGCGCTGTTCTTCATTTCCTTCTTTCTGAAACACTATCAAATGGTGCGATAGGCGCAGAAATTGTTATTTCCGGAGCAATGAGTAGAGGAAGCAGAGCAAAAAGAATGCGCATGGTTGCTGGTTTAATTCCCAAATCAGGAGAATCTACAAGATTGGTACGCGAAGCGCGTGTTATTTCGGTATCTAAATATGGAACAATAGGAATATTTGTAAGAATTGTTCCACCAGGAACAGTTCTTCCTGACAGAATAAATCCTCATATTGAATTACCAAAAGCAATTAAAAGTACACATCCATTAACTGAAGACAAAGCATTTTTAGTAAAGCAGGATTGAACAAAGCATAAATGTATTTAAAGATATGGTGTGCGACATGCATATGATGCGCGGTAGGTCTTATTATATCAATAGGTATTAGAGGTATAGATATGGCGCTCAAAATGAATACTATAAGGGAAATGAAGCAGGATGCACTTGAAAAAAAGATTGAAGAGCTTACGATGGAATTGATGATCGCGGGAAAAACTCAGAACAACAAAGTACGTGCAATAAAACTCTCAATTGCAAGAATAAAAACATATCTCTCCGAACTTAAAAGATTAGCCAAGGGTGAAAGCTAAATGTCATCTCAATCTACAACAAGCGAACTTATAAAAAAAGCTGTGGGAATAGAAAAAGGTGCGAGTACAAAGGACAACGTTAGTGGAAATATAAATCTTGCAGCAATTGTTGAGATTGCCAAAAATATCAAATCCAAAAACTTAGGCAAAACACTTAAAGAGATAAGCAAAGAAATAATAGGTACTTGTATGAGTATGGGCATTACGATAGATAACAAAAATGGAAAACAGATAGAAAAAGAAATAAAGGAAGGATTGTACGATTCGATGTTTATAGGATAAGAATAGGATAGGGATAACGTTGTATCTATCGTTGATTAAGGAGTATGCCACTAAATCAATGGGATAATATGAAAAATTTTAGGTATTTCTTCATTTTTGTTTTGTTCGCTTCTCAAGTTTTCGCAGCTCAAATATGGAAATTTTCCACACTTGGTCCAATAGAAGCAAAACCAGTATTTTTTGGCGATAAAATAGTAATAGCTTCGCACGATGGCAATATTTATTATCTTGACAAAGAAACTGGAAATTTGATAACAAAAATAACGGTCGGCGAGAAAATAAATAGTCTCAAAATGGGTAATGAATTAATAATTGCTGCATCAAACAACAAAATTTTCATACTGGGCAAACAAGGGAATTTAATACGCACAATAAACGAAACAATGATTTATGGTTTTGAAGCTGAAGATTATTTATACATATCAAGCAATGCTGGACTTAGAGCATATGATTACAATGGTAGTGCGATGTGGACGACTGCTGAAAGTGGAAAGGCCATTACAGAACCACTTTTATCCAAAGATGATATAATATTTGGTTTTGATAATGCATTAATTATTGTAAATTTGAGCGGAAATAAAACAGCAAAAATAAATGTTGCGCCTTTTTGGGGATCAAAGCCTGCGTTTTATGAAAACAAAGTATTTATCGGTTCAACAGAAAATAAAATGTATGCGATAGATAGGTATGAAAATAGGATTTTATGGACTTTTGATACGAATGGATGGATAATGTCTAATCCGATATATTATGACAATAATTTATATTTTGGTAGCAATGATGGCAATATTTATGCGCTCAATGCGAACAATGGCGCACTGGTATGGAAAATACAGTTGTCTGAAGCTGTACAAGGAAACTTTGAAATATTCCAACTCGCCGAAAAAACTATGATTCTATTTGGAAGTAATGATAATCATGTCTACGCTGCAGATGCAAAAAATGGCGACATAATATTAAAATATTCGGCGCATAATTGGGTACACAACCCGGTGGTGTTCAACGCAAATAGATTATTTTTCGGTTCATACGACGGCTCGTTTTATGCATATACTCTAGATAGAGGATGTAGTATAGATGACCCACTGCTTGGAAATAGTGTTGGATATAAACCAATTAACATTAGTGGACTTGTTTTCTCCAAAAATTCGCAACCACAAATAGATCTAAGAATAAGCGATTCTGCAAAAAATGGAACCTGGATTCCTGCTTTAACATTTGGATACAAATGGATATTTGAACTTGATCCTAACGAATATGCATTTGGACCTCTGCTTGTTGAATGTCGTGTATCTGATAGCGAGGGGAAAGAGACAGAAAATTTTCCTTATACCATGCTTTATAGAAATGAAAATGAAGAAAAAAGAAAATTGAGAATATCAGCTATTCCCAAAATAATTGAAGGCAAACCGTTTTCTTTCAATGTATACGATGAAAATAATGCTCTGCTCAAGAATTTTACAATATCTTTTTTAAATAAAACATTTAATGGCGATGGTAATATAAACTTAACTATACGCGGTTCTGGTACCTATGATTTGTTTATAAGAAAAGCAGGATTTGAAGATCAGAAGTTATCCATTAATGTAGAGCCTGATTTTGCCCATATAGGTACGATTATATTTACTATTTTTGGAGTTATTGCAGCGGCATTCTATTTGTTCGTATATAAAAGAAAAAGATAATTTATAAATTCTTTTATACCTAAATTATAAACATACTGATCCATTAAAAAAACGTGGATCGTATATACTCATAAACCTTCACGGTCTAAAGGCCGTAGCTTCCTTAAAATGATAAAATGACAATGATAACTAGGATAATAACCACAATAAAAAAACTAAAGAGGTTTACTACATTAGTATTTGTATTTGCTATATTAATTTCGGTATTTTATGCAATTCCAATGATAGAACCATTCCAAAAAGAGATTACAAACAACGAAGAAGTCTATCTTGGTGTAATAGGTCCTGGACAAACAATTTCGATAAGCGTTGATGGAAGACCAAGAACAGGTGGTATATGGGGAAAGGGCGGTGCATATGAAAATGCGGTTGTGAGCGGCCTTCCGTTAGGGTGGAGTAAGCAGGATAGCGATTGGAGTGGGGTTCCGCTTCAGGTGAAAATAACTGCAGATAAATTTGCACGTGAAGGTGAATATAAAGCAGAGATAAAAGTGCTTGATGAAGGCGACAAGGAACGATTGGGCAATATAACGTTTTTTGTAAAAATTAACATAACTCACAATGTTTTAGATGTGCTATTAGATGGTGCTAACAAAGAGGTGCATTCTGGTCAACCTGCAAAATTTTATATTACTGTTATGAATAATGCTAATACTAGCGATACTTTCAGTATAAGTTCTTCCAATGTACAAAATTGGACGTTTAAAAAATGGTTATATATTCCTGCAAGAAGTTCAAGAATAATTCCATATGAGATAGCGAGTACAGAAGAACGATATTATTATCCTTTGATATATGTAGCATCAGAATCCTCCCCACTGATAAATAAAACATTGAATGCAACAGTAAAGATAAATCCTACACCTTCCACCGATTTCAAAGCCACGAATAATGGAATGCTCTTTTTTCCGATAATAAGCGGAATAATTTATGCGCTTGCTGGATTCTTCTCAAATTTTTTTTAGTGAATTTCTTATAGAACTTTCGCAGAGTTATAATTCGCCTTGCGAAAAAAACAATTTTATGATTTATGATTTTTTGTAGTTACGCTCTTCTCTTCTAAACATGATCTTTTTGACTTGACTTTACAAAACGCGCGCGCTTTTACGTCGTAAAACCTGTTATACCTAACTTGTCTTGGTTCGCGCTACACGCGCGCAAAGCGCGATAGTGAAAACGCTTCCATAAACAACTGTTGTTTTG
>JBFLYM010000021.1:0-15106 GCA_040757035.1 Microcaldota archaeon | reverse complement strand
CAAAACAACAGTTGTTTATGGAAGCGTTTTCACTATCGCGCTTTGCGCGCGTGTAGCGCGAACCAAGACAAGTTAGGTATAACAGGTTTTACGACGTAAAAGCGCGCGCGTTTTGTAAAGTCAAGTCGTAAGATCCGGACGTACAAAGATAATTTCACCTGGGTAAACTTGCTTTCCAGCATGATTTGAGAATATTCTTTGAGATATCGTTCCAGAGTATTTTTTTGTGCGATCCATGAAATCAATCTTTGTATATATTTATGTATCAAAAAGTATATAAACCTGTTTGAGTATAATTACAATATGCAACATATGAAAAGCATAATACCTCGTAGAGATATGATAAATAACTTACATTTTACTGGTAACAGTTTAAAATTTTCCCATCTCAACGAGTTCGCGATTTGCGACGTCGCTTAATTTTTCTATATAATATTCAACAGAAAAATTCTTACGCTTTTCGGTGCGAGTTTTCGAGATATACTCAACCAACTAAGTTTTTCCGATTTTGTTTTTCAACTTTTATCCCGGTTGGTTGAGTATATACGATCCACGTTTTTTTAGTGGATCAGTATAACCGTAAGCGCTTAAAAATCTACTCGTGCAATTTATAAACTTTTACATAATTAAATTACATAAAACCAAAAAAATAAAGAGGGAGAATAAAATGAAATATAAATATTATACTTTGTTTTTAACAGCATTATTTTTAATTATTATCAACACTAATCAAATATATGCACAAAACGTTATTGAAGAGGTTACTAATAAACCTAATTTAGTAATTTTTGGTACTAGCCATCCTGCCTATCCTAAAGTCGGTGAGCCTTTTTATATGAATATTACTATTTCTAATATTGGTTCAGCAAAAGCAAATTCATTTGATGTTAAATTCGAAATTACCCCTGAGTCTGGCAAAATCGGAATAGGTACAACATATTATTACGTAAATGAGCTTAATATAGGAGAACAACATAGCTTTTTACATGAAGTAACACTAATAAATGAGGGCAAGCATTTTTACACCATAACTGTAGATGAATATAATACTGTTGATGAATCAAATGAAGAAGATAATACAATGGCAGGAACAGTCGCTACAACGACAGAAACTTATGAAGAAGATGAAGAAGATAATACAATGGCAGGAACAGTCGCTACAACGACAGAAACTTATGAAGAAGATGAAGAAGAACCTCCGCCTTTACCTCCTTCTCTTAAAACTTTTACGTTAAAATTAAAAAAAGGTTGGAATATGTATGGTATTCCTTTGAGTTCTCCTGGTTTAGTGAAGATTGCTAGTTTAGTGGAGATTAATGGTGTTAACGCGCGAAATCTACAAACTCCAGAAAGAGAAGAAGAATATAATAAAGAACTTGAAAAATGTTTTGTAAATACAAGAACGTCGTATTATTATGATTCATTAACTAAAAAATATAGAAATGATGCTGAAATCATGTTTACGGTTGGTATGGGTCTTTGGATGAAGTTACGTCAAGATTGTGATCTAACATTCGAAGGCTATGATTTCGATGTTGACGGAATTAAATTATATAAAGGTTGGAATCAAATATCAGGACCTTCAAAAAATGTAGTCTGGAGTGAAATTAAAGGAAATTGTGAAATAGAAAGTGGTCCTTGGAACTATGATACTGAATTTAAAGGATATAATCTTGGACGATATATGGAACAAGGAAAAGGATATTTTGTTAAAGTCAGAGATGATTGCGAATTAGGTAAACAAGAAGTAACCGTAGGAAAACCAGTAGTATATGAGAAAATACCAAAAGAGAGGTGAATAAATGAACAAAATAAAACAAATAAAATTATTTTTTTTAATTTTAAGTATCTTGCTTACAACATTGTTATTATTTGGCTGTATCCAAGAACTAGTTCTTGAAGCTCCTTATTCCAACACTACTTCATCACCTATTGAAGCTCCTTATTCCAACACTACTTCATCACCTATTGAACCAGTTCGTAATCCAGAAGGAGAAGAATTACCTCCGCTTCCTCCAGATTGATGCGTGAACAACGAGTTTTTTAATTTTTTAAATTCCCTAAAAATTAGATATTAGTTTTAACTATTATTTTTGAACCATACATAGATACTTAAATACCGAAAAAGTTAAAAATACAGATACTTAAATATCTATATGAATGTTCAATTACTTCATCTTCAAAATCCTTGGTGGAGAAACCGGACATTTATTGATGAAGATGAAAAAGTCAAAGAAGCGCTTTCACAAAGCCCGCAAATGACGTACTATTTTAAGGAAGAAGGAAATAAAATAATCATCGGTCCGAGACAAGTTGGCAAAACTACTTATTTTAAGCTCCTCATCAGAGACCTTCTCATAAATAAAAAAATAGACCCAAAAAACATACTTTTTTTCTCTTGCGAGCCCCTCTCTTCAAAAAATGAGTTGATAGAACTCATAAAAACATATTTTGAGCAACCTACAACAGAAGGTAAAAGATATATCTTTCTTGATGAGATTACAAATATAGATTTATGGGAGCAAGCACTCAAATTCTGGATAGACATGGGGAAGTTTAATGAAAATAGAATTTTTGTATCTGGTTCAAGTGGATTCTTCTTGAAAAGAGGATTTGAACGCTTGCCAGGTAGACCAATAAAACATAAACTTTTTTTACCACTCAGCTTTCGTGAATATCTCCTTCAATTTGCTTCAAATGAACTACAAAAAATGATTGAAGGAATAAATATAGGAATTACAAGTTTAAATTCTGTGTATAAGCTCATGCCCTTTACTGAGGAGCTAAATAAGCACTTTAACTCCTTCCTTATTACCGGAGGTGTATTAAAAGCGATATATGAATATAAAAGGACAGAAAGCTTAAGTTCTGAAACCTATCAAACCTACCTAAATTGGGTCAAAGGTGATATGAGCCGATTAAACAGAAGTGAATCTATCCTAAAACAGATAGTAAAAGGTATAGTGAAAACGTATTCTACCAGATATTCGCTTACCGCAATAGCTAAAGATCTTGGAATACCCTGTCATAAAACCGTTTCCGAGTATCTTGATGAAATGGAAGCGCTATTCCTAATAAGAAATCAATATGCAATGGATATTTCAAGAGGAATCCTTTCTTATAAAAAGAATAGAAAATCGTTTTTCATCGATCCTTTTTTTTACAATGCGTTTAAAGGGTGGATTATGGGCGTTTTTAAACCATATTCCTTTGAAGATGCAGCAAAAGTTATTGAAGGCATAATCATGGAAAGTCTTTCACGCGCTTATGGGGAAGTAACCTACTTCTACAAAGAAAGAGAGACAGATTTTATAATAAAGGAGGGAAATGCATATACTGGCATTGAACTGAAATGGCAAGATTCTGTCAAAGCATCCGATTTCCAAAATTATAAAATCTTCAAGAATCGTATTTTACTAAGCAAAGATACACTGAAATTTGAAGAGGTCAAAATAGTCCCAGTCCCTATGTTTTTAAGTCTTTTTTGATTGGTGGACATCCTAATTGACGAACAAGTAAAGGTACTTTTAAAAACATGAGCTTTCTAAATAACCATGTAATTAATAGTATGGTGCTTTAATATGGCCGTGATTGAAGAGGCATTATTAGACTCAAATTCGTGGTGGAAGAGAGATTTTTTCCAATTACTTACAAACCACGTGAAGAATATAAAAAGATAGAACCATTTTTTATTCCATTATGGAAATGGCTTTTAGTATAATTCAAGTTGCAACGTTTTCTGCCGCTTCAACTGCCTTTTCAATAACTTCTTCTTCGTCAAAAAGCAATATTTTTTTATCCTTCATTATCAGTTCGCCATCTATTATTACATCGCAAATGTTCGCAGGATTGATTGCATAAACAATGTTTGCAACATGATTGTGATAGGGCGCCATGTTCGGAGATTTCAAATCAGCAATCACAATGTCTGCAAGTTTTCCTTTTTCTATTGCCCCCGAGTCCACACCCAATGCTTTGGCGCCATTTATTGTGGCAAAATCCAAAACTTGTTGTGCTGAAATCGCAGAAGCGTCCCAGTAAAAATTTTTTTGCAGAAGCGCAGCCATCTTCATTGTTTCAATTATGTTTAAAGAGTTGTTACTTGCAGCTCCATCTGTTCCCAAACTGACATTTGCCCCTGCACGCATAAATTCCGAAATTGGGCATATGCCGCCCCCAGCGAGTTTTAAATTGCTCACAGGATTATGCGAAATGTTTATTTTATTTTTCCCTCCAAGCGCTATTTCTCTTTTTGTAACATAAACGGAATGCGCAAACACGCTTTTTGCGTCCAATATTCCCAATGAGTCCAAATATTCAAATGGAGATTTTCCTTTCTCCTTTATAATATCAAAGACTTCCTTTCTGGTTTCGCTTACGTGAATATGAAACTGCAAATTTTTTTTGTTCGCGTATTCCTTTGCCTTGATTATAAGTTCGCTGCTACATGTATAAGGAGCATGACAACATACAGATGCTTTAATGCGGTCGCTTTCGCTTTTCAATGAAGAAACAAATTTATCATTTGCTCTTAATTCATTTTCAATATAATGTTCCGGCATTTTATCCAACATCCCCAATCCTATGCTCGTCCTTATCCCGCTTTTTTCTCCCGCATCTGCAATTCTTTCTAATCCAAATACATACATTTCATTGAACGAAGTGGTTCCGCTCCTGATCATTTCAGCGATTCCGAGCATGGCTCCATGATAAACATCATTTGGTTTCAATTTTGCTTCGGCTGGCCAGATTTTTTGTTCAAGCCATTGTTGAAGCCGCATTCCTTCGCCATAACCTCTGAACAAGGTCATTGCGACATGCGTATGCGTATTAATAAATCCTGGGAAAACCAGCTTTCTTTTACAATCTATTTTCTCATCTACCTTTTCATTCAGATTTTTTCCTATTTTCTCTATTCTGTTTTCTTTGATTACTATGTCTCCTTTAATAATTTCGCGCGCCTCGTTCTGCGTAATTATTATCGCATCTTTTATAAGAATGTCCATGCTAATTCTTGTTATATAATATTTAAAAAATCATCCAAACAAGTAAAACAAGAAAATAAAAACAAAGAAACACGATAAGAAGACGAAAAAACCAAGGCATGATTTTATGGACGTTGGAAAAAATTACGAAGTAAAGAACTTGAAACTTGCAGAACAAGGGAAAATGAATATTTCGCTGGCCGAAAGAAGGATGGGTATAATGCAGATTCTAAAAAAAAGATTTGCGAAGGAATTACCTTTTAGAAACCTTGTTATAGGAATGGCGCTTCATGTGACTAAAGAAACCGCAGTGCTTGTCCGCACACTTGGTGCTGGCGGAGCAAAAATCTCAATCACGAGTTGCAATCCACTTTCCACGCAAGATGATGTTGCCGCTGCGCTCGCTGAAGAAGGAATCGAAAAGGGAATTTCAATTTACGCGTATAAAGGCGAAACAAAAGAAGACTATTACAGATATTTGGAAAAGGTCATTGAATCAAAACCGCAACTTACTATTGACGATGGCGCGGATTTAGTAACGCTTCTTCATACAAAACATAAAAAATTAATTCCGCGTTTGTTTGGCGGAAGTGAGGAAACCACAACAGGCGTAATTCGCTTGCGGGCAATGGAAAAAGACAACGCGCTTAAATATCCGATAATAGCGGTTAACGATAACAAAACGAAACATCTTTTGGATAATTATTATGGTACCGGGCAATCAACATTAGATGGCATTTTAAGAGCAACAAATGTTCTTATTGCTGGCAAAAAATTTGTAGTTGCTGGTTATGGTCCTTGCGGAAAAGGAGTTGCTTCGCGCGCGCGAGGTATGGGTGCGAATGTAATTGTAACTGAAGTAGATGCATTCAGGGCGCTTCAAGCGGTTTTAGATGGTTTTGAAGTTCTTCCTATGAACGAAGCCGCAAAACTTGGCGATATATTTGTAACCGTAACCGGAGATAAAAATGTAATAACGCCCGAACATATGAAATCAATGAAGAACAATGCCATACTTGCGAATAGCGGACATTTTGACGTTGAAATAGATGTTGTCGGACTGAACAGACTGGCAAAAAGCAAGCGCGTGCGTTGGCAATTAGACGAATATAAATTTAGAAAAAACAAAAAAAAGAAAATTTATTTATGCGGTGAAGGGCGGCTCGTAAATCTCGCTGCTGCTGAAGGTCATCCAAGCGAAGTAATGGCAACAAGCTTTGCCGGACAGGCTCTTGCAATGGAGTTTATAGTTAAAAATAAGGGCGCGCTTCCAAACAAAGTAATTAGTCTTCCGGAAGAAATAGATAATGAAATAGCTCGACTTCAACTTGATTCAATGGGTGTTAAGATTGATTCTTTAAGCGAAGAACAAAAGAGATACCTCTCAAGTTGGAAAGAAGGAACATAGGTTTTTTTAATTATGAGTACGGATATGACGAAATCAAAAATTTTCTGCAGATTGTTGTTGTGTAAAGCCAAAATGTAAGTATTATGTATTTTTACAAAAACGAAATGTATATAAACTTGCACGTTAAAAATTATTTATGGAAAATGCAATAGTCGAAAGAATTGTGTTAAGAAGCGAATCTCTTAAAAAATGGGTAAATCAATTCACCTATGAGCGATATCTATTCAATGAATTGGTGAAAACAAATAAAGACTTTTATATAGGCATACGGGGATTGCGGGGGGTGGGAAAAACAACGATGCTTCTTCAACTCTCCTTAGAACACAATGATTCTGCATATTTTTCTGCAGATTGGAGCTATCTGAAACCATATTCAATCTATGAAATAGCTAATGAACTACGAAAAAGAGATTTGAAAACAATTTTTATAGATGAAATTCATACACGAGCAGATTGGAGCCAGGAAATCAAGACGCTGTACGACGAACATGAACTGAATGTTTTTTTTTCAGGATCATCAAGCTTAAGCATCAAAGAAGAATGCGCGGATTTATCTCGAAGAGCTGTGCTGCATGAATTGAAACCAACCTCTCTTCGAGAATACCTCAATATAAAAAAGAGGTTCAACATCCCTGTTTATTCGTTTGACGAGATAATATCGAATGGAAAAGAAATATCACTAAGGCACATCTCAGCTTATGAATACTTTGGTAGCTATATGAGAGAAGGAGGAGTATTGTATTCTGGAGAAGGGTTTAACGAAGCGATGGACAATGCAATACAAAAAATAATAACTGTAGATCTTTCGGCACTTAGAGACATAAACATCAAGTACGAAACAGATGCATATAGATTACTTTATCATATTGCAGCATCAAATCCATTTGAGTTAAGTTATTCCTCTATTTCTCACAAACTCGGCATATCAAAGACATTTGCAATTAGACTGGTAAAGGATATCGTTGCTACGGGTTTGTTGAAAGAAGTATTTCCATGCAAAGGCGGAAATAAAGATGTAAAAAAGGAACCGAAGATATATTTTTCAATACCTTTTCGTGCATTTTTTGCACCCGATGAAAACAAAGGTTCGGTAAGGGAAGAATTTTTCGTCAATCATGTCCCGGTTTCCTGTTATTTTAAAACCGAACGCGGGGAAAAAACACCGGATTTTTTAGTAAATGGCAAAAAAATAGAGATTGGTGGCGTTTCTAAAACCACTACACAAAAACCAGATTATATTGCTGTTGATAGTGCACTGTGGGAAGAAAAAAAGATTCCATTATTCCTATTTGGGTTTCTTTATTGAATTATACGCAATCCACATTTTTTTGTATTTGTATGAGTACAATATGCAAGCATTATGTATTTTTACAAAAACGAAATGTATATAAACTTACACGCTAAAAATTATACTAGTCCAACTTAATTTTTCGGATTTGCGAACGATAAATTCATAATTCTTTCGTTCGTAATGCATTTCAGGCGACCGAAAATGAATGAATTATCCCAAGAAATTTCATTTCTTGATTTGAAAACTATGAAGAAAAAGCTTTTAATGATTTTCTCTGCTTTAGATCCACCGACCATAATGCGCGTTTGTTCATCGGCGGTACTCGAAAAACACCGAATTACTTAGTTGGGGGAGTATAATATTGTACAATTAGATAAGATCATCCAAAAGCACTTCAAACTTATAAAAACTAAGAAAATAAAATTTTTGTTTATACATCTTTTTGATGTTAATTTATACAAAAAGATGTAGATCTAGATCAAAAAATTTGTCGTTTATCTAATAGCGAACTAATTCGTGCTTTGTCAGGTAGATTTAACCCACATTTGTAAGCCAATTTTCATAATTTTTGTCCAATCCTTTGGCTGCGTTTAAATATTTTTTCTGAAGTATAGTTGTAATCGGACCGCGCGTTCCGCTACCAATTATTTTTCCATCTATGTTTCTTACAGGAGTGACTTCTGCTGCAGTTCCAGTTAGGAAAACTTCGTCCGCGGAATAAAGATCTTCTGGAACAAGTGCACGCTCTAAAATCGCGAGCCTTTCATTTTTGGCAATTTGCATCACGCTATCTCGCGTTATGCCAGGAAGAATGTCCTCTGAAATTGGAGGTGTAAATATCTCCTCATTCTTCACAATGAATATATTTTCGCCTGAACCTTCAGCAACGCGCTCGTTGATGTTGAGCATTATCGCTTCATCATATCCTAATTTTTTCGCTTCTGTTTTGGCAAGCACAGAATTTATATATTGACCAGAGGCTTTCACATTGGGCGGAACTATCTTCGCGCTTATTCTTCTCCAGCTGGAAATTTTGCATTTTATTCCGGTCTCCATTTTTTTCTCATCAAAATATTTGCCCATGTCTGCAGTAATTATCGCAACATAAACCGGTGCGTTAGTAGGATCAACTCCAATCGGACCCGCACCTCTAAAAACAATCGGACGCAAATAACATTCTTCTGTTTTATTTTTGCGCACCAATTCTTTAGTTGCGCTTTCCATTTGGGTGATGGAATACGGAATATTCATTCCATAAAATTCTGAACCATTTTTAAGTCTTGTAAGATGATCGCGCAGCCTAAAGATAATAGGACCATTCAATGTTTTGTAACACCGTATACCTTCAAAAACACCTGTTCCGTAATGAAGCGCATGCGTCATCACATGGATATTGGCATCCTTATAATCAATGAACTTTCCGTTCATCCAGATTTTTTGCGTGTTATCCTGCATACTATCCGTACTATTTCGTGTATTATCTTGCGTACTATTTTTTGTATTATGTTGCATATTGTTTTAATGTAATACAAAGATTTAAATTATTTTTAGTAATTATTCAATATTTGATAGAACATGTTCGATAGGACGATAATATAAGACAGTGATCATTCAATAGTAGTAACAATTGGTTTTTCATCAACAATAACAGTGTGTTCAGCTTGACTTACTATCCCATCCCCAGAATCCTTTAATACCGGATATGAAATAAGCATTTTTTGTATAATCATTTCTTTGAGCGCTGAATTAACCAAGATGCGCGAATAATACTTATCTAGCCAGCGCTGCGCAAAAGGAAGCAGTAGATATTCCTTGATTATATGCTCCTGTATTTTTCTGGCATATGGCATTCTAAGCGGCTTTAGATCTATCACCGAAAATATTTCCACTTGATCTGCATCTTGCACAAATCCGCTTCCTGTACTCGCAAATGGTTCAATTGCAAAGACATCTCCTTCACTTAAAACGTATGGAATGTTTGTCTTTACATTCGGTATCTCCATTCCGGCATGCAAAAATCCATCTTTTATCATATGACCCGTAAGATTAGAGATAGGCAAAAAACCATACGATTTTATTGTTTCCTCTATCTTTGCCGAAATTTCTGCAATTTTTCTGCCAGGAGTCATTAATTTGATCGCTTCATTGAGCGCATGCTCGCTTGCGCTTACCAATTCTCCATATTTTCCAGAAAGGTCAACAGTATAAGCGGTATCTGCAATTGAATTATTAACTAATACACCTATATCAATCTTTATCACATCATTTTCTTCAATAGTACGCGCACAATTGGTTTCTGGAGTGAAATGCGCTGCGTGTTCGTTTATTGAAATGTTAACCGGAAACGCGCATTTTGCCCCTTCGTCTTTAATCATTTGTTCTATTGTTTCCGCAATATCAAACAATAATTCGTCTATCATAATAAGGCGTTTGCTTTCATTTCTTATTTTAGAAGCGATTTTTCCGCTTTGAATAAAATTTTCTTTATTTTCTTCAGACAGCATTAAAATCAGTAGGAAAGTCAAATTTATAAATATTGTCGCATTACTAAAAATATTCATAGCAGGTGGTAATGTGTTTGAAGATATAATAAAGGCCGCAAAAACTGATTCTTCTCAACATACGCTTGTTTCAGAAGATATAAATGAAATAACGCCTTCTGGGCAGGAAGAAGATACTAGGCAAGAAGAAGACGAAAGCGTGAGAATTGCGGTAATCGGTATTGGAGGCGCAGGCTGTAATTGCATAAATAGAATGATGAATAACGATTTGCGCAGCGCAACCGCGATCGCAATAAACACCGATGTAAAACACTTGAAAACGGTCAAAGCGCACAAAAAAATATTTATTGGCCAGAATATTACAAGAGGACTTGGTGCTGGTGGCGATCCTGAAATTGCGAGGAAGGCCGCTGAGTCAGATATCAATATGATTAATAGGGAAATAGAAGATTATGAAATTGTATTTTTGTGCGCAGGTATGGGTGGTGGAACCGGAACAGGCGTATGCCCGATTGTCGCACGCATCGCAAAAGAGCGAGGTTCAATTGTAATCGCGGTAGTAACTTATCCATTCAACATGGAGCGTTCTAAACTCAAAACAGCGCAACACGGAATTCAGGAACTTATTGAAATTGCTGATACAGTTATAGTTATAGATAATAACAGATTACATTCATACGCTCAAAATTTACCGCTTGATCAAGCGTTCGCGCTCGCTGATTCAATTACAAGTAGAGCAGTAATTGGAATCACCGATACGATAATGTTTCCAAGTTTGATAAATGTGGATTATGCGGATGTCAAGGCGATTATGCAAAATGGAGGAGTCGCGTTTATTTCGGTTGGTGAAGCAAGCGGTCCGAATAAGGTTGATGATGCGATAAAAAACACGCTTGAACATCCTCTTTTGGATGTTGATTATGAAGATGCGAAAGGCGCGTTAATTCATCTCGAAGGAGGCGCGGATCTTACTCTCGGAGAGGCAATAAAAATAGGCGAGGGAATAACCCAAAGTCTTAGCGAAAATGCAAATGTAAAAATAGGCGCAAGAGTAAATCCTGAGCTCAAAGGAACAGTGATCGTTACTTCTATAGTTGTTGGGGTAAAATCACCAATGATATTTCAAAAAGAGGAACAGAGCGGAGTTATTCATCTTACCGATCAGGATCTAACTAATTTATAACCAATTTAATTTTAGAGGTAGAATAATGATTGAATTTTCACTTGTACATGCATTAACAATTATCTTCTTTTCTGCGTTTCTGCCTGGAATTATATTTTCATTCGGATTGTTGAAAAAAACAGAATTTTCAACGATTGAAAAGATATTTATTGGTTCTGCGTTTGGTTGGGTCGCGCAGGGTTTGTTTCCGTTTGTTGAATTTCTTTTTTTTGGAATAACATTTTCGCATGAACTCGCGCTTGCAAACACTGCGTTGTTGTATCTGTCTGGGTTTGCGATATTTATACTATCAAGGTTGGGGGGCAGTAAAGAAGCAATAGATAATATTCAAAAAAACAAGATTTTTGCAAATTTTGCGAACATTACAAACCAAAACTTTGCGAATCTGGAACAGGATTTTGTTTCTAATCCATCAAAATATCTAATACCGCTATGCGTAATCCTTTTATTTTTCATAAATTTTTTTGTGCGCATACAAACGCTAAGTCCGATCTATCAAGAAATAGATCCTTATTATTATATTGACACGGCGCAGCAAATAATCAATTATGGCTATAATCCGTTGGATGATAAAACCGCGTGGTATCCTGAAGCGCAAGTGTCCCATCGAACCTCCCCACTTTTGGTGTATATGGAAGCAACATGGTACTCTCTTTATACTAGCGGCGGTTCTTACAATAATTATATTCTTTCTCTTGTAGCCAATATTTATCCGCCTTTTGCTGCAGCTTTTGCAGCGTTTTTCATATATTTCGGTTTGCGCGCCTGGTATAGATCAGAATACGCGCTTCTGTCATCAATTGTTCTTTCCTTTATACCTATTTTTATAATGAAACTGACTGCTGGAGAAGCCGAAGTGCAGCCATATGCATTTTTCGCGCTCGCCATGTTTATTGGATTTTTTCTCTGGATGCTGAAAAAACAGGACTTAAAACTTGCCGCGCTTGCAGGATTCGGTTACTTTACTTTGAGCCTTGGCAGTTCATCAGAAGTTGTTGCTCTTACAATATGCATGATTTTCATTCCGCTTCATGCAATAACGCTGTTTTTGATGAAAAAGAATTTTGAAATATTTGCAAAAGTTTGCGGTGTTTTTTTTATATTTCCGCTTATCGTTGCAGTAATGAAAAGTATCTTTGCTCAGCATGTTTTAATCACTTATCCAAGTGGAATGATCGCAATAATCGCTATATTATCCGCGTTCTTTTTGCTTCAAAAATTCAAATTAGACAGCGAAATGCAATTTTACGCATTAGGAACATTTGTGTGTATTGTCATACTGTTATTGGCGTTTACCCCTCTAAATTCGCTTGTAAAGAATATTGTAATGTCTGGGTTGCAGATAGCGTCGTTTAATCAACCTCTTGACCGCACAATCGCAGAACAGGGAACAAGCGGCAGGATTTTTGAACCTTCGCTTGGATTTTTAGGAAAGATATTTGATGACGAACCATACAAGACATTTCTTGCCCCAATTTTTGCAATCCCAACTTATATTGCCAATTTAGTTTTCGGCTTTTTTTCTACAGTGCTTAACACAATTTTCGGAGTAGCATTGGATATCGAAGCTAAAGAAAATAGTATACTAATGTCATTGCTCTTCTTTTTGATTGTTGCATCTATATCCAGCGTCCATCGCTTTATAATAAAAAAAGAAGAAACTCCAGCCTGGTTTTTTGTTGCGCTGGTTTTTCCGATTGCACTTGTTGGATTGATAAAAGCAAAATATATTATTTATTTAGGTTTTGTGCTTGCAACCGCATTGGCATTCATTTTCGGGGAACTTGAAATACTGATTCTTAGAGCGCTAAATCTTGCACAGCATGGAAAAGAATATTTGTTTTATGCATTTCTTTTGCTTGGAATTGTTATTGCGTTTATGCAAATTACCGAGAGTCATGCGTTGCACGTGATAACGGCTGGATTTGAAACGCGCTTCCAGGATAATCCGGCAATGTTCCAGCAAAAATTCGCCAGTTTGTGCAATGAATTGCGCTTGAACGGCGTTAATGAAGCTCAAATTGCGAATATTTGTGCCGCAGGAAAAGATGCGCTCGCGTTTGCAAATAAAAGTATGAATAATCAATACAACAGCGATCTTTGTTTTATTTCGCTCCTCAAAAATCCGATTGAAGTATTTTCTAATCCGCAACATCCTGCGCGCGTAGGCGCCGCCATTAGATGCGAACGCGTAACGCCATATTGGATAAACAGCATGGAATGGATTCGCAATAATACTGAGAACAATTCGCGCATAACCAGTTGGTGGGATTATGGACATTGGGAAAATTTCTTTGGGCAAAGAAACGCAGTAATAAGAAACGAACATGCCAGTCATAAAATGATTGGTGAAATCGCTCATGATTATATTATTGGGACTCCTGAAGAATTAAAGGAAGACATGATTCATTATGGTTCAAAGTACGCGCTTTTTGATATCGAACTAATTATGAGCGGGAATTCGTTTGGAGGAAAATACGGTGCTTTGAATTATCTTGGATGCGCCAGGGATAATAAAACAAATGTAAATAGACTTCCTGGAACAAGTGCGTGCGAGTTTGAACATTTGTGGAGTACGATTTATATACCTAATACAACCAGCTCATATCAAGCGTGTTCAATTTCATACAAACAAAAAGGGATAACTGTATACACGATTAATTCTGTTGAAACACAAAATGGAATAGAACGCGAGCTTCAACCGCGCTATTGTTTAGGCTTTACTGTACTTGCAACTGGCCAGAATGTTACTGCGATTTATGAACTTAACAACAGATCTACTGACGGTTCGCTCAAACTCCATAAAGCGTTTATAAGAGAAGAAATATCGTTATACAACAACTTTAGGGCGTTCTCTCTTATTTATACAAAAGATCCTGTATGGGTAATAAATGGAAGCGCAGTTTCAGGATGGGAGGATAGAACGAGCAAATTCTACGATTCAAATCTTTATAATGCATTTATGCTTGAAAACCTTCCTGGTTTTGAACTCGTATACAAAACAAATGGAGGCGAAGTAAAAATATTCAAGATAAAAGATTAAATTTATAAATATATAGAGTACAATTTTTTTATGGACAAATTAAAATCGATTTTTTTATCTTTGTTAATTTTGGTTTCGGTTGTATTCTCCGTTAATATTTCTTCTTGTCAGAATATAACTGCCTCAGGAAACTATACATTAATCAACAATCTTTCCTCAACTGATACGTGCATAAACATAATCGCGAGCAATGTTATTTTGGATTGTGCTGGGTATTCTATTACTGGAATGAATACGAGTTATGGTATTAATATTTTGAATTCAAGCAGCCAAATAAAAAATTGTCGGGTTTATAATTATTCAACCGGAATTTATATTCAATCCAGCTCGAACAACGCCATAACCAACAATACAGCTAATAGCAATAATGGTCACGGCATTGTCCTTGTTTCTAGTTCTAGCAACAACACCTTAACCAACAACATGGTTGAGAATAATTCCCAATATCAAATATATATTATTGGCACAAATAACAACCTTATTTATAACAACATCTTCAATGCAACAGGTACGCAAGGTTTAGCTTATGCCGATAGTGTTATAGACAATTGGAACACCACAAAAACCGGTGGTACAAACATAATTGGCGGTCCTTATTTAGGAGGTAATTTCTGGGCAAAGGCAGATGGAACAGGACCTTCACAAACCTGCAGCGATACAGATAGAGATGGAATATGCGATTCGAGTTATTCAAT
>JBFLYM010000020.1:0-15482 GCA_040757035.1 Microcaldota archaeon | reverse complement strand
TTTTTACTCTTTCAAAGGTTTTCATATGCCTATTTAGGCACATAAAGATTAATAAAGCTTTCGCTAGTTTTATCTCGAAAAAGAAAACTAGAATTGATATATGTGCCTAAAAAAGTAGGAGCTTAGGTAGTAAGAATAGCATGTGTTGATTCTCGCTGTAGTAATTTAGATCTAGGGATATGGACTATACGTAAAATGGGTGCCACAGTTAATCGTGGAGTGATGGAAAAAATTTTGCAAAATCCAGAATTGAAATACTTAATTATAGAAGGGCACACTAATTGCGGATATATTAATTTTTCCATAAAAATCGAAAAATTATTTAGAAAGCTCAGAGAGCTTAGTAACTCTAAAATATTAGATGCAACTAAAAAAAACGTAAATAATACGCTTAATACTGAAGAAATAATAACATTTACTAATGAGATATGGTCTCAAATTAAGTATATTATAGCTGAAAAATCGCTGGAAGAGTTACCGGAGATAAATGCTGAGAATTTGAATCTATTATCTCATTTGTTGGAAGATAAAGATTGTTCAGAACTTCTTAAAAAGATTGTTTCCATTCCGAATAATGCCGATAATAAAAATGAGCAATTAAAAATTCATAGCTTTATAAGACTCCTTCGTAGAAATGGCCATCTAAAAAAAGATAAAAGAGGTAGTTATTGTATAGAACCAGTTAGCAAAGTTTTTGATTTTATTGAATACAATACAATAAGAATGAATGAAGACGAGGAGATATCTTACCTTGTTACAGAAGAATTTTGTCGCCAACAGGTTAAATCAATTAGAGAAATACAAAAAACAAACAAGGAAACAAACAAGGCGCTAAAAGAAGATATAAAAATTCCTAAATTCATATCTGTAGTAAAAAGTTTAGAAACTCATGGGGTACACTTGGTACCAGAAGAACTTAATCTTGATGCCTTTAATATGATGCGCGAAAAAATAGAAATGACTTCGGAAGATACTGCCTAGAAACAAAAGATTTAGTATTTTAAAGCGTAGGGGGTGTCTCTTTCTCCCTTGGGATTGATCCTACTTTTTCTTTGAGAAATATTTGTATAACTTTTGCTTTGGTTATTTCTAACAATTTATTTAATATGCGCGTCATTGCTGGTGTGATAATTTTTATCGTCATTATGTTATCATAGTATTGGCGTATCTTCTTCCTCACTAGTCTATACCATCTGTGCACATAAGGTCCTATCCTTATCCACATGAAAATATCACGAATATTGCTCTTTATCCAGGCCTTAATATCTCCAGAGAATAGCCCTCCACTAATATTCGTTGTTCCTAAATTGGTGGTAAGTTGTTGTAGAATACTCTGTGCCTCTAAAGTAGTAGGTTGTTGCAAATTATTTATACCTAAACATATCGTTGTATCACAAGCCGTTATTGTCGATGTGCCAGAACATGTTATTTTATCCAGTTTTTTTACTGGAACTAAATGGCGTTCTACTAATGGATTTTTTTTACTAAGAGTATTTGTGCCCATATTAAGAGGACGTTGTAAAACCTGCATCCCAAATTCGAGAGATCGTGGGAGAGATCGCGGATATCGTCCAATAACTCCTCTCTGATTTTGCGCAGGAATATGCACAGGAATAACTTTAATCTGATTCATTTGCACCATCAATTAAGGAAACTGAAAATTTATATTTAAAGTATATATTTAAATATTATTATTTTCATTTCGCTTTTTGACGAATTTGTCTCGTTATAGTTTCTTTCATTGCGATTAAAAATTCGTTTAATTTGTCTTTTGGGACGCTCGCTCCAGCAGCAACAGCATGACCGCCTCCTGATCCGCCTATGTTTTTGCTTGCTTCTGAAACAAGAATTCCTAAGTTTATTCCTGTTCTTTTATATGTACGAGTTGAAACCTTTATATCTCCATTTTCGCCGTTTGCGATTCCAATTATTGGTTTATTCTCATTTTGAAGTACCATGCCGCACACCGTTCCAATTATTCCTTCGTCTATCACTCCGCGCGCATCAAGAAAAAGAAATACACCTAAATCAATTATAGATTTTTTAGCAAACGAAATTCCTTCTTTTATCATACGCTTATGAAGTATAAGAAAATCCAGCGCTTCAGAATATCCCGCTTCATCGCCAAGACATATGGCGATTCCGAGTTCAGGTTTTCCATGCCTTCCGCATGCATTTAATATTGTTGAAAATTCGTGCGCATCGCAAAGTTTTACCGGTCTTTTAGGTAAATCATACACTTCCCCAATAAGTGTATATTTTCTTCCATATTGCGAAAGCAGTTCTGCAATTGCGGATATCAATTTTTGTCGTTCTTCAAAAACAAGGTCGTGATAAACTCGCCATTGTTCACATTGTCCACACTGTTCATTTTCATTTTTTTTCTGTTCTATTTTTAAACTTTCAAGCAACAGTTGCGCGCGCTCCTCATTATACGAAATTCCTGGAATAAAGGGTTCATCATTGTATGCAAGAAATTGTGCGAGCGGACGCGAATATCGCCCATAAAATCGCAAATCAACGCTTTTTTTTATCTCTCCTTTATTTATTCCTTCCTCGCATATCGTTTTGTTCGCACCTTGAAGCGGATATTGCATGTCTCCAAGCGCTCCGATTAATCCTAAATCAGCGTTATTTCTGAAAACAACGTATGCGGTTCCACTTGAACTTAGCTCGCTTCCGCCATCAATTCCGTACATGAATGGATTAATCTGATGTTTTCCATTATCCTTGAGTTGATGATGATCAATGATAATTACATCTTTGAGCTCCCGCACGCGTTCGTTGTTGCCCAAATCAACAAAAATAATTTCTTTTTCATTGCGCAATTTTTCTATTATAGCATCGTTTAATTTTTTTATTCCTAGCATCCGGTGTTTCAGGTTCGCAAGCACAAATGCGTTCTTCACTATTGCACCAGAAGACAACCCATCGGCGTCATAATGATGTACAATAAGCGGATCTGAAAAACTGAACGCGACTTTTTTTGCTTCTTCTGCCGCTAAAATAAATTCATCATTTAGTTTCATTTCATCACATGAGTTTCGCAAATTGGTTTTTTATTTTCTTTTTGTTTTCTTTTACACTAAAATAAAAATAATTATGAAATCTATTTCTTTTCCGCGCTCATTCCAGAAAAAGCCAGCGGTCAGTTTCCATGCAGCTTCGGTTTCAATCATCTTGGACAAATCGGATAAGTTCGCTCCACCACCATAGTTGATCAACGACGTATAGAACGGGTAATATTTTTTGGATCGCACCTCTACTTTTCTGGCGTTTCTGGAATAATTATATATATTTTTAAAGTAGCCCCAGCCGAGAATTGGACTCGGTACCTCCTGTTTACTTGTTTATTTTACAAGACAGGCGCTCTACCAATGAGCTACTGAGGCACATCATCATTTTTATATTGTTGGTTTGCTATATATTCTAAACTTAATAAATAAAAATAAATGTTAATTCATCCTATACCTGTTTTAAATTTAGATATTTAAGAGCTGGTGATTACACATGGGAAAATTTGCAGAAGCTGATGTTGAAATAGCTAAGATAGTGATCTGTAGAAAATGCAAAGCGAGAAACAAAAAAGGAGCAACAAAATGTAGAAAATGCGGTTCGGTATATATGAGACCAAAAAGAAAAGATATACGGGCAAAGAAATAGTTATTTTTTCAGATTTTGTACAACCTGCAAAATATCAATTATGTCCATTAACTTCGTTTTTTCTTTTACCGCTTTAAGGAACGTATTGTCTTTGAGCAATAATTCCACAATTTGTTTTTTAGAAATCTTCTTTTTCCTGAAGAGCGCAAGCATGCGCTCTCTCGAAAGAGGCGGAAGTTTCATAATCAATTCTAACATATCCGAATTTGTGTGTTGCATATTTTCCACAATTTTATCTATCAATTCAATATGCGCAGCAATTTTTTCTTCAAGTTCGGCCTTTTTATATTGCGCATCATTAAGCGCAATTATTTTGCTACTATATTTTTCCAAAGTTTTCTTATCAAATACCGCATAATTCACTTGTATTGCAGTTCCACCGCCAAATGGATCTGGTTGTTCAATTTTTATTCGCGCCATTATTTCGCGCAAGAGCGGTTCGTCTATCTGCTCTTTTATTATTTGCGCAACAATAAACGAATACAATCCATAAGTTGAACGCTGTCCGAGTCCTTCTTCAAGTATCTGTTGAGCGGTATCCTCATAATTCAATGAAACCGTTTCTTCAACTAATTCGGCCTTTTTGGATTCCGGATTATAATAAACAAGCGCGTATGTATTTGTTTCATTTTTCGCAATTTGTTTGTCTATTTTTTTGGAAACAAGCGTTTTTTCCGGCTGGCTAAAGTAATTTTTAGTTTCTACGAGCAATTGCTTATTTTTATATATTTCGTCGCGCATGTTTTCGCTTAGTTTGTTTTCAATTATCGCGAGGATGGTTGGAAATACCGAATTTATCGGAATCTGTAATTCCGCCAATGGATTCTGCTGCCCAAATTTAAATCCCTCCAGCATCCTCATTAATCCATCCATGCGATTATATATCCAGCAAAATATATATTTGATATCTTCCAAATTTGATTGAGATTTGATTGAGTATGGCAAACCAACACAAACCAACAAAGTGATGGGGGCAATTGGCTTATGCATATAAAATTGGATATAACAAAAAGCGTGTATGAGAACGCTGCGATTTACTACGAAGGCGCAAAAAAAACGCGCGCAAAAATAGACCGCGTAGTTGAAGCAATAAGTGAAACGAAAAAAGAAATAGAAAGAATAAAAAAAGAACAAACCATCTCGCAGAAAAATCAATTTCAGAAGATAAAGATCGCACGCAAAAAAGCATGGTATGAAAAATTTCATTATTTTTTTACTTCGGATGGAAAACTTGCTATCGGCGGGAAAAGCGCGGACCAAAACGATTTTATTTATAAAAACTATTTTGATGAACGCGATTTATTTTTCCATGCGGATATACAAGGCGGAGCAGTATGCGTTCTGAAAGAAGGAATTAACGGGCATGAAATAGAACTGCGCGAAGTTGCGCAATTTGCGGCATCTTTTTCAAACGCATGGAAAAATAAAAGCGCAGCCGTTGATGTTTATTGTGTAAAAAAGAGCCAAGTTTCAAAACACGCGCAAGGCGGTTTTATACAAAAAGGCGCATTCGCAATACTCGGCGAACGAACATGGTTCAGAAAAATACCTCTTCAACTTAAAATCGGAATTGAAAATGGATTTGCAATTGTTCTGCCCGTGATTTGCAAGCGAAAAATAGATAAAGAAATAATTATCGTTCCTGGTACGCATGAAAAAGGAAAGGTGGTCAAAAAAATTTCGAATGCGCTTGGTGTGCATCCAGACGATATACAGAATATTTTGCCTAGTGGAGAAATGCATTATCTTAGTTGAATTTTTTGAGATTACTGTAATTTCAAGAATATTCGTTTTTGGGAGTCCTTTTGACTCCAGTGGTTAAATATATAAATATATGCAAATATAATTATAGATAGTAATTAATATAAGTTATGTAGAATGATGCTTATGGGGACCTCACAACAAAAAATTTCAAAAAAAGAAGAAATTAACGTGGCTAAAAAAACGCCGGAACTTAACTTAATCCCAAAAAAAACTATTGCGTCGCTTAATGCATCAAAGTTAGAGTTAACAACTGACAGTTTAAGAAGTGGTGTATTTTCACGCATGTATACATATTATTTAGCATCTTTAGGAATCAAATCAAAAAAACCATTAAATATAGCTGAAACTTCTCAATACTTAAATATTTCTCGTAACGTGTGTCAGCCACCAGAAATATTATTTCCAAAAATCGCACAAGCATTAATAGTAGTATAAATCGAACTTTATAAAACGCAAATAATTCGCTTCGCAAAAATATGTTAATTTTTTAAAGTTCGGTTTGAATATTTGAATACTTCAACCAAACCACTTTTAATGCTGTATTTCATACCTATAATCTTAAGTTTATTTTGTTTTACTAAGTTCGCGCACAATGCACTTTTTTTCACAATTGTTTCTATTTGTATCTCAATATTTTTGATTATCGCATTCGCAATATCTCTGTTTTCTTTTTTCGCTTTATTTACCGCTTTTTTTACTTTTTTTAGAATATATGTAATATTACTATCATGTTCATTATTCGTGTGTCCGCGTTCAGAGCCAAAAATTTCCCATGCAGATTTTATCGCACCGCATTTTTCATGCCCCATCACTACGATGAGCGACGCGCCCAAATGCTCCACTGCGTACTCTATGCTTCCAAGAGCAATTTTATCAATCACATTTCCAGCAGTGCGCACAACAAAAATATCGCCTAAATTTGCATCAAATATATATTCCGGAACAACGCGCGAATCGCTACATGTAACTATTATTGCATAGGGTTGCTGTTTATCTTTTGTTTCTTCTCTTCTTCTCGCAAAATTCTTCGCATTCGCTCGCATTAAATATCGTTTATTTCCTTGTCGAAGTTTCTCTATTCCATTATCATTTCCTTTATCTTTTTTCATATCATTCCTTCTCCATGTCATTGTCTTCTTCATTTTTTCTATTTTCTATTTATATCTCAAAAATGCGCACATTCCTCCGAATCCTTGTAAGAATTGAATTCCCTCAACTGTATCTTTAGAGATAATTTCAACATTTATTCCTTTCTGCTTCGCCAATTCCGTTAATTCATCCATGAGCGATTGGTTTTCAAGGCCTTCTGAGAGCAATACTGTATCGGCTTGTTTTGTTTCTATCGCATGTTTTACTTGATTTGCTCCATAAGTCGCAAGTCCATCGTGTACTATTTCTTTCATAAATCGTTCAATCAAAATGCGTTCTCTTATTGCTTCTTGCCCTTGGATAAGCGATTCGCTTTTTGCAAGCGCTTCTCTAAGACCATATTCATCCGTGTATCCTGTATCCACAATTCCTAATATTTTATGCTGATAATTATAAGGGGCCATTTTATGGAAGAAATCCTTTGCAGGACCTGGCCCACCTATTATCACACCTTTGACCTTTCCAAGAAATGCATTATCCATTGCTTCCCCAATGCGCTTGTAGTAATATTCTATACTTTCTTCAATAAGACGCTCAAACCTTCTAGCGGACTGACCGCCCTTCCTGATCTTTGCGTGCGCCATCGAATTAAGCTTTTTTATGACAATAATCTGGGTTCCTTTTATAATTGCAATCGTTGCCTCTCTTCCGTCCATAACCACAAATCCATAACTATCTGTTTTTTCAACCATTTGTTGGAGCGGTTCAAGAAAGAAATGACTATCGCATTTGTATACGCTTATATTCAGCATCTGAGGTGGTTCTAATGAATAGATTTCAATCGTGGTTTTTGAAGGATTGTCAGAAACGTTTCCGGCAAAAAGAACCATTCCATTTGGTGGCGTTTGTCTATACATTTTAAGCTGGGCAAGTATGCGTTCGAGCGCATCTATAACATTGTTTCGTGTAGTTTTAGATTTTATATTGCCCGCTTGATTAACTTCTTCCTTAAGTTTGTTTGCGGCTTCAGAAATTGGGTAACTGGCAGGAATATAAACAGAAACAAGTTCGGTTCCATTTCCTTTTATTTCAGAAAGCTTTTGTAATTGCTTTTTAAATTCATACAGTGCTTCGCTATCAGTCATGTGTGTCCCATGTCTTCTAATGTCTTATATCTCTTATAAATATTTATTTTATTTTTATTAATCAGTTTTATTGATTAAAATCAAATTCTTTATTATTCCCTCAATTTCTTTTGCATCGGCAGTTCCTTTAGTTTTTTGCATTACCTTTCCAACTAAAAAGAAAATTGATTTTGTATTTCCAGTCTTGTAGTCTTCAACAGCTTTTGGATTTTCTTTTACTATGTTATTGCAAATTTCTCGTATTGTTACATTATCATCGGTTTTAAGCAATTCTAATTTTTTGACCAACTCACTTGGCATTGGTTTTAATTTTGGTTCTGACTCTGATTTTGACCCCAGTTTTAATCCGGATTTTAACTCTTTATCTTCATCTTTTTCTTGTGCATCGCTATCCAACATTTTGATTAAAATCTGTTCTACGACTTTATCTGTAATTTTGCCTTCACAAAACATCTTGTAAAGTTCAAAAACATGCCTTTCACTTAAACCGCTTGTTCTAAATAAAAGATTCCTATAATTTAATTGCTTTCTTAGTGGTCCACGCATCCAATTTGCAAGTTTTTGAGGATGAAAATTCCTTGCCAATTGTTCATAGGCGTCGGCAAATTCCTTTTCAATTGTCAGCACCTTTGCATCGTCAATTTCTATATTATATTCTTTGGCAATTTTTTCAGCCCGAACATCAGGAAGTTCTTTAATTCCGGCTTCGGCTGTTTTCCAATCTGTTGTTGAAATAACAAGCGGAGCAATATCTGGATCTGGTACATATCTGTAATCATCGGCAGTTTCTTTTTTTCTTAATCTTATTGTAATTCCACTGTTCTCATCAAAATGCCTTGTTTCTTGGACAATTCTAATGCCTTGTTCAATTTGGGTTTTCTGCCGTTTTATCTCAAATAAGAGTGCATGATAAACGTTTGAGAATGAATTAATATTTTTTATCTCTATGCGAGCGCTCCCTTCAATGCTTATATTTGCATCAATTCTCATTGTGCCGACTTCGTCTTTTATTACATCAAAATAGCGTAAATAATGTTCGAGCTTGCTTAGAAATTCGCGTGCGTGTTCTGGATTTTTTATATCAGGTGCGGTAACTATCTCAACAAGTGGAACACCGCTTCTGTTGTAATCTACAAATCCTTTCTTTAGTTCATACCTTCCAGGATCTTCTTCAAAGTGAATTTCCCAAATTCCGATTCCGTTTAGTTCGCCATTTTTTGCGATCGGTCTCGAAGTCCGTTGATAACCCGAAGGCAAATCTGGATAAAAATAATGCTTTCTTTGGATGTAGATATCCTTTCCCAAAACCGGGTTCGCATCAAGCATTTTAGCGATTTTTAAGCAGTGTGAAATCACTTCCATATTTACTGACATTGGTTTTGATCCTGGTTGTCCTGTACAAATTGGGCAAATATTCGTATTCGGCTCTGTATGGCCATAATTAGCAGGGCATGCGCAAAATATTTTTGCATTTGTATTTAATTGAACATGGATTTCCAGACCGATTATGGTTTTCATTTCTTTAGCCTTTTTTGGTATTTTTTATCTTTTCTTTTTTGTTATTTCTTCTTATTCAGCATAATTCCTCTATCTTCTTCATGAGCGCAAAAACTTTCCCTTCTTCAAACCTATTTCCCAAAACCTGCATACCTGGTTTGAATTTCCCTATTTTACCAAATGGAACGCTTCCGGCCGGCAGTCCGGCGAGGTTTGCGGGAGCGGTAAGAATATCAGCAAGATACATATCAATCGGGTTTGATTTTTCTCCAAATTTCCAAGGTAATGTACTCATTGTCGGTCCGAGCAATAAATCATATTTGTTAAACACAGTTTCTATTTCTTTCTTTAAGACCCCGCGTGCCTTGAGTGTTTTTCCACACCATTCCTCAGAATATTCTTTTGTAGTGATAAACGTACCGAGCAAAATTCTTCTTTTTACTTCCAACCCAAATTTGTCTCCGCGCAAATCGCTTACATCTTCAACAAAATTTTCTAATATTTTACCTGTTTCTCCGTATCTCAGACCATCGTATTTTTGCATTGCGCTGGAAAATTCCGCAAACACAGTCAAGTAATAAATCGGAATCGCATGTTTTATTGCTGGAATAGACACTTCTGATATTTCATATCCTTCTGATTTTAATTTTTCCACAAGAACATGAAAAATATCCGCAATTTTTTCGTCCAAACCATCTAAAAATTCTTTTGCGATCGCGATAGTGGGTTTTTGATAGCAATGGTATTCCAATTCAAAAGCTTGAATCGGATATCCTTGATATCCTTGAACTGAATGTTTCTGAATTAAATGCTTTTGAATCGAATGCTTTTGAGTGGAATGGGTTGTCTGGTCGCGTTCATCTCTTCCTGCAATTATCGAAAGCATTAATTTCGCATCATTTACATTTTGCGCAAGAACTCCGATTTGATCCAAGCTCATTGACATATCTGCAAGTCCGTAACGCGAAACCAATCCATAAGTCGGTTTTATACCCACCACTCCACAAAACGAAGCAGGGCATCTTATTGAACCACCGGTATCCGAACCAAGTGCGATATCTGCAAAATTCGCAGCTATCGCCGCTGCGCTTCCGCCAGAAGTTCCGCCAGGCACGCATTCACTATCAAGAGGATTTTTTGTTTTGAAAAAAGCGCTATGCGTATTATCGCTTCCACATGCGAATTCATCCAAATTCGTGCTTCCGATTATTATCCCATCTTCAGCGATTATCCTTTCTATCACATGCGCGTTATATGGCGCGATATAATTTTCAAGCATTTTTGACGCACAGCTGAGTAGTCTTCCTTTTATTGCGATGTTGTTTTTTACCGCAATCGCCTTTCCTGCAAGTTTTCCCAATTTTTTTCCTTCGTTCGCTTTTTTGTCAAGCTCTTTTGCTTTTGCGAGCGCATCATCGCGATAAACTTCAATAAACGCGTTGATGTGTGGATCTTTGTCCGCTATTTTATCTAACAACTTTGAGATATATTCAAAATACATAAAATCAGTCTAAGGATTTTGGTGCAATCAAAAGCCGTCCATCCTTTTGCGCAAAATTTTTTATTATTGCATCAATTTCGTCCTTTTCTTTTGCGTTTATTTTATCAGCGCGCAATTCTCCTTTCGCACCAGTTACATAAAATAATTGTTCGCTCTCTCCGCCAATTTCCTTGATGCTTGAAAAATATTCAAAGATTTCGTTAAATTCTTTTTCCAACCGCAAAACTTCGGTTTCGCTAAGCTTTACGCGAGCAAGCGCGCTCATTTTTTTTACTAATTCAGAATTGATCTCCATAAAATAAGTTAGATTGCGCTATTTTTAATTGCTATCTTTTTCGCGCCAATGCGAGCTTAACAAGCATCTATTTTCATTCCTCGAACTGGAAATTTTGTTAAAGTTTGTTCGATTGTTCGGTTAGACATGCTTTAACTACATTCTCTAAAAGCATTGCAACGGTTAAAGGACCTATTCCTCCAGGAACTGGCGAAACATGCGCTTTTTTTTGCACCTCAATCGCGACATCACCAACCACTCTTCTGCCCATGCGCGTAATTCCAACATCAATTACATACGCTCCTTTTTTTATCATATCTGGTTTTATAAAAAATGGTTTTCCTATAGCAACTATGAGAATATCTGCTTTTTTTGTGTATTGGTCCAAGTTTTTTGTTTTTGAGTGGCAAATTGTTACTGTTGCATTGCGTTGTAAAAGCATTAAGCCAACTGGTTTTCCAACTATGTTGCTTCTTCCAACAACAACTGCATTCGCTCCGGAAATTTGAATTTTATAATAATCGAGCAGACGTAATATTCCTGCTGCGGTTGCAGGTAGGAATGCGTCCTGATTTAGAGCGAGTTGGATTTTTCCTACGTTTAATGGATGAAAACCGTCAACATCTTTTTTTGGATTTATGGCTTCAATTATTTTATTTTCGTTTATATGCAACGGAAGGGGTAATTGAATGATAAATCCATTAATTTTCTTATTCACATTCAATCGTTTTATTAGTGCAAGCAATTCAGATTCCGTGGTGCGTTGTCTGAATTGAAATATTTTAGTTTTGATTCCGGCACGCTTCGCCGCTTCAACTTTTTTCTTTATATATATCTTAGATGATTCGGAATGTCCTGCGACAATTATTCCAAGGTGTGGAGTTATCCCGCTCTTTTTTATTTTAGCCCTTATATCCAGGATTATCTTTTCAGCTAATTCTTTTCCATAAAGAAGCATATTCGTTTTTCGTAGAAAATAATAAAAAGCATTTTTAATAACTTTCAGATCAAACAACATGACAGACGGATCTTCCAAATAATTTCTTCATTCTGGGAAACAATACTTTATCTCTTTATTCAACATATTAGTTTCTGCGAGCGCACTTTCGACCGGAGTAAGTTTATGTTTTTCATAAGCAAATGCAATGCTTGAAGAAGCGTTAATGCGATGAATACAAGGGTTGTTTTTTATTGCCTCCATAACCAGTTTAAGATCTCCGCCTTGAGCGCCGATCCCAGGAATAAGAAAGGGCACTTCGCTCCTGGTTATTTGTATTACTTTGAATATACAATCGCTCGTGGCGCCAACCACCAATCCAGTTTTCCATTCAACAGCTTTTTCAGCAACGAATTCATACAATTTTTTTCCGTTACATGCGAATTCGAGTTCCTGAAAATTTTTAGCTCCTTTGTTGCTCGTTCTGCATAACATATAAATTAACTTGCCCTCGCGCAAAAATGGCTTTACCGAATCCTCACCCATATATGGAGAAATAGTAAGCGCATCCACACCATAAAAATCAAACGCTTCGCGTGCGTACGCCATTGAAGTTTTACCTATGTCCGCCCTTTTTGCGTCAAGAATTATTTCAACGTTGCCTTTATATCTTTCAATTATCGATTTCAATGCGTAGAGCCCTTCAAATCCATATTGTGCGAAATATGCATAATTCGGCTTTATCGCAACGATCTCTTTTTCCTTAATGAGCGCGTCTGTTATTTTGAAATAATAATCCTCAATTTTTTCGCGCACGGAATTTTTATCTGATTCTATTTTTTCAAGTACCGGATCTATTCCGAAGCACAATATTGTTCCTTTTTCTTTTGCATGTTGAATAAGGTCATTGTTCATTTTATTCATACGCATCAGCTCCATATTGCTGTAAATACTCTTCGGAAGCCGCAAAAATTTTATCATCTACATATATCTTACCATTTATTTCGCGATTATAAAGATATTTAAATATGTTTGATATTTTTTCCACTGCGTAAACTCTAATTCCGCTACTGGCTTCAAATTCAGCGATCGCTCCCTTTCTTTCTCTCACATTGTTTTTCGCTCCTTTTTCTTCTCTGTCCACAGCAATCACTATTCCGCGTATATCGATATTGGCTGCGGCTTTTAATTTCTTTATTGATTCGTCTTTTGTTCCGCCAGTAGTAAATACGTCGTCAACCATTATTATTTTTTGTCCATCGCGCGGACCATCGCCAACAAAAGCGTTTTTATCAGCATACTCCTTTGTTTCCTTTCTGTCAAATAGCCAGCTTTTATCCATCATTTTCATTTTCTTGTAAAGCCCTATACTTACCGAAACCGCGAGCGGTATTCCTTTGTACGCAGGTCCGTATATTGTATCAAAGTCGCTTCCGAAAATCTTCGCGATTTTTTTTGCGAAAAATACTCCCAATTCATAACTGGACACTCCTGAATTGAGTACTCCTGTGTTTATGAAATACGGACTTTTTCTCCCGCTTTTAAGCGTGAAATCCCCAAATTTGAGCACGCTATTGCGCACTAAAAATTCTATAAATTTTTTGTTCATTTCACCGCATCCACTATATATTCATTACTTATTGTTTCATTGTTGTTTCATATTAAGAAAAAATTAGTTACTTAAACCTTTCGTAAAATTTCATGTCTAGCTTGTTTCAAAAGAAACTACTAGCACTGTAGACAGGTGTGTGGCCTGGAATTTACATCCCAGGAATAAAAAAGAAGAAGATTATTCTTTTATTTCTAACGCTTGGACCAGCTTTCCCATTGCCTCCAGCTTTTCAGGAACTGCAGCAACCTCAATGCGCGGGCCTCTTCGAGGCCAACATACGCCACCCCGTACGCACTGTCGTACTTGACGTCCGCACAGATGTAACGCCTGTCGTAGAAGAAGTTGCCGACGGTGCGGACCAGAGGCCTAACACCTGCACCATCAGTTCTCCATAACCATCTTTTTTCATATTCACTAAGGCTTTCGCTTTCCAAAATTTCCAACGGAATCCTAGTTCTTTCATCTACTTTACCCATTCGCCCACTATGTTGTATGAAATTATCCAAAACAACTACGGAAGCGAGTGGAGCCAAAATTACTACGCTGCCCCTAAACACTTCAACAGACTCAGGATCAACAACTAGACCTACCTTCTCTTTACCTACTGCCTGCTTAGGTACACAACAAGCTGGAAACACCCACTTTCTTCCCGAAATATCTTGAAAAGCATCAACAACATCTTCTCCTTTTTTGAATTGGCCTCCTTTTTCAGGATAAATCAAAACTTCTCTTGCCCATGCATCATAATAAGTTTTTAATTCGCCTTTTTTTAGTTCTGAGAACGTGGACCATGATTTTACTAAAATATCATCGTGCAAAACATTCTGAGGCAATCCGCCTCTATCTTTTACTGATTCTCTTGCCTCTAGCCAACTTAACTTTTTGCCAATTGGAACGATTATCTGTCTTTTGTGAGTTTCAACACCAGCGACTGCAGCACCACCCATAGTATTTATCTCTCATTTTAGTATTAGATATTTCGATATTTATATTTACGCAACGAAAACTTTATAAACCCATCATTCTACCTGAAAAGTAACTATTTGTCCTCTTTCGAAGTTTTCTGCATCTTCTTTACTTTTCTCTTTAATTTATTTTCATTCATTAGATTTGCTGCTAAAATATTTCTATTTGCTTTCTCTAAATGCTCGTCTGCTTTATCAACACTTTCAGGAAGTTTTCTTAATCTTCTTGGTATATTCGGTGCTCCTTCAAAACATCTTTCGAGTAAATTCATATTGGTTCACCCAACTCTAGGATTTCTTTCCAGAAATTCTCTTCGCCATAAAGAACGATATGATCGAGCCATATGGTGGCATAAACAGATTCCTTTTTCCATTTTGCCTTAAATTCATCTAGGTCAACTAAGTGCATTGAAAATTTCTTTCCCGTAAGCCCATCCATTTTTCTTTTTACTAGATTTTCAGCGTATTTCTTAAAATTTTCATCTCTATTCTTGACTACAGTTAAAACGTCGATGTCACTTTCTATTTTAGATTCTCCTCTTGCAGCAGAACCGAAAAGAAGAATAAATTTTATGTCAGCTATTGTAGTTCCTACTAGTTTCTTTATTGATTCGTTGGACATAAGTTCATTAACAACTGTTTGAAGCCAAACTTGTAACTTTGGATTTTTATAATAAAACTTTTGCCTTCTTTCCATCTCCAGAAGAGAAAAAATCTTAAGAATAAATTCGTTTTTTCTATTAATATCATATTCCTTTATTTTTCCTTTAACTTTGGACCGTACAGTACCTGTTTTTTCAAGCTCTTTTAGGTAGAATTGCACACGCTCGTAAGAAAGTTCACAATCCTTAGCTATCTCCCTTATATACCTGGGTTTAGTAGGGTTGAGGAAGAAAGGTTTAAGTATTACCTTACCTCCCAATGAGTTAGGCACATAGTTTCATTGCACTCAAAATCTCCCGTTGCCTTTTCCCTATTTCAGTAGTTATCAAATCTCCATTCTGAAGCTCTACCTTCTTTATCTTCTCGAGTTCA
>JBFLYM010000019.1:0-17199 GCA_040757035.1 Microcaldota archaeon | reverse complement strand
GAGTCATTTTGTTATACATATGCAGCTTTAACAATGGAATAAAATTTGTTGCTTTACCCTCAACTCCCTTAAAAACTTCAGAGAAAAAACCAAAAGATTTTTCTATTTTATCCAAGATAGCTATTCCGCCTAAAGATATGGATGTGTCTGCATTCATTTTATCACCAAATAAATGAAGCGCACATCCTTTCAATAATTAGGTGCCATATTGGTTCGGGGCGCAATGCCCACGGCCCATGGCGAAGTCAAGTTATAAAGTTACAAGAAGATGTGGGCATATGATTTTATGAGCAAATCTTCAGGGTGCAAAAAGAAACCGCTAAAAGAAGACTACCAGCTTAAGGAACGCGAAAAAATAGAAGAACAGGTTTTTGACAGACGTACTCTTTTACACATTTCTAAGATAATAAAAAAAGGAATTATTAGCAATTTAGATTATCCTATTTCAACTGGGAAAGAAGCAAATATTTTCAAGGCAACAACTCCTTCCAACATAAGCGTAGCGGTAAAAATATACAAGATCGCCACTTCACCATTTTTTAAAAGAAAGGAATATATATTCGGCGATCCACGCTTCAAGAATATAAAACTGAATGAAAGGGATATTGTTTATTTATTCGCAAGAAAGGAATTTCGTAATTTGGAAATTTGCGAGCGCGCTGGAGTTAATGCGCCAAAACCATTTTTCTTGGAAGGTAATGTTTTAATAATGAGCTTTTTAGGCGAGGGCGGACTTCCGTACCCCAAACTTGTGCACACGGTATGTGAAGAGCATTTTTTAGATGCGATAATTGAAAACATAAAAAAAATGTACAAAGCAAAATTAGTGCATGCGGATTTGAGCGAACATAATATCATGATTGCCAATGATGGAACCCCATATCTGATTGATTTTGGACAAGGGGTTGTTCTCTCTCATCCAAAAGCCGAAGAATTTCTTGAACGCGATGTAAAAAACATAGTTAATTTTTTTAAAAAATTTGGGTTTGTGCGGGATTTTAATGAAATGTTGAATAAAATAAGGGCGTCGGGGCATTAGTTATACCGAACTTTAAAAAATTAATATATATCTTCAGTTTATATTTTCAGTTTTGAAATATTGCTTGAATTTGTTCGTTAAAAATAATTTTGCGCTTCTTCCATTTTTGATTTGGTTTATAAATCCGCTTTGGGTAAGCTCGCGTACATCTTGATAAATTTGCGAACCGATCTTGCGTGCAACTTCGCTTTTTATAATTCCATCGTGTTTTGCAATATAAGCGAGTGTGCGCAATGCTGTTTTGCTAAGTTCGGTTTGTTGCGCGAACGCTCTCACTTTTTCAATATATTCGTCTTTTATTCGCATGAGCCATTTTCCATCTATTTCAACAATTTCAATCGGACTTTGTCTTGCGGTATATTCGCATTTAAGTTCATCTAATATTTTTCTTGCAAAACCAGGCGTTGCAAGTCCAACTAACCGCGCGAGTTCATCCAACCCAACACATCTTGCGGAAATAAAAAGCGCGCTTTCAATCATTTTCTTTTTGTCCAATTCCATAATATGGAGAAAGCAACGAAATCTATTTAAACACAACCAAAGAAAGGTTGAAAATATGGCAAAGGTCATTGTTGTTGGTGGAGGGCCAGGAGGAATATTCGCGTCTTATCTTCTCTCAAAAGAAGGACTTGATGTCACACTTGTAGAAATGGGTGAAGACGTTGCGGAAAGAATGGAACATATTAAGAGTGGAAACTCAACAGCAGGGCCAAATTATATCCAAGGTATGGGCGGTAGCGGAACTTTTTCAGATGGAAAAATAAACCTCAATCCAGAAATAGGAGGCAATATGCTTGAATTTGTTTCAAAGAGCGATGCAGAAAATCTTATCAAATATGTAGATAATCTTTTTGTAAAGCACGGAATGGATAAAAACGCTGAAATTCACCCTAAAGCGCACGAGTTAATGAGAAAGGCAATGCGCGCAGGTATAAAATATATCCCGATAAAGCAAAAACATATCGGTTCTGATTTTCTTCCAAAAATTGTGAATGGGATAAAAAAAGAATTGGAAGAATTTGGAGTAAAAACACTGATAAAAACCAAAGCAATTGATATTTTAATTTCAAGTGAAAATTCCTGTAAAAATTCGGATGAAAATTCTTGTGAAAAAACAAATGAAACAAGAAAAATAATCGGGATAATAATAGAAAAACACGGCAAACAGGAAAAATTAGATGGAGATTATGTTGTTCTTGCGCCAGGAAGAGCGGGTTCAAGATGGCTGCTTGATATTGCAGGTAAATATAAGTTGTCCTATCATTATGGTCCGCTTGATATAGGAGTAAGAGTAGAAGTTCCAAATGAAGTAATGGAAGAAATTACAGAAATAAATTGGGACCCGAAATTTCATATACACACTAAAAAATATGACGATTTTGTGCGAACATTTTGCACTAATCCGGGTGGTTTTGTTATTACAGAGGATTATGGTAAATTTGTTTCAGTAAACGGACATAGCATGAAAAATAAATTTTCAAACAATACAAATTTTGCGTTTCTTGTAAGAATGCATCTTACAGAACCGGTTGAAAACACCACTCTTTATGGCGAAAGCGTATGCAAATTAGCTACCACAATAGGTGGAGGAAAGGCAATCCTTCAGAGACTTGGTGATCTGAGAAAAGGAAGAAGAAGCACATGGGAACGAATAAATAAAAGCTATATTGAACCTACAAATAAAGATGTTACGCCAGGTGATTTAAGTATGGCGCTTCCTGCAAGAATACTTGAAGATTTGGTTGAAGGTTTGGAGATGCTTGCGAAAGTCATTCCAGGAATTAATGAAGAAACCACTCTTCTTTATGGACCAGAAGTCAAATTTAAATCGGTAAGACTGGCGGTATCCAAAAAAATGGAAACCAAAGAAATTGCAAATCTTTTTACAGTAGGAGATGGGGCAGGAGTAAGCGGTGGAATAGTTACTGCAGGAGTTACAGGGCTTATAGCTGCAAGAGAAATCCTTGTGCGAGAAGGAAAAAAATGCGAAATTTAGAATATCCAGGTTTTACGTGAGATGTATGGATGAGATGATATTTTCAGCAGCGTACAAAGATTGGAATTATTCTGTGAAATTTGATCTAAGCAATGCATTGTCTTCCGACGTTTCGTATGCGCTCTCGTTTATTCATGAAGAAATTGAAAACCGCGCATTTTATTATTCAGGTATTTGTTGCGAAAAGATAGAAAAATTTGTTCTTGAAGCTGTTCCTGAAGATGTTTCTGAAGGAAAAAAAATTAGTGAGATAATAACATTTCTGGAGAGCAAAAAACCAGTAGAATGGAAGGCCTTTTTTTCTAGCGTAGCGAACAAAAATGAGTGCATCCCAATTGCCGAAGCAAAATTCTTTAATGCGCTTCTTGTAAAAAATGGAGTTTTTGCCACAATACGCCCGCAAATGATCAATTCTTCGATAAAACAATTAACCCAGGAACGTTTGGAAAATCAAATAGCGTTTATCGCAAAATATAAAAATTGGGTGACAATAAAAAAAATGAGCACTATGCGCAATGATATAAAAGATTATGAAGTCGCTGGCATACTTTTTGGCATAAATACCACTTTGGTAAAAAAAGCATTTGATTTCATGGGTCCTGACAAAGAAATAGAAAAACGAGCGCTTGCAATAACTAATGGAAAAAGAAGATTGCTTGTAAACCTTATAGATGCGCTTAAACAAATATCTTCTTCGCTTGGCGATAATAAGATAGATAACGCGTATCTGCTGAAATGCGTTTTTGAAAATATTGGTTTTGTGCCATATGCGAACATAGATACGCTTGTTTCTGCCTATCCTGATTTAAAAACAACAAAACCGCGCGGAAGAATCGCGAAAGAATGAAAAAATAATGATGGTAATATATGGATACCGCATACGTAATTGTATTGTCTTTTGTTCTTGCATGCGTTGTTGGTATGGAACGACAATTAAGCAAGAAACCAGTTGGATTCGCGCCTTATGTCTTTGTTACTGTACTTTCAACCGCGCTTACGCGCATAATAATTGATATTTTTCCCGAATCAACACATGTAATAAGCGGTATAATAACCGGTATTGGTTTCCTCGGCGCGGGTGCGCTAATAAAATATCGCGAACAAGTTTTTGGTTTTACTACAGCCGCAATCATTTGGGCGATGGCGGCATTTGGTATAATAATCGGTTTCGCGCGACTGGAAATAATCGGAATCGTATATGGAATTATATGGGCAATTCTTGTAATAGATAAAATGCTTGAAACATACGGACTTGGAAGACACGTGAAAGCGGTCATTATAGAAGCAAGGGGACTCGCGCATTCTTTGGACATCAAAAAAGTAATAAAAAAATATAATGATAGTGGCGAAGAAGAAAGCATAGAAATAAACTTTGGTAAAGGTATAGTTGAGTATAAATTTCTCGTTCCAAAATCAACAGATTTGGACCAAATGACAAATGAGCTTTCTTTGCTCAAGGGTATAAGAAAAATACATTTTGAATAAATGATATTATGAGTAAAGGAATAGGGTATGCAAAAACAATTCTTTTCGGAGAGCATTTTGTTGTCTATGGAATGTCGGCGATAGGAATAGGGCTTTCAAAAAAAACAGAAGTGGTTGTTGAGAAATCTCCGCACATGAAAATAGAGTCCAATTATGCTGACGCAAATTTACTTAAAGGAATTGAAGCGGTTAAATCAGCAATGAAAATTCATGATAATTTTATAATAAAGATAACAAGCGAAATCCCGATGGGAGGCGGGCTTGGTTCAAGCGCGGCACTAAGCGTTGCGTTTGTGCGCGCTCTTTCGGATGAATACGGACTAAATCTTTCCGATGCGCAGGTTTCCTCTTATGCATATGAGGCTGAGAAAATATATCATGGTAGTCCATCGGGAATAGATAATTCGCTTGCAACATTTGGAGGCGCAATTGTTTTTCAAAAAAGAGAAGAAGGGAGTATTATTACCCAGCTCAAAATCAAAAATCCTCTTCATATAATAATTGGAAACCCTGGAAAGAGAAACAGCTCTACCAAGGAACTAATTTCTGCGGTTAGATCAAGAAAAGAAAAACATCCTGAAATTTATGATTTTATCTTCAGTACCGAGAAAAAAATAATTGAATCCGCGATAAAAGCAATAGAAAATGGAGATCTTGAAGAATTAGGGGAGCTTATGAATATGAACCACGGAATTCTTTCAACAATCGGTGTTTCGAGCAAGAAGGATGAGGATATTGTACACACCGCGCGTGAATGTGGAGCATTGGGGGCAAAAATAACCGGTGCTGGTTGCGGAGGAAGCTGCGTTATTCTCGCAAAAGATGAGAAACATGCAGAACTAATTGCAAATGAGATAAAAAAAATTGGTTATATTACGTTAATTGCTGTAGTGCAGTAAACTTTAAACCTTATACTCAACCAACTAAGTTTTTCCGATTTTGTTTTTCAGGTTTTATCTCGATTGGTTGAGTATATACGATCCACGTTTTTTTAGTGGATCGGTATATTGATCTGTTTTCCACTTTATCTTCAAGAAGTTAGTTGCACAACTCATGCATGGATCATATGCGCGTATAAGTGTCTCCATCTCATGTTTTATTTCTTCCTTAGTTTTTCCAGCATCCAATCTTTTTTGCACTAAAAGTCCGAGATCGCGCTCCATTTTTATTTGATTCTGCGCGGTTGGAATTACAAAATTTGTGTATATTATTCTTCCATCGCTTTCAGTCATTATTTTATAATAAAGAAGACCGCGCGGGGCTTCTACAACTCCTATTCCAATACTTTTTTTTATATCAGCCTTTTTCACCGATTCCGCTTTAAGGTCAATGGTTTCTAACAGTTCAATTGACGCATCTATGTCATGCACTATCTCTATGGCCTGCGCAAGATTATTGTGATATACATCTAATGAAGGAAATTTGGCCAAGTATTTTTTTACATCTCGCTTAGTTTCTTTATGTATATTCCGTTTATTATAATTCATTCTCGCAAGCGCACCGACAATATAGGGCTTTTCTTTATATGTAAAACCACGCGCTTGAGAATAAGGAATAACTACCCGCTCAAGATAATGGTCAAATGCGCTTTTTAGTATACACCCCTGCGCATCGCCGCATATTTGTCCTGTTATATAATTATAATCATTGCTCAATAGCGCGACAAAATACGCATCGGATTTAAAACTGAATTCGGCTTGATAAAAAATTTCTATAAATTCAAGTGCGGCGCCTCGCGCTTTTTTTAATTCACTTACGGTTTCTTTAATTTCTTCTTTTGTGGGTATCTTAAGGAATCCGCCGACAAGTGCAAATGGCGAATGCACCGCTCTTCCGCCTACAATGGTTGCGAGTTTGTTTCCGGTTGATTTTACCGTAAACGCTTTATGGATAAGGTTGTGCTGCTTTTCATCATTTTCATCAAAATCTAATATTGAATCCTTTTTAAAAAGGTCTGGCAGGCAAAACATGTATAGATGCATAGCATGGTCGCGAATATGCGTTCCATTCATGAGTAATTTTCGTAAATTAATTGTTTGCGCCGAAGGTTCCAGTCCAAATGCGTTTTCAATTGCATCTATTGATGCGAGAAGATGTGCAACGCTGCATGTTCCGCATATGCGAGAAACAAGTTGGGGAATCGCAAGTGCGTGTTTTCCAATTGCTGCTTCAGAAAAAAATCGTTTATTTTCTCCTATTAAAAGTTTTGCATCAACGACTTTTCTAGCGCTAATCTTTACTTCAAGCTCTGCATGACCTTCTATTTTACTTAAATTTTCTATACCTATTGAAAAATCGGATTCGGATTCAATAAAATCAGATTCAATATTATGCATTTCCAAATCACTTTAGTTTGAATTTTTCAATTCATTCAAATATTTTGAGATTATTTTAAGAAACACTTTATCATCCATTGGACAACCTGGAACTTCATCATCAACTTTGACGAATTTCTTTATTGGTTCAATTTTTTCGTTTAGATTGTGTAATTTAAGGAACGGTGTTATTTTTTTCATTTGTTCTTGTGTAAATGTATTACGCTGTGCAGAAGGAAATCCGGTTATTGCGCATGCGCCGACCGCAACTAACTTTTTTGAGTTTTTTCTTATTTTTTCTAATTCTTCGGCTTCTTTTTTGCTGCTTATAGCGCCTTCTATAAATGCGACATCTAAATTTTTTAATTCGTTTTTTGATTTTAATATTCTGGTATGAACAAAATCGAGCTGTTTCATCCATTCAAAATATCTATCATTCATCAGTTCTAAAAAGACAATGGTATTGTCTCCAGAGCAAGTAAATGTAAACCAACCAATGCGCAAGCGTTTCGGTTTCATAAATTATTTTAAATTGTAGGCATATATTAATCTATAACTATTGACTACAGATGATTACGGGCTGAAATCAGATAAACGCATTTATGTGCTAATATGTGCTATGCAATTCCAGGAAAAATAGTTTCAATAAGCGGACATAAAGCAGTAATTGACTATTTCGGTGAAAAAAAATCAGCGTTTGCCGATTGTTCAATAAACATTGGTGATTATGTTTATGCGCAGGGCGGCGTGGTTGTAGACAAAATTAGAAAAGTAGATGCAAAAAAAATTCTCTCTTTTTGGAAAAATAAATTTTTAGAACTGGAACAGCGGGATAACGAACTTGCAAAAAAAATAAAGGGAAGTGATTCGTTTGAAGCAATTTTTTCAAAAATTCAGAATGGAAAACCATTAAACAGGAACGATGTGAATACAATCCTTCATGCTAATCCTTATGCTAATGGAAAGAATGTCAAAGCGTTGCGCTCGTTTGCTAATGTTTTGAGAAAAAAGAAACTGAAGAACTCATGTTGCGTGCATGGAATAATAGAATTTTCCAATTATTGCAGGATGAATTGCGCGTATTGCGGAATAAGAAGCGGTGCTGAAATCAAAAGATATAGAATGAGCGAACATGAAATAATTCTAGCTGCAGAAGGAGCGGTTAAACTTGGATTTAAGGCAATTGTTCTTCAAAGCGGCGAAGATTATTTTTATACAAAAGAAATGCTAACGCGAATTGTAAAAAAAATCAAGAGGATGAGAGTATTGATTTGTCTAAGTTTAGGCGAGCGCGATATCAAACTGTACAAGGCCCTTTATAATGTTGGTGCAAAGGCAGTGCTTTTGCGTTTTGAGACTTCAAATAAAGAGCTATACAAAAGAATTAGGCCTGGAAAAAGGCTGATGGATAGAATTGCGCTCATCAAAAAATTGCAAAAGATAGGTTATCTTGTTTCAACTGGATTTTTGATCGGATTAACGGGAGAAAATAAAGATGATTTGATAGGTAATATCATGTTATCAAAAAAACTCAAACCCGATGTGTATTCATTCGGTCCGTACATTGAAACAAATCCCAATATAAAGTGCAATGCTAGTTTGAACACATGCTTAAATACCATTTCTTTTGTCCGCGTACTTGACAACAACGCAAAAATTCTCGTTACCACTGCGCTTGAAACTCTTTCTCCACAAGCAAAAAAACTTGGTCTACTCGCAGGCGGCAATTCGCTCATGATAGATGTTACACCAGAAAAATACGCGCGCTTCTACAGTCTTTATCCTGGTAAATTTATGGAAACTGAGAAAAAAATAAAAGAAACAATTTCTTTGCTTAATTCGCTTGGAAGAGCCCCAATAGATTTGGGAAGGTAGGTATTTATTTCCAATGTTTTTTCTCTGAGGTGGGCTATACATTCTTCTTTGCGGCAAGAAGAGAAAAATATCTATAACTGACGATTGTTTTTAGTACCTTGTAGTCGTTTTTGGTGAATTCGGTTTCTATTTGCCAAGGATTGAGTCCTTTTTCATAGCATACTACAAACGAAAAAAGCGTGCTGAAGAACGATGGTCTTGGAGCAGCGATTATTACGAATTTTGAGGCCATGTCGCAATGTTTTTTTATCAGAGCGCATTGTCTTGCACCTTCAAAATGCTCTACTAAGCCATCTGAGAAAACAAGGTCATATTTTTTCTTAATTTGCACGTTGAAAACGTCGCCAAGGATATAATTGGTTGCATTGCCATACGCTTTCTTATGCTTTTTCAATGCGAGTGGGTTATGTTCAATAATTGTTGCGCGGCTTTTTTTCATACTTTTGATTTTCATAGAGAGATGGCCGGTTCCTCCGCCAAATTCTAAAGTGCTTTCTATTTTCAGCGGTTCGAGCAGCGGATGATAAAAATGCTCATAATGACTTTCATTAAGATAATAGAATGCCATATCAAAAAAGGGAAGTGTATAGTAAGCATTCCAGTTTTTAGGAGTTGATTCTTTTTTAGAGATTAATTTGAATGCCAACATTAGTTTCTATTCCTCAGTTAGGTTCTTATTACTTACAGAAATTTCGCAAATTCTATAAACAAGTCCTGTCTCTTAACGTTTCGTACAATTCATCCAAAAATTCATGTGTACTTTTTAGAAACTCCTCAAAACCCTCAGGGATTGGTTTGAGAATCAGTTTTTCTTCTTCTCCAAGCACAAACCTTTCAATCTTGAAATTCTCAAGATTCTGGAGGTATTTCTCGTATTTCAACGCAAACCTTATTTTTTCCAAAATTTCCCTTTCCAGCTTTCTCGGGTCAATCTTTTCTTTTTTAGCTATTAGAAAAATATCTATAAAATCCCTGGCCTTTACCCCTTTTCTTGTAAGGATGGCTCTGAATTTTTCGATTAGGATCTCCTTCACATCATAACATTTTAGCTCTGGATTTGAAAGAATTAGCACATATTCTGGAAATAAAAACTCAAATTCCTTTGGATCAACAGGCTTGATTATTGATGATGCTTTGCAGTGGTTAAACCCATATTGAAAAAGTTCCACGAAATTTATCTGGATCTTAATAAACTGTCTTCTTTCTGTAACTGCTGATTTGTACCATATTTTGAATGTTACAAATTTGTTGCTTCTTCCGAGTTCTACATATTCGTTATTTGTTTTATCAGGTTTAAACTCAAGTTTTAATTCCTCTGAAAATTTGGCAAATATATTCATCAATATGTCTATTTTTTGAGATAAAATCCTCCTTATCTCTTTTTGGCTTTTGTTTTTAAACTCGCTTTGATTAATCCAACTGAAGTCAAGATCTTCTGAAAACCTATAATAGTCAAAATAGCATTTTATCAGGCAGGTTCCTCCTTTGAAAACAAGATTATTTTTGAAATGGTCATCTTGTGATACCTTAATCAAAAGATTATGGAGAAGTATATCCTTTTCTATAAGCCCCTTATTTCCTATTCTTGTTTCAGAAGATAGGTAATCTATAAGTTTTTTCATGAGATCTCCTTTACAAAAGAATATACTTTTTGATTATACTTTTTAGAATATTTTAGCAACTTATTCTTAGAGCAGTATCCAAGCAGATTTGTTATTTTATTTTTAATTTCTATATCGCTTAGATTATCATATCTGGAGAGATAGATAATATCCAATACTGTTTTTTCTAGATCAGAGAATCGTAGTTCCTTTTCTTTAACCCCGAATTTGCATAAGTCTTTTTTTATTTTTATAAACCTAATTTCATGGCCAAGAATGGTTATTGTATTCGCTCTGAACAATGTATCACTTATCAAAAAGTCCGTTGCAAAATATTCGTGAGTTATATTATTGAGTTTTAGTGCAGACTCCAGTCCAAAATACCAATTTCTGATTTTTTTTATTTTTAGTGCTTCAGCTATCGCTTTCTTATAGTCAATATCAATTTTCTTAAGTTTTCTTTCTTCAAAACCTGGTTTGTAAAATATACCTCGCAATATTCTGTAAACGTATTTGTGTGTAATCAGGTACCTTATCGCTCCGTAGTATTCAATATTGAGTTTTTTGCAGTACTCCCTGAACAAATCGCTGATTATGAACTTTTCATCTGTTATGTTCAATTTTTTAATCAATAGTTTGATAGACATTTTATATCACATTGTTTTAATATATAGAACATTCTAATATATAAATGTTTGTATGATTTGAGAGTTATAAAGTTAACTAAAAGGATCTTTTACTTACCGAAATTTCGCAAATTCAAGTTTTTAGGAAATCGGTCTGGAAAGACAAAACACCAAAAGGGACAAAAAGAGAAACAAAAGATTATTATAAACTTTGCATAGATTAGCTTTATGCCAATTTCTATTTTTCTAAACAAAAGCGAATACAATGCCGGTGATGAACTTGAAGCAACAATTCAGTTTGATTTAGACAATACGGTGAAAGCAAATGGAATATACGCCAAATTGATGTGTATGGAAAAAAAGAAGACAATACACACCCGCCATATTCCGCATTCAGAAATTGAAGAAAGAAAAAATCTTGGGCTCTATACCGAAGTACCATTCACTCAAACAGAAGTAATAACTGAGAAAATGATTTACAACGAAGAGAAGAAAATTGCCGGTGCTGGTAATTATCAAAAAAACGAGTTTAGGATAATGTTTGCGATTCCTCGAAATGCGGTGCCTACTAGTATAGAGTTTGGACACGATAATAAAATCAACATTTGGAAACTGCATGTAAAAATAAACATTCCATTTGCACTTGACATAAATGCAACGCATGATATTTTCGTGGCAGGACTTTAGTCGACAACCTAGGACTAAGGTTAGTTGCGTGTCCAAAATGCTTCAAATGACCGCAAACCTTTCCACTATTTTTTTAGACGTATTAAAACGAACAGGGTATATAAATGAAAAACATCATAAACGAAAACAAAATAGAAGAGATGCTTTCGCTCACGGCGGATAATTCAAAAACACAATCAATAATTTTCAAATCGCTCAAGATGAAAGGACTTTCGCAAAAAGAGGCGGTAATTCTTCTAAATACAAAAAATCCACGGCTTATAGAAAAAATGTTTTATGTCGCAAGAAAGATAAAGGAACGGATTTATGGGAAAAGATTAGTTTTTTTCGCACCGCTTTATCTGACGAACTTGTGCGTTAATGACTGTCTTTACTGCGGTTTCCGCTCTTCAAACAAAAACCTGAGGAGAAAGGTGCTCGGTGAGGATGAAATACGGAATGAAACGCTTGCGCTTGTACGCCAAGGACATAAGCGCCTTCTTCTTGTCGCTGGTGAACATCCTATTTCGTCTGATATTTCATATTTGGAAAATGCAATACGGATTGTTTACAATACGAAATATAAGAACGGTGAGATTCGGAGGGTAAACATAAACGTTGCGCCGCTTTCGGTTGCGAATTTCAAGCGATTGAAAAATGCTGGAATAGGCACATATCAGCTTTTTCAGGAAACTTATCACCGCAAAACATACAAAAAAATGCATCCTTCTGGCCCGAAAAGCGATTACAATTATAGATTGTCTGCAATAGACCGCGCACAGCAAGCAGAGATTGATGATATAGGAATAGGGGCGCTTTTTGGGCTATATGATTTTAGGTTTGAAGTACTCGCATTGCTCGCGCACGCGAATTATCTGGAAAAAAAATATGGAACAGGACCGCATACCATCTCTGTTCCGCGCATAGAACCAGCACAAGGCGCACCAATTTCACTCAGTCCTCCTTACGCAGTAAGCGATACTGATTTCAAAAAGATCGTCGCGGTTTTACGCATGGCGGTTCCATATACCGGAATGATTTTATCTACGCGAGAAAAACCTCCCTATCGCGATGAAATTTTTAGGCTAGGAATTTCGCAAATTTCCGCTGGCTCAAAAACAAATCCAGGCGGTTATGCATTAAGAAAGAAAGAATTGGCGCAATTTTCTGTTTCCGATGAGCGAACGCTCGCACAAATAGTTTCGGACATCCTTGATAACGGTTTCTATCCATCTTTTTGTACAGCATGTTATAGAGTTGGACGCACTGGGGAAGATTTTATGAAATTAGCCAAACCAGGTGCGATAAGAAATTTTTGCACCCCAAATTGCATTCTTACGTTCAAGGAATATTTATTGGATTACGCATCGCCAGAGCTACGAAAGAAAGGAGAAGCGTTCATAAAAAAAGAACTGTGCGAAATTACAAAAAGCAAGAGGAAAACGGTACACGATAGATTGATTAGACTGGAAAAAGGAGAGCGGGACATATACTTCTAACGTTATTTTGAACATTTCGGCTTTAGGCATTTCAATTCCGCAATTTTTTCTTTTATGTCCTTAGCGGTCCATATTGCCGTTCCTACAAGCGCGCCACTTGCTCCAGCATTTTTCACAAATTTTATATCAAAAGCGGTTTTTATTCCGCTTTCGCTTATGAGCGGTCTATCAAGTCCGCTTGTTCCTAGTTCATCTATTGCGCGTTTTGTTCTTTCAATATCAACGGTAAGAGTTCGTAAATCCCTGTTATTTATTCCAAGGATATCGGCTTTGGTCTTCATTGCGGCCTTTAGTTCTGTTCCATCGTAGCTCTCAAGCAAAACTTCTAATTTGTTCTGATGAGCGATATCAATCAATTTTTCTAAATTAAGATTAAGTCTTTGGATTACTTTCATTACAAGAAGTATCGCATCCGCACCGGCATTTCGCGCTGCGATTATTTGTTTTTCTGAAATAACAAAATCTTTAAAAAGCACTGGCAATCCTGCTTTTTTCGCCATACCTATATTTTCTATTTTTCCGCGAAATATTTTTGGTTCAACAACAACAGAAATCGCATCCGCACCGCTATTCTTAAATATTTTTGCCGCATTTTCAACATCTATCTTTTTATATTTGTATTCTCCTGATGGCGACGCGTGCTTTATTTCGCAGATAAGCGTAAATCCATTGCATTTTTTATTGCGTTTAAGCGTTTCCAAAAGCGATAGTCTTTCGAGCGATAGCCTTTCTTCGGTATATTTTTTTATAAAGTCGTTGTAATAACCTTCACTCAAAGTTTGTTCTGTTTTTTCTATAAACTTATCAAGAATATCTGCGATAATCCCACCAGCTGTTTTATATTACCAAATTAGATATTGCTTATTCAATTATTCAAATTTCCTTAGCGCGTTTAATTTTTCCATTGCTGCTCCTGTTTCAACAGATGCGCGCGCCAACCTTAAACCATGAGCGATTGACTCTGACTTATTTCCAACATAGATTACTGCTGCCGCGTTCATTAGCGCGATGTCATATGCCGCCCCTTTAACTCCTTTAAGCACATCAAGTAACACCGCGGCGCTTTCTTCTTTGAAATTTACAATCGGTATATCTTGTTTTGTTATACCAAAGTCAAGTGCTTCAATATAATAAGTCCGCACAATTTTGTTTTTTAATTCTGAAATTTTTGTTTTCCCAAGTCCGATTTCATCCATACCTTCTGAGTGTACAACAAGCGCGCGTTCTGTACCGAGTATTCGCAAAACTTCTGCTATTGTTTCGGTTAAATTTGGATCATACACTCCTAAAACCTGAGCATTTGCGTCCGCAGGATTTGTTAGAGGTCCAAGTATGTTAAAAACCGTTCTCACACCAAGCTCGCGTCTTATTGGCGCAACATTTTTCATTGCAGGATGGAACAACGGCGCAAACATAAAACCAATACCTATTTTTTCAATACATTTTTCGGTTCTTTCGGGTGACAGCATTTTCACTCCCAACTGCTCAAGCACATCGGCAGAACCGCACTTTCCAGAAACCGCTCTGTTGCCATGCTTTGCTATTGCAACGCCTGCGCCAGCAGCTATAAATGCAGCGGTTGTTGAAATATTGAATGTGTTGGAACAATCTCCTCCTGTTCCGCATGTGTCTATAAGCGGCCTAATATTTGGATGAATTTGAACCGCATGCGCACGCATCGCCCTGGCCAATGCGGCTATTTCTTCAATGCTTTCACCTTTCATCGCAAGCGCAATAAGAAAACCTGCTGTTTGTGCAGCACTGCATGTACCTTCCATCATTTGGTTCATTATTGTCTCGGATTCAAATGCGGTTAAATTTTCCTTTTTTATAAGTTTTTCCAATATATCCTTCATTTTCCCATCTTTTTTTCTGTAAAAATTACAACTCAAGGAAATTTTCTAAAATTTTCATCCCATCCTCTGTCATTATACTCTCGGGATGAAATTGCACACCATATATTGGCAATGTTTTGTGTTGTACTGCCATTACTATATTATCATTTTTACTTTTTGCGGTTACTGTAAGACAGTCTGGAATTTCTGTTCCAATAAGTGAATGATAGCGCATCGCTCTAAATGGATTCGCTACTCCTTTGAAAATCCCGATATCATTATGTTCTATCTGGCTTGTTTTTCCGTGCATTGGAGTACCTTTGACAATTTTTCCACCAAAATAATGTATAATTCCCTGATGCCCCAAGCATACACCGAGAAGAGGTATAGATGTAACCGGAACTGTTTGGCTTACAGACATTTTTGTCCTTTCATCTCTTTCACTTTTTTTATTTCTCTCATTTTTTTCACTTCTTTCGTTTTTTTCGCTTTGCGTAAGCATATCAAGTACATTTGCACATACTCCAAAATCTTTTTTATTTTCAGGAGTTCCGGGACCTGGGGAAAATACAATATATTCCGGCGAAAGCGCGCGTATTTCTTGAATTGTTATTTTATCATTCCTAATCACCCTTACTTCATGGCCCAAAGAAGCGAAACTTTGGAAAAGATTATACACAAACGAGTCGTAGTTATCTATTATCAGGATCATAAAACCATCTTAAAATCATTCTTCTGATGTTCGCGCTTTGATGTTTGTACTTATCTCTAATGACCGCATAAGCGCGCGCATTTTATGTTCTGTTTCGTCATATTCGCGTGCTGGTATAGAATCATAAACTATTCCAGCACCAGCCTGAACAAACGCTTTTTTTCTTAACGCCACCAATGTTCGTATTGTTATTCCGAAATCGCAATTACCATTAAAAGAAAAATAACCCACTGCGCCGCCGTATGGTCCGCGTCTGTCTTTTTCAAGCTCTTCAATGATTTCCATTGCACGCACTTTTGGTGCTCCTGTAAGCGTTCCGGCAGGGAAAAGTGCATCAAACACATCAAAACAATCTTTTCCATCTGCAAGCATTCCTTCAATATGGGAACTTAAGTGCTGAACATATTTGTACTTATGCACGCACATCAATTCTGGCACAGAAACAGAACCAACAGCAGCGACTTTACCAACATCATTTCTAGTCAAATCTACAAGCATGAGATGTTCTGCCTTTTCCTTTTCATCACTAAGAAGCTGCTGTTCAAGTGCGCTATCCTCCTGAGGTGTTTTTCCTCTTGGCATAGTGCCAGCTAGTGTTGCGAAACTATCTATTTTTCTTCCCTCAACACGCACCAGGTTTTCGGGACTTGAACCAACTATGCTTCTTTGGCCAAAATTAAGAAAAAACATATACGGACTAGGATTGGTTTGTTTTAAATAATTGTAAAATTTCATAAGACTTCCTTCAAACGGTATGGTGTATTTTCTCGATAGCACTACTTGAAAAATTTCGCCATTTCTAATTCTTTCCTTTGCTATTTCAACGATTTTTTCAAATTGATCTCTATTCAGCGATGCTTTTGCGTTTCCTGTTTCAAAATGACTGGATAACGTATCTTCTTTTGCGAGCGAGGTTATTTCACTTAATCTATCTTCTGAGTGAGAAAGATAATACACTGCTCTTGTTTTATGATCATAAATTATACAATCATCAAAAATGCCAAATTCAAAATCTGGAAATCCTGATTTGGCGGCTATTTTTTCAGAAATAGATTCTAAATTTCTCACATAATCATAAGAAAAATAACCTACTGCTCCACCAGCAAAACCTTCTTTTTCTATTTTTTTCTTCGAGATTGCGTGCGCAAGCGCGCGTATTGGATTTTGAGCATCGTGCTCTTGGCCATCAATAGTGATTATTTTTTTATTTGCGCTTATCACATTCTTTGGGTCAAAACCAATAAACGAAAAGCGCGCTAATTTTTCTTCTCCATCTAACGATTCAAGAAGAAATGAAAACTCATACTCTCTATTTATAAGCTGGTAAAGTTGGTATGGATTGAGCGTTATACTTAATTTTCGGTAAATCATGTTTTTATTAAATGCGACTAAACTATTTAAATCAACGGGGTTATGTTAATTCACCTAAGTTTACCCTATCGACTATGACAACTAATTGAGTTCTGTCTTCTAAAACCTCAATCGTTTTTGACCATAAGCTTTATAAATTTTATTGTCATATAAGATATGACAACTATGAGCTTTATAAA
>JBFLYM010000018.1:0-20661 GCA_040757035.1 Microcaldota archaeon | reverse complement strand
TCCGATTTCTTTATATCGTATAAATGTCATAATGGTTAATTAGGCATTACATTTTAAATACCTTTCGGTCTCTTTTTCGAAGAAAGTTCAAAAACTAGTGCCTAAATTAGCGGGAATTTAGGAATTTTTGATTTGATATATAATATAATCAGTAACTATAAATACACGAAAAGTTTATCTCACTTTCGGTAGATTTTTAAGTGCTTACGGGAAATCGGGTGACTACAAAAAAGCGATTGTGGTCACCTTCTTAGCATTCTCCTCAGCGTCCGATACTCTTTTAGCATAAGAATAATCATTGGCCGAATGTTATGGCTCTTCTCGTATTCTTGCAATGCTTTATAATACTCAGGCCTGTTCCGCAGTTCGATGTTGAGGGGCGGCAGGTTATGCTTAAGGAGTATGTTATTGAGCAGCAGCCTACCAACCCGACCATTTCCGTCTCGGAACGGATGAATGTTCTCGAATTGGTTGTGAACAACTGCGGCAAGAACAAGTGGCGTGTATTTATTCTTGTTTTTTGCATACCAACCTATCAGCTTCTTTAAAAGCGTCGGAACTTCTTCTGACGGCGCCCCTCTGTGCACGGTATTTCCAGATGCATCAGCAATGACGACTTCAACGCCCCTATCTCTGAATCTGCCTGCGAATGCTTTCGAGTTCTTGAAGACTATCGCATGGAGTTTTTTTATCAGGCTGAGCGAAAGATGCTCCTTGATTTTTCGGATATGCGCCACTGCTTCTACAACTCCGTATACCTCGGCGAGCTCCTCTTTCGTCCTTTCCTCAGGCCATTCCTCCTTCTCCAAAATCTCCTTGACTTCGCGTGCTTTAATGCTTGAGCCTTCAATAGCATTCGTATCATATGTAAACGCCTCGGTGAACTTTTGCCAATCGAGCTCAGAGAGGTGAAACACCCTAATTCTGCCGTGTGCCTCGAGCGTTTGAAGCTCCTTTATCTCAGATAGAGAAATGGCTGCCATATACGGATCGGTTATCCTTTCGGCTGCCGTGATCCGTTGTTTTATCTTTTTCCCGGCTTCCTTTTTGCGGAGAGCAAGTTTTTCTTCAGAGAGATCCGCGCCTAAATATATTCGTATTTTTTTGACTTTTTTTCCTTTTCTGAAAGAATGAGCTAGGTAGTACTTGGTACGTTCCCCAACTCTCCTCTTTTCGATGTGCATACGGATAATAAGGTGACTACAATTAATAAATGTTTCTTGTTTAGGTGACTACGCAGGACGTTTATAAACAACGCACATTTCGTTTTTCAGCCTATTCTTTCCGCGGCAGGACTTTTCGGAAGCCCAGGCATTGTCATTATATCGCCAGCAATTGCTACTATAAATCCCGCACCAGCAGAAATGCGAACTTCCTTTATGTTAAGTGTAAAACCTTCTGGCGCATTTAACAATTTTGCGTTGTCAGAAAAAGAATATTGCGTTTTTGCTATGCACACTGGCAAATTACCAAAGCCAATTTTTTCAGCTTTCTTTAGCATTTTGACGGCTTCGTCTGAATAAATTACGTCCTGCGCACGATAAATTTCTTTTGCAATAATTTCTATTTTTTTTTCAAGCCCAAGCGAAAGATCATAAATTGGTTTCGCTTTTTTGATTGCTTTTTTGATTTCTGTTTCTACCAATGGTGATATTGTTGACGCCGATGACGCTGATGATGATATCGGTAATGTTGATGATGATTCAAGCGCATAAATTATTTTTTTTGCGAGCACAATTCCTCCTTTTCCTCCGTTTGCCCAAACTTCAGAAAGTGCAAAATTTATGTTTTGTTTTTTACAAAGTTTGTTTAATGTTTCTAATTCGGCCAGCGTATCATGTGGAAATCTGTTTATTGCGACCACAGGTTCAATCCCAAATTTGCGTATGTTTTCAACATGTCTGTTTAAATTAACGAATCCATTTTCAATTGCGGCAATATTTTCATTTTTTAATTCGTCTTTGTTAGCACCTCCATGTAGTTTAAGCGCTCTTATGCTCGCTACTATAACAACAGCGTCTGGCAAAAATCCTCCATACCTTGAAACTATATCAAAATATTTTTCCGCCCCTAAATCAGAACCAAAACCCGCTTCGGTTACAACATAATCAGCGAGTTTAAGCGCCATTTTTGTCGCTACTATGCTGTTTGTGCCATGCGCGATGTTCGCAAAAGGCCCTCCGTGAACAAATGCAGGAACTCCTTCAAGAGTTTGCACTAAATTTGGATTTAGCGCGTTCTTCAAAAGCGCAGTCATCGCACCCTCAGCCTTTAGATTTTTCGCAAATATAGGTTCATCATTTTCGTTATATCCAACTATGATATTACCTAATTTTTGTTTGAGATCATTCAGATTATTGGATAAACAAAAAATCGCCATCACTTCACTCGCAACGCTTATATCAAACCCATCATCGCGTTCGTGTCCCGGAGGAAGAAGCGCAACTTTTATTTTTCTAAGCGCTCTGTCATTCATATCAATGCATCTTTTCCAGACTACGCTCTTGAATCTAAGTTCGTTGCCCTGAAAAATATGGTTGTCAATCATTGCGGCAAGCAAATTATTTGCTGAGGTAATCGCATGAATATCTCCAGTAAAATGTAGATTGATATCCTCCATCGGAGCTACCTGAGAATACCCTCCGCCCGTTGCGCCCCCCTTTATACCAAATACCGGACCTAAAGACGGTTCGCGTAACGCGCATATTATCTTTTTATTTAATCTTGCGAGTGCTTGCGCCAGGCCTATCAATGTTGTTGTTTTGCCTTCTCCGAGACTTGTTGGAGTGATCGCAGTGATAAGAATAAGTTTTCCATTAGGGTTATTTTCCAGTTTCTCATAATACGAAAGCGGGATTTTTGCTTTATAATTTCCATAGAGTTCAAGCTCGTTTTTTCTTATACCGAGTTTTGCAGCAATTTTCCAAATAGGTTTTAGTTTTATAGTTCTGCTAATTTCCAGATCGCTCGTTATATTTGCCATAAAAATCATGCAATAAAAATCGTATTAAATCACAGGTCTTGAACCGGTTGTTTTCCCGAACGAAATCTGTTCAAAAACCATACCTTCAGTTTTTTTCTCTATCTCCGAAAGTACCTCCTCAAGCAGCATCTCTTTTTTCTCACCACTTTCTCGTATTGTGACCGCAAGCTTGCCGCTTTCTATTTCTTTATCCCCAATTACAGCTATGTATGGGCACCATTCCATTTCTGCATTTCTGATTTTCTTCCCAAGGGTTTCGCCACTATTGTCAATGTCCGCACGCACTCGCCTTCCAGGCAGCCCATGTAGTCCCAGTAACTGACCCCTTTCCAAAAGTTCATTTGCAAATGCAAGATGTCTTTCCCCTATTGGGATTATTCTTAACTGTGTTGGCGCAAGCCAGAGCGGAAACATTCCTTTTTTTCCATTCTTCATTCGCATTGCTTCTTTTTCAAGAAGTGCGTAAATCACTCTTTCAATAGCCCCGCTGAACGAAGTGTGGAGAATATAAGGACGCTTCTTCTGCCCCTTTTCATCCACATAACTTATATCATAAGTTTCGGCATTTTCCACATCTATTTGTACTGTACCGAGCGCGCTCGCCTTGTCAACCGCATCTACAAAATTAAAATCAAACTTCGTTATAAAATATGCGTAGCGCTCGTCAAAAAGTTCAAGGAGAACCGCTTTCCCGATTTTTTTTGCCAATGAGACATACCATTCTTTGTTTTCATTAAAAAAATCCGTTTGCGCCCTGAACGCGACTTCTATGTCCAAACCAAGGTTTTTGTTCCATTCCAAGCTCTTTGCAATCTGCCCTTCAACTTCAAGCTTTGCCTGTTCCATGCTCGCTGCCATAGTGTGCATATCTGGCATGGTGAATGCTCTGAGCCTTTTAAGGCCTGCGAGTTCGCCGCCCTGTTCTCTTCTAAAACTGTATCTTGTAAGTTCATATATCTTAAGCGGGAGTTGTTTGTAGCTTATTATCATGTCGTGTGAAATTAGAAATTGTCCGAAGCACGCGGAAAACCTGAGGAAAAACTTTTTATCGTCTGACAGTACCACATACTGCCTTGCCGGAAACCGATTAAGATATTTCTTGAGTGAAGGATGCTCAAAATCGTACATAATTGGCGTTTCCACTTCTATTGCGCCGTAATCTACGCAAAAATTTGTTATCGCCCGCTCAAGGATTTTTTTCATCAACCTGCCCTTTGGGCACCACCTGAAATTACCCGAATCGCTTCCTGGCTCGTAATCCACAAGTTTGTGCTCTTTCATTAGTTTTATGTGTGGCGGTTCGGTTTCATATACACGCACTTTTTTCATTTCGTACAGCGCAACCTTGCCCAGTTTTTCATTCTCATCTTCATTTTTGTTCTCATTCTTACCCTCATTTTTATTTTTATTTTTGGCATAATCAAATTTATCGGCATCGTGCAAATTGCCGTCTAAATCCAAAATATAAAATCTGCTTTTCATTTTTTCCTCGGCTCTTAAGGAAGTTGGGATATTTTCTTCATCGCCAATAACAGTAGCAGTAACTTTTTCCTTATCTGCCTTTTCTTCATTTGCTCTTTCCCTACTCGCTCTTTCTTTATTTGCCTCAAGCGCAAGCGCTGCTCCAGCCTCTGTTATCGTTATCTCGCGCGAAAGTTCGCTGAGCGGATGGCCTTTGCATTTAAGAGTGTACGCTTTATACCAGCCGAAAGGAGCGCGCCTCGCGTTGTAGCCCATAGTGTTCATGTTCTCCACGATTTTCTCCAGCACTGCAAAAGCAGTTTTCGGAGTGGCAGGTTTAGAAGTAAAATGAACAAACGGATAAATTAGTACATTTTGCACCTTCACTTGCTTTGCAACACTGTCAATTTCGCTTGCTGTTTTCTTCGCGATTTCTTCAATATTTTCATCGCTGGCTTCTACCGCAGAAAATACAACCAACAGTTCTTCATATCTTTTTTTCTCCATTTCCACTTTTTCCGCATTTTTGATCGCTTTTTGTTTCGGCTCTATTTCAATAAAATCAGCATGCGTCATTACTATTCTCATAAGATCAACCTTGTATAATTTTCACATAATTTTTATTTTTATTGCTTCTCAGAAAACAAAATCTCGTTTGGATCAGTATAATTTAAAGCGAATAAATAATATACTCATCTATTGAGTACACCACTTTGATTTGACTTATTTGAGATATTATGTGTCCTTCATCAGGAATAACTGTATCAAACCTCAGAAATTATCTCAAATTTTTCATCTTCGCTAAGCGAAAGCGAAGAAAAAATATCCTTGATATATGCAATTGTTTCGCTTTCTTCATAAAGTGCTCTTATCTTTTTAGCAAGTTCCAATGTGTACGCAAAGCGCTTGCTTTTTAAAAGATTATAAAAGAGAATGAAAAATTCTGCATCGTATTGTCCGCGTGCAAATTTCAGATTAAAGCGTTCTGCTTCTTCAAAGTTTTGGACAAGCGCGTCGGAAAGCGAAAAAGTATTGTTTGTTTTTTTGTGCGCCAAACCAATTCCCCTTAATCTTTCCATTATTGTTTTCATAGAGCGTTTTCCTTCTCCAGATTCAATTGCGCGTTTTGCTTCCTCGCACGCAAAATTTATTGCTTCAAGTTTCTTAAGCGGAAGATTAATAAGCGCTCTAAAGCTTTCCTTATTATAAGAAAACGAAAGTATTTCACGTCTATATCTTTCTATAAGAAGGCGCGTGTATGCAGGTAACTTTGAAACATCAAGTTTACCTTCGTCGCTGCGCGATTTTTTGATCAGCAATTTTGAATCGTCGTTTATTCCGCGCACAAAAAATACCAAGAGCGACTCCCATTTTTCTTGATCTGCGGAAAGATCCAGCTGTTTTGCAAAATTCGCGTCTTCAAAAATTTTGAAGTAGATTGAACGCAAATAAAGTGCTGTAAGCGTCGCGCTATCCCGTTCGCCATAGGTCCCTTTCAGACTTTCAAGGAGCGATTTGTCTAGTGGAAATGCGCTCACTATATCAAAAATTTTGTATAATAGCGGATCCGGTAATAATTTATAAATATCCGATTCATCAAAGTCTAACTCTAAGTCTAATTCTGAATCTAATTTTACGTCAGGAGCATGATTGGCGTAATCAAAATGGAAAAGCGTATCATTCTCTCCTCCTGTTTTTTCAGATTCATAAACAAATTCCTGCATAGCGGTTTCTTTTTCTCCGAGGGCGAGATATACCATTCCAAGATAGTGGTGAAGTTTTGGATTATCTTTGTCTTTTTCTATTCCGGAAATTAAAAAGTTTTTTGCGTTTGCGAGATATTTATCGTGCAAATAAAAGCGGTAAAGCTTGATATAAGAAACCGCCAAATTGAGTAATGTTTCAGAACTTTCATCTCCAAATTTTCTTGCGCGTTCATAACACTCTGCCGAACCGTGAAAGTTTTGCTGAAATTCCAAACTTTTCGCGGCATCATTCCAGATTTCAACATTTTCTTTTAGCATAAAATCACTTATTGTTTTTTCGCGAAGCGAGTTGCGTAAGCTTTAAGCTCGTTGGTTTTGGATTGATGCGTTCAATTCAGTAGCTACTCCGTTCATCACATATTCAGACTGGAGCGATGTCATCAACAATTAAATTATAAGCAAGAACTTTTTAATCTATTGTACTTCTTTTGCCTTATACGCAACCAACTAAGTTTTTCAGATTTTGTTTTTTAGGTTTTATCTCGATTGGTAAACCTTCACGGTTCGGAAGCCTAAGGCGTTTGTGCCTTAGGATGAGAACCGAGCTTCCTTTCCTACGGCTTCCCCTAAAGGCAAATGCTTTTGCATTATCATTTTATCATTTTAAGGAAGCTACGGCCTTTAGGCCGTGAAGGTTTATGCGTATATGCGATCCACGTTTTTTTAGTGGATCGGTATATCACAAACCAAACATTAATTTGCGGAATTTGGGTAAATTATATATCTACAAACACAACAGAATTCGGATGAAAATATGAGTTTGCTAATCCGCACAAGTGCTACAAACATGCGGATTTTTGTTTTTTAGTTTGGAGAGCGGTGGATTGAGAATGTCGCTTCATCACAATCATTTCTTTTCTTTTTTCATTGATAAATATAAGAAACCGCCAATTATAATGCAAAGTAATATAACAATACCTATAAATATAATCAAAAGAAGCTTAAAATCAAAAGCAGGTGTTTTTGGAGATGGTAGAGGTAGAATTTGGCACTTTCCACAATCTTGATGGCAGGACTCACATGTTTCATTGCCTTCACATTTACCATCACCACATCTAACCATGGATATTGGTTTTTGAACGCATTTATGCTCTTCGCATTTTTCATTTACTTCGCAATCCGCATCTTCGCAACATTCATACTTTATCCATCTATGATTGCTAACATATCCACATATACCTCTAACCGGCAGGCAAATCTGATTCTTACAGTATTCATCATCTGGACAGTCTTCATCTTTCGTGCATTGTGTGACTAGAATTGGATTTAATACTTCAACTAGTCCAATTTCTTTTATTTCGGATATTGTGAATTTTTCAAGGATCGGTGCGCTCAACATCTTATTAACGGAATAATTCAATCTAATACTTTCCTTTGGCGAAAGTTTTTCAAACACCCATACAAGAATAAGTGAGCCTTGTTCAAATCTTTCTGGTTTTAAGCTAATTTTCAATTCATTCTCTTTACTTGCTACCTCTGTCGGAAGTTTTTCCTTAAATTCTAAATTATTGAGAATTCGGTCTCCATTATGCTCTAAGAAAAGAGAAAAAACAGATGTATTTCCTGGAAGTATACACCTCTGAAGATACAATGACTGGTTGCTAACATTAATCCAGTCTTCTTTACATATTTGAGTAGGGGTAATAAAGGGAGGCGTTAGTTCTGTAGACACTCCTTCTGATTCTGAAAGACTTACAATAAAATTGATAATAGCGTCTGTTGGATTTTTGTTCCCAACTTGATCTACGCATCTTACATAATATACATAGTTTCCAGACGTAAGTTCATCAACATTCCATGCATGAATTGTGCTTAGTGCGGTTGTTGAAGCTGAAGGCATATTGTCATAAGGAACATTCGGTGTTGCACCAATTCTACATCGTGCAATCTCATTTGTTGAAGCTGTCAATGTAGTTGAATTCGTGGTAATTGTGCCATTTGGACCAAAATTGAAAATTGATGGTGGAAATATATCGGTTGGCCAAGAAAGGTTTAAGAAGGTATAACCACCCATTTGAAAACTTGTGTTTACTATATTTACATCGCTAACATAAAACAATACGCTCGTATTTGTATCGTTTCTGCTAACATAGAAAACGTCGGATGGGCAGATATCAGGAGTGCATAGCGAATTGCAACAACCATATGTTCCATCATATTTTGTAAATACCGTGCTATTTTTGCTTCCAATTTGTGCGGTTATTATTGTATTGGCTGGTGCGGATTGATTTGCGATAGTTACAAATCCATAAAATTGATGTGGAATCTCCGGTGGGTTTGTCTGCGCATTCACCGTGTTCAATATAAGCGTAAAAACCAATAGAAAAGCAAAAAAATTTCTCATAATTTAACCTTAAAAATAGGGCCCCCCCGCGCCCCTCTCATAGTTCTCATCAGGGATTAGCCTGCTGGTGGATATGTCCCACTTGTACTTACATATATCCAGTATCCTTCACCACGAGTAACATTTTCTGCATTTTGGTGATAAGATGAAACCGAATAATACTGTTGACTACTTGCATTAAATCCAATAGTTGATTTAAGTAAAGCATCGTTTGCTGTGCTCGAACATGCACCCAAACCGTTAAACACCACGCATATCTGTGTAGATGGTTTCGTTAGATGTACACTTACTAAGTTCCAACCAGCTTTTACTGAAAAGGTTGGTATAATTTCTGGCGCTCCTCCACCTTGTGGATAGCCATACGTGCCTGCAATAGCCAAATTATTTGAAATACTCGGGTCTTTCATTTTTATCCAATGGCCTTTGCCCTCTTTAAGCGTTGTTAATGAACTTGTTCCTCCTGGTATATAAGACAACCAAGTTGCGGTTGCAGAATCGTATGTCCAAACAATTTCTACATCATCTATTATACTTGCAAGCACCGAAGAGATATTGTCATTGTCAGGAACTAATGCAAGAGAGATCAGGTTCCATTTTGGATTAAGCTGGATGCTTTGATTTTGCAATGAACTGTTTATTTTAAATCTCCAATCAATTCTTTTTGTGTTTACGCTGTCATTCACTATCATTGTAACATTGTGCCAGCCATTTGTAAGAGTGAATCCAGACCAATTTGCTGTAGATGTATATATACAATTGCTTGTATAATCAAATGTACTGTTCTGTGCACCACCATCTATTTGTATAATTCCATCTCGTAGGTACGAGCCTGTTGGATGGATATACGAACTTCCAATATTTAGTGAAAGTGTAGTAACAACCGAATTATTTCCTGGGATTATATTGCTTATATTTGAAAGTAAAGAGTCCTTAACAATAATCCATAGACTACTTTCGTTTGAATTATATACATTATCCGTTGTGTTTGTTTTAAATTCATATCTTCCATTTGATGTCATATTGTATGTTTGATTTACTGTTTGATTATTACTAATCTCACTCCAATTTGTTGTGCATGCTGTTGCGGGATTCGTAATAGTGCAATATCTAACATAAGTGATACACGTTGCTACACCGCTGTATGAGTCAGTGCATGTTGGAGTATAAGTAACGATGCTTGTGTTTGTGAAATTAATTCCGCATTGAGAGGTATATGAAGCTACAGAAGCACTACTGATTACAGATGGATTTGTAATATCTACCTTTGCATATCCATCCGGATTTATAGGTTCTGTTGTATTTCCTGATGCACTCATCTTTATCCCTGCGGTGTCAATCCATGCATCCATTGTTGTATTGCTGGCCTGTCCTGAAGTAAAGTTATAAACAATGAATAATATTCGAGTTCCACTTGCAGGTACTGGTATATAATTTAAGCCTCCATAATTAATGTTTGTGCTGTTGAAGTACGCCACGCCACCAGTAAATGTTATCCATGAGCTTATGAGCGTATCCAAACTTTTATTGAATATTCCATTCGCATCTGTATCATTATATATTGAGGTCGTTATGGCTGAATTATTTGCTGTTCCATTCCATGTTGCATCAATTCTTGTTACATTATCATCAAAAGCCAATCCGCTTGTAAAGTTTAATTGTAGAATTCCATCATAATAAAGATTATTTGCTATATAACTCGTCCAATCTTTTGTTATATCTGTTCCGTTTACATAAACAACGCTGTTTAATGAGAAGTTCGTGAAATGATCAAGCATTGCACATACTTTATTTTCATTTGGGTAAATAGTAGCCTGGGAAATCACTTTCCATGTTGTTCCATTCCAGTATGATAACCTGAGTTTGTTTTCATTTGTTATACCTGCTATAGCAAGCGCTGCGTCTGTATAATTGAAACATACCGTTGCGTTAAATGTTCCATCTGTTAAGTTTGAAACGATCGAATAATATAATGGGAGCGCATTTGGTGGTGGCGAGAGCGGTTTTGTCTCAAGTTGTTGAACTTCAAGATCAAAATTACCTTGCGGAAGGTTTGTGAAATTAATCGTAATACTTGTATTAGGGAATGTAAGCAATTGGTTGGCGATAGATTCGTTCTCATACTTATAATTAAGAACGCCAATTTCTCCATTAAAATCAGTTCCATCTATCCTCATTTCCTTTATTGGGGAGTTTGAAGGTGTGCTTGCAATATATTTGTAACATAGATCTTGTGGCATGCCATTATAGGTTGCGTTTGTTAGGTTTCCATCCTCTTGTTTTACGCTAATCGCTGGATAATTTTGAAGATCCTCTGAAACGCAGAATGTTATATTGTGCGATGTGCTGAGCATCCAGTCTATATTGCTAAAGTATGGTGCTCCTGTCAGATTAATTATATACATTACACTTTGGATTGAGGTTTCGTTTATGTTTCCTGTGTTATCTGTTGCGTTTGTCTTGAATTCATATCTCATGTGCGCTTGTGACATGTTATATTGTTGTTGCCCTTGTGAAGTACTGATTTGCGTCCAAGCTCCTGTGCAAGGTATTAATATATTTGGACCACAATTTCTGACATATGTAATGCAAGAAGCAAGAGCTATATTATCCGAGCAACTTGGTGTATAATTTATTGTGTTTTGCGAAGTCCAATTTGATGGAGAGATTGTGAGATTAGCGTTTGGAGGTATGCTATCTACGGTTACTGTTCTTGTTTCTGTTTGGTTTATGTTATTTAGCGTATCATTTGCGGTTGCATTGAAAGAGTGATTTCCATCAGAATATGTAGAAGTATTCCAAGTATATTCACAAGGTGAAGAAGTGCAGTTTTTCACATTTTGGTCATCTATGAATATTTTAATTGTGCTAATTCCATTAGCATCTGAAGCGGTTACATTGATTGTTTGAATGCCTACGATGTATGCTCCATTTGCAGGTGTTGGAGAAACAAAGGAAATAGAAGGCGGAGTATTATCAACCGTTATGTTAGTTGAAGAGCCATCAGCAAATCTTTTATAAAATAGAGTTGAATCATCATAAATTCTACAATAAAGAATATAAACACCATCTTGAACCGTTGTTGTGTTCAAAACACCTGAAATATCTCCGCTCGCATTTGTATTATTCGTCCACATTTGCGTGTTATTTAATGTAGCATTTACAAAATAACTAGAAATTGATCCACTTGTATTCGTGTCTATCACTTTACATCCACTATTTACTAGGCCTTTCAAATAAGTATTAGAGGACGGATACACATTAATACTACTAGCCAATCCGTAAACAGTCAAATTAACAGTTGTGGAATTTGTATTAGTTGCATTATCCAGTGTATTTACACTAAAGGTTTTATTTCCAACGCTTGTAGCATTTACAGTTGGTTGCACCCAAGTAGAAGAACCATTTCCAACATTTGCACCTGTGCAATTAACTAAACTAGCATTATTTGAGCATGTTAATCCACTATTCGTAGAGGCAATTCCAATAAATGCAATTGCTGCAGGTGCAGTAATATTAAAAGCAGTGATATTAGCAGGAGAAGTAGCGCCATTGGATATTGTAAAGTTTACATTAGCAGGTGTCCACAAACCATCAATAGAAGTTGGGTTAACGCTCACAGAAGGATAATGAACAGCACTTACGTTAGGAGATAATGACAATGTAAATATAAAAAGGAAAATAAGGAATGATAATCTAATATTATATAATTTATATGGTTTTTTCATTTTTTCACCTTTAAATAGAAATTTTAAATAGAAATATAACTATTTAAGTTACATAGTATTATTTTAAATACTTTTCGGTTTGTTTGGCTTCAGTAATTCCGAACATTTTTTACAACACTGGCTCGAATTCGAATATGGATTGCACAGCTGCAGACTCTACAAGAGCAAGCTCTTGCAGACCGCTCAAAAACCCTAAGAACTCAAACGCAATATAAATGCAGGGAGCAAGATTTTCAACCAAACCGAACCGCGGAGGGGGAAACCCCCTCCCCAGTTTGAGGGTCTTCCTGACCCTCCCCCAAAACACCAAAATAGATAGTTTTTTCTTTGGGGTTGATACAGATCTTGTTGTATTATTATCAACATCTGTTTTTCTTTTTGGGGTTTGGGCGGTCTACAGAAGCGAAGCTTCTGGAGAGATTGCGAACGAAACGTCGTTTGCAAGATGTCGGACTAAGGGGGCAACGCCCCCTTGGGCTGACATTCTGTTGTATTGTTTTGTGGGGGTTTGGGCGGTGTCGGACTAAGGGGGCAACGCCCCCTTGGGCTGACATTTGAACTTGCGTAGCCGCTAGGGCATCAGATTGCTCATTAAGAAAAGCATTGCTTTTCTTAAATTTCAAATCTTGAGTCTGGCGCGTATAGCCTCCGCGATCCTAAACCAAAAATTGGAAACGAATTTGACCGGGCTCCGCCATCCCTGCATAAATAAAATAGAATAAGAAAAGTTAAAAAGTCGATCGTAAAATCGTAAACATAATATTTTAAATGTATATACAATAACAAATTATAATAAACATATAATAAATAACATATAATAATAAATTGAGGATAATACGAAAATAAGGTGAAAAAATGACTACAAAACTCTCTAGGATGTATGGAATGGACATTTTTACCGACACTGGTAAATTTATTGGAAACGCACAAGATTTTATTCTTGATACCGAAAGTGGAGAAGTAGTAAGAGTGCTCCTTGAACCGCTTCCTGCTTCAAAAGAAGAGGCACGAAGGGTGCTTAAGGAAAAAAGTGTTATGTATAAAAATGTGAAATCGGTTGAAGATGTGATTGTCGTTGCCAAAATACAATCAGGCGACTAAACATGGCGAGTACAATAATGAATATTCTTAGATTTATTGTTGCTTTACTAATTGGTGCTGGAATTACCTATTTTTGGATGATAATACGAACTGAAACAGATATCAATTTACTTGCAGGAATAGGAATTGCAAGTACACTTATATCGTACGCTCTTTTGTATGTATTTGGAAAGAGTGGTGGAGGAGGTTAGGAAGGGTTTATAAATTTATGTTTTCGGATAAAAACTTTCTTTAAAATAAGTTTTATCTACGTATAAATCTTTGTCTTTTTCTACGCAATTCACTGCCAAAGTTATTACCAAAGCGCCGCGTGCCGCGCTTTCCATCTTCTCTTCTTCCTAATCTTCTTCTTGACCTGGCATAAGGATTATAGGGTCCAACTTTGGGTCTAAACCCAGGGTGCATCATTCTTTTTCTAAAAAAAGGATTGCGTTCAACAAATGTTATCGCCTTTCCAGCCGCGTCCATTCTTCCAGTTCTTCCTACTCTATGGATATGAGTGAAGTTATCTATAGCCTCATCGTAATTTATTATAAGTGTAATACCCTCGATGTGCAAACCGCGCGCAGCAATATCGGTTGCAACTAATACATCAGTAATACCTTGTTTAAAACTATACATAATGTTCTCTCTTCTGCGTTGTGTTACATCACCATGAATGTATGTCGCTTCTATCCCTGCCGCAAATAGACGCTTACCAAGATACTCGCTTGCGCGCTGAGTCGCAACAAAAATAAGAATTTTTCCTTTTGAATCGATTTGCCTGTGATATTTAATTATTTCTACTAATTTATCAAATTTTTGCGAGCGTTCTATTTCAATTCTTTCCTCTATTATCTGGTGTGGTTTGTCAATCTCACCAATTTCCACAAGCTCATGCGTTTTTATGTATTTTATGGCGATGCGTTGAACATCTTCGGTTATTGTCGCGGAAAAAAGCTGAATTTTGCGCGCGTACGAAGTGTTTGAAATTATTTTGTCTACATCATCAACAAATCCCATTTCAAACATTTTGTCGGCTTCATCTAAAACAACGAAATCATATTCGTTTAGATCTATTATTCCTCTTTCAAAGAGATCAAGAAGTCTTCCTGGCGTCGCAACCAATATATCCACATTGTTGCGAAGCAATCTTATTTGAGCGTCTATTGGCTGTCCGCCATAAACGCAAATAATCCTATAGCGATAAAATTTACCTATCATCCTAAGCTCGTTCATGATTTGAATGGCAAGTTCACGCACCGGTGCGATTATAATTGCTTTCTTTATTTTATTCGAATTAAGAAGTTCGAATATACTTATGCCAAACGCAAGAGTTTTTCCGCTTCCTGTTTTGCTTCTTGCCATCACCTCTTTCCCACTCAATATCATAGGGATGGTTTTTTCCTGAACTTCTGTTGGATTAGTAAACCCCATATAATTTATTCCTTCCAAAGTTTTTGGAGAAAGACACAATTCTGTAAATTCTGTTATATTAACACCTCTATTATCAACACCAACGTTGGCTTCGGTCCATTTAATCAAATGTTTGCTATTGTCGCATTTATCTGCTCCAAATATTCCGGATGCCTTGCAAAATAGTCGCGCGAAGGCTTCAGGATTGAAACTAATTTATTTGCAACAGCGTTTTTCAAATCAGCTGGATGCAATTTGCCATCCAAATAGGCAGCTTCCAATTGTCCTGCATTTGCGAACTCAACATCACCACCAAACTTCGCAGTTCGCTCAACCTTCAATGGTTCGTTGCGCATGCAAATATATTTGGCATATTCAATTAGCGGATTCCCTTCAATAATTTTTTCCGGGCAGAATGCCCTTGTTATTTTTGATTTTATTTCTTCTTCGGAATCATGAATGAATATCGCAGAAGACGGTTTGCTTTTGCTCATTTTTGCATCCAGTTTGCCTTCTTCAGACAGATAATCCATTTTTTTAGATCCTTGCAGACCTGGAAGCATATGACAGTGTACTGCTGCAAATTTCTTTATTCCCAATTTTGGAAAGATTTCACGTGCGAGTATGTGCACTTTTCGCTGATCCATCCCCGCATGTACGATTTGCGCATCAAGTGCCACTATGTCCGCGGCCTGCATTGCCGGATAAAAAATTGCCGAAGCTGAAGCATTCGCCACTTCGCTTTCCTTTCTTCCCATTATTGTTATTGTCCTGAGAATGCGATTCATTGAAGTACTGCGTCCGATATTTAATACTGTTTTCCAATATTCGGCATTGCATATTGTACTCATGAGCACGTAGTCCACTTTATTCTCGCCAAGACCAAGAGAGATAAACGCGTGCTTAAAATAGCCAAGTGCAATTTCCTGAATTTTTTGCAGATCGCCACCTAATTTTCCATTTATCCATGCATGATAGTCTGCAAGGAGGATGGTTGGTTTGATACCGGCATCCAAAAAATCGCGTATTTTGAATAGAGAGGTCAAACCACTTCCTATATGTACTTTTCCAGAAATTTCAAAACCTATATAATGACGTGGACAATTATAAGTTTCAAATATTTCTTTCAGATCCTCTTGTGTAACTATCTCTTCTGTCGGAGCCTTGCAAACAAGTTCAATTCTTTTTTCTATATCCATAACATCACTTATGACATTACTTATAACATCGCTTTTAAAATAAATTATAAAATAAACTATATCTTTGAAATTATCCAAAGTATTGAAATTATACTTCCGATTATCACAAGAGGCGCAGCAATTTTTGCGATTGCAATGATCGCATTCAATGTTGAAACTATTTCTATACTTTGCTTCGCGCCGAGTACGTTTATCCTAAATCTATTTTTAAACGAGGCAAAAGATGCTGGTTGCATATCATCAATCGCTTCAGAAACAGCTTTTCTTATTGTTTCAATAATGTCACATTCATTTTCTATCGGATTAAGTACACCGCGTACCGCATTCATTGCGTGCGTATCCGTGGTATAGATACCAACTTCAAAATCCATTCCTTTTTGTTTTCCGAATTTTTTAATTTCAATAATTATTTTTTCGCGCGTTTCTGGTTTAATTCCATTTGAATCTATAAGTATAAGAACATATCTTGGAACAGTAGAAAATATTGCGAGTTTTATTCCAGCCGCCCCGAGTTTTGGAATTTGCGGATATTTCAAAGAAATTCCTATTTGCAATTCTTGTTTCTCGGCTTTTTTATCGGCTTTTTTTGAAAGCGATTTTGAAAGCGAATCAGAAACCGCGTCCAAATAATTGAATCCTGGTATATTTCCTGGTTCAAAGCTTGTTATTTCGCCTGTTTCAGCATTGTGTTGATCTACAACAGAAACCAGGGGGATATGTTTTTCGCTTTCGCTCATTATCGCGAGTCCAAGTCCGAAATTTATGTCTTCTGTTGTTTGCGGAGCGCGCGAGATTCCGATAAATGCCGAGTTATTAAGTAGCGCAGAGTTATTAAATATTAAGGATTCTGCAAAACATTCCATGCAAAAACCGCGCGAAAAGACGACCGATGATTTTCCAAATTTTGCGTTTTTAAATCCAATATTGAAAGAAGAAATTATCTTGTCCAGTTCATCAGAAGCTACTGGATTCAGATCATGAGTAGCCGTTCCATGAAAAACAAATGCATTTAATTTATATCTCTTTTTTAGTTCTTCGGCGATTAAATAAGAAAAATTGCTGCCGCCCAACGAACCAAACGGACCATAATGCACATAAGGAATTACAAATGCGATATCATCCTTTTTTCTTCTAAAGAGAAACGCAGAAATAATTGTTTCGGCTTCTTCACCAACGCGTTCAAACTCTTCTTCTATATCTTTTGATTCGTAAAACCAATGCGCCAAAAAAAGCGAGACCGCATCCAAAGTATCTAATCCAAAACTCCTTTTCATTGGCGCGTTAATTATAAGGAAGAAGATATATACAAATCCAAGAAAAATCAGCGACGCAATAAAAAACTTTCCGATTATTATGCCAGGTTCGCCAGAGATTGAGACCATACTGCCACTAATCAAAAAAAATCCATAAAGAATAATTTGAATTGCCGCAAAAAGAAACGCGCGCCATTTTAGAATAAAGACAAAACGCGCTATCATAAACCATATCACAAATGCGAATGATGCCGCAAAAAAGATTATCGCTTCTTTGTACTGAAACGATATACCTATTAATAAAAAATATGCAACATACGCGAGCGCATATATAATCTGTCCTATCAATGAAGCTGCGAGTATGCGTTTAAATTGTATCCGCCGTATCATGAGCTTAATGAGTAATGAAGCGAGTATTGCCGGTATTGCAAGGAGAAATAATCCCTGAAGCGCGCCTTGAAAAACACTTTCTATATTTGTTTTCCCTGAAATCAGCGATGCAAAAATACCGAAAAGTAAACCTATTAGTATCATAAATAAAAGAAGATATTTTGTATGTGGCAGAGAAATAAGCACATTGGTAAGTTCAACTGCCTTTTTTATGTTACCCATGATTATTCCTTTCAATTTCATCCTAATTTTTTTCTAATTTCTCTTTAATTTATTTGTATTTAATCTATATTCAATTCAATCTGTATTCAATTCGTATTCAATTTATGATTAATCTGTAATTAATTTGTGATTTGCTTAATTTGCTTGCGCAACAATTCTTCCGCTTACCGAACGTAAAAAATCAGGATCGGATGTACAAGATGGGTTTACTTCTTCCGCACAAATATAATGAGAAATATTCATATATATTTTTTTTGAAACGCCTTTTTTAATCTCTGCTGGAAATATTGCTGTGATTATAGAAGAATTTCCGCTATTGAGATTTTGGTTTACAAGGGCAGAGACAACAATGGGAATACCGCCAAAATCTTTGAAAGTAAAAGTTATATTTGTCAAATTTATTGTATAACCAGCATTGTTAGAAATGTTCATATACAATTTTGTTGGTTCTATTGGTGTTCCTGAAACAAGTTGTGATCTGCAAGTAAACAAAGGGCCGGCATAGCATTCTTCCATTATAAAATAATTTGGATTAAAAACTCCTGTAAAAGATATTATGCTCATTATAATTGCAAGAATAAGCAATGCCCATCCATAATTCATGAAATATTCTATTGCTGCTTGTCCTTTTGCCATGTGCCCTCTCTTTACCATGTGCTCTCTCGCTATTTCTCCTTCTGCTACCCTTCCCCTTGCTACTCGCCCTATTGTTACCTGTCCTTTTTTCATAGATTAAACATAAATCAAAATGTTATTTAAACTTAAGCTTTCAATCTTAGATTATTATAGTTAGATCATAATGATTAATAATGATTAGAATTAGATTATAATGGTTAGATTATGATGGAACCGCAAAAACCAAATCCAGTAGATGCACGAATGTATTATCAAATAGGTAACGACTCTTATGAACAAGGCGATTACGAAAAGGCGATAAAAAATTACAATATGGCGATTCTTCTTAATCCTGTATTTTCAGAAGCGTATTTCAATCGCGCATTAAGTTATTATCAACTTAAAAATTTTGAAAAAAGCTTAGCTGATTATACAAAAAGTGCTGAATTTGACCCAAACAACCCTATAATATATAATAATAGAGGTGATGCGTTTTACCGAAAACAAGATTTTCAAAATGCGATAAAGGATTATGACAAAGCGATTAGTCTTAATTCAAGCTATTTAAAGGCATTTTACAATCGCGGACTTTCGTACGCTTCGCTTGAGGAATATGATAAAGCGGTTGCGGACTTTACAAAGGTAATAGAACTCAAACCAGATTTTGCGGAAGCATGGCACCTTAGAGGACTTGCGTATGAATACGCTGGCGATTTAGACAATGCGATAAAAGATTATGAAAAAGCAATAGAACTCAAACCAGATTTTGCGGAAGCAAAAACGCATTTAGATGGAGTAAAAGCGAAAAAACAATCTGGAGGTGAAGGTGCCGGGAGCGGAACAGCAAGCGGAACAGGAGACATAAAAATGCTCCAGAAACCAAAAATGAATTTTGGCGATGTTGCTGGCATGGAGAAAATGAAGGAAGAAATCCGCGAATGCGTTGTTTACCCAATGATAAATCCAACACTTGCTAAAAAATACGGAAAATTGGGAGGTGGAGGAATATTAATGTATGGACCTCCTGGTTGCGGAAAAACTTATATCGTAAAGGCTGCGGCAGGCGAATGTACTTCAAATTTTATAAATGCAAAACTTTCTGATTTACTAGATATGTATGTCGGAAATACCGAAAAAAATATTCACAAAGTCTTTGAACTTGCAAGAAAAAATGCACCGTGCGTGCTTTTTTTTGACGAAGTGGATGCGCTTGGCGGGAGACGAGATCAGCAAGAAGGCGCACAATATATGAAGATGGCTGTCAATCAATTGCTTTACGAAATGGATGGAATAGAAGCTGCGAATCAAAACGTGCTTGTTATCGCAGCAACAAACGCCCCATGGGACGTTGATCCTGCATTGAGAAGAAGCGGAAGATTTGGAAAGGCGATTTATATCCCTGAACCAGATTTGGTATCGAGAGTAGCCATAGTAAAAATGCATGCAAAAAAAAGACCGCTTGCAAGGATACCTTACTGGCGCATTGCAATGGCGACTATGGGTTATGCATCTGCTGATCTCAAAGCTCTTGTGGATGAGGCTGCAGCAATTCCATGGAAGGAAGCATTTATGGGAATAGAAAAGAAAAAACAGGAATATATTCAAGTAGGAAAAAATCCAGAAGAGGCGCAGCAACTTGCAGAAACAGAAGTAAAACAAAGACCAATAAATGCTTATGATTTCATAAAAGCAATGCAAAAAAAGCCATCTTCGCTACCTCCGTGGTTTGAACAAGCAAAAAAACAGATAGGCAAGCAGGAAGAGATTACGGTCGTAGATGGAAAAGAACATAAAAAAGTTACAGAGAGTAAAATGGGACCTGGCGAACGGGAAGTATTTAAAGCCTTACTGAAGGTGATAGAGAGCAGAAATCAATGGTACAATAAAATGCTGCATAAAATAATGAAATGGATTGCAATAACTATGATTTATCTATTTCCAATCTAACCCGAACCGCGGAGGGGGCTTCGCCCCCTCCCCAGTTTGAGGGTCTTCCTGACCCTCCCCCAACGAATCGTTTTTTCTTTGGGGTGGATCCCCCAGACCTTTCTTTTTTTTAAAAAGAAAGGGATATGGACCGACCGCGGAGGGGGAAACCCCTCCAAAACTGGTTGAGGGTTTTTAGGTGGGTGCTCAAACAGTTTTGAACAGTTTGAGGTGTCATGAACGACGATTCGTTCATGAACATATAACAAACCAACACACGG